>CAZQVZ010000333.1:0-6815 GCA_964596895.1 uncultured Myxococcaceae bacterium
CGGCGGCGACATCAGCCGCAAGCGCAAGCTCCTCGAGAAGCAGAAGGAGGGGAAGCGCCGCATGAAGCAGGTGGGCGTGGTGGAGATCCCGCAGGAGGCCTTCCTCGCGGTGCTGAAGTCGGAGGAGTAGTGGCCGCGCGCTTTCGGGACGAGGTGGCGGCGAAGCTGACCGACGACGAGCGGAAGACGCTCGTCCGGCTGCGCTGGGTGGGGAGGCTCTCCAGCCTGTGGGCCCCGGTCACCGTCTTTGGCCTCGCCTTCATCGTCTACCTGTTCGTGGTGGAGCTGCACACGCCCGCGCACCAGTGGGCGCAGCCGCTGCTCAAGGGCTTCGGCCTGTTGATGGTGGCCTGGTTCGTGGGGCTCATCCCGCTGCGGACCGTGGTGAAGCCCTTCGCCACGCCCCGGCAGCTGCGGCACCAGGCGTGGGAGCTGGAGACCGAGGTGGGCGGCCTGTCCGACCGCTACCGGGACAAGCTCCAGCCGAAGACGCGCGAGGAGCTGGTCCTGCAGGTGGCGCAGGTGCAGCGGCACTCCGCGGCCGGCGCGTTCGGGCCCCTGGAGGAGTCCCTCAAGAAGGCCTCTGCCGCCGCGGACAAGCACCTCGCGGTGTGGCGCAAGCAGTCCACCTTCGACTTCGCCATGGGCTTCGTCAAAGCCTTCGCCATCGCCATGGTGATCCGCACCGTGCTCATCGAGCCGTTCCGGATCCCGTCCGGGTCGATGATCCCCACCCTGGAGATTGGGGATCAGATCTTCGTCAACAAGTTCATCTACGGGGTGCGCATCCCGTTCACGAACTGGGTGCCCTTCACCATCGTCCGGCCGCCGGAGCGCGGAGACGTCATCGTCTTCAACAACCCGGTGGACACCTCCAAGGACTTCATCAAGCGCGTCGTCGGCGTGGGGGGAGACAAGGTGGAGTTGGTGGACGGGGTGCTCCACGTCAACGACCAGCCCATGCCGCGCGAAAAGCGCGAGGACGGCTGGGTCTACTGGGACCAGGAGCGCGGCGACTGGGAGTCGCACCAGGTGACGCTGTTCGCAGAGCAGGTGAACGGCCACCCCTACGTCACCGCCCAGATGCCGCGCCGGATGCAGGACCGCCGCGAAGGTCCGTGGATGGTGCCGCCCGGCCACGTCTTCGTCCTGGGCGACAACCGGGACAACAGCTCGGACTCGCGGGTGGGCTTCGGCGTCACCGGGCGGCCGGAGTTCGTCCCCTACGGCCACATCAAGGGCAAGGCGATGGTGATCTGGCTCGCCCTGGGGCACGGCGGCTTCCTCTCCGGCGTGTTCGACGGCACCGGGCTCAAGACCCAGCGCTTCTTCCTGCCGGTCCGGTAGGGCGAGCGGCCAGTCTCCCAGAGGGGAATCCGGGCGGATCTGGCCGGTGGATTTCGCAGGGGGTGTCTGCTATCCGGCACCCCGTGAACGCCTCGGGCAAGATCAGCCTCCCCAACCTGATCCTCCTGCTGGTCGTCGCCTCTGCCATCTACCTCGGCGTGCTGCTCTTCCCGGTGATGCTGGACCACTTCGAGGTGAAGAATCAGATCAACGTGGCGCTCAACCGCGCCTACCAGCTCGAGGACCGCCGGCTCGCCGGGCAGATTGCGGAGGGGCTGGGCCGCGTCGGCACCCACTGGACGGCGAACCCGTACGGGGAGCTGGAAGAGGCCGTGGGGCTGGGCGTGACGGCAGAGCAGATCGTCGTGGAGCGCAACACGGTGGCGCAGACCATCCGCATCGCGGTGCCGTACGAACGCCAGGTGCGGCTCAAGCCCACCCAGAAGTTCCTCACCATCCGCTTCAGCCCCGAGCGCGAGGGCCCCACCCGCCCATGAGCGCTCCAGCGCGGCGAGACCTCCTGGGCATCCGCGGGATGCAGCGGGCGGAGGTGGAGGCGCTGCTCTGCGCTGCCGCCGCCCACAAGCGCGCAAGGCGTGAGGGGCCGCTGCACGCCCGCCCCCTGGCCGGGAAGGTGGTGGCCAACCTCTTCTTCGAGGACTCCACCCGGACCCGCTCCTCCTTCGAGATCGCCGCCCGTGCGCTCGGCGCGGACGTCCTCAACTGGTCTGCGAAGGGCTCCTCGGTGGCGAAGGGGGAGACGCTCCTGGACACCGTCCGGACGCTCGACGCCATGCGGCCGTGCGCGCTCGTCCTGCGGCACGCGTCCTCGGGCGCCGCGGCGCTGGTGGCGAAGCACGTGCGCGCGCCGGTGGTGAACGCGGGAGATGGCACCCACGAACATCCGTCCCAGGCGCTCCTGGATGCGCTCACCCTCACCGAACGGCTGGGCACGCTGGCCGGCAAGACGGTGGTCATCGCCGGGGACATCCTCCACAGCCGGGTGGCGCGCTCCAACGTGCACTGCCTGGGGCTTCTGGGCGCGCGGGTGGTGCTGTGCGGACCTGTGGCCCTGATGCCGAAGGGCATCGAGGCGCTGGGCGCCGAGGTCAGCTACGACTTCGACCGGGCGCTGGAGGGGTGTGACGCGGTGATGATGCTCCGGGTCCAGCTGGAGCGGATGACCCACGCCTTCTTCCCCTCTGCGCGCGAATACGCCCGGCGCTACGGGTTGAACGCCCCGCGGGCGGCGAGGCTCGGGCCGCAGGTGCCCGTCCTCCATCCGGGGCCCATGAACCGCGGCGTGGAGATCTCCGACGAGGTGGCGGAGGGCGAGCGCAGCGCGGTCCTGGACCAGGTGGAGAACGGGGTGGCGGTGCGGATGGCGGTGCTGGAGCGGAGCTGCGCATGACGAAGCCCCTGCTCATCCGCGGCGGCCGCGTGGTGGACCCGAAGGCGGGCGTGGACGCCGTGGGGGACCTGCTGCTGGTCGACGGGAAGGTGGCCGCCTTCTCCTCCCGGGTGGACGCCCCGAAGGACGCGGAGGTGCTCGACGCCTCCGGGCAGTGGGTGCTGCCCGGCTTCATCGACCTGCACGCGCACCTGCGCGAGCCGGGGGGAGAGGGGAAGGAGACCATCCTCACCGGCTGCCGCTCGGCGGTTGCGGGCGGGTACACCGCGGTGGTGGCCATGCCCAACACGGCGCCGGTCATCGACACCGCCATCCTCGCCAGGCACGTGGCCCAGCGCGCGCGCGAGGTGGGCCTGTGCCGGGTCTACCCGTCCGGCGCCATCACCCGCGGCCAGGAGGGCAAGGCCCTCTGTGACATGGCGGAGCTGGTGGAGGCGGGCTGCGTCTGCCTGACCGACGACGGCCGCCCGGTGATGGACGCGGGCCTGATGCGCCGGGCCCTCCAGTGGTCCTTGCCGCTGAACGTGCCCCTGATGCTGCACGAGGAGGAGCTCACGCTCTCCGCCGGCGGCGTGATGAACGAAGGCGCCACCGCGGCGAAGCTGGGGCTCGCGCCCATCCCGCCCTCCGCGGAGGTCACCATGGTGGCGCGGGACCTCTATCTGGCGGAGGAGAACGGCGGGCGGCTGCACTTCGCCCACCTCTCATGTGAGGCCTCGGTCCGGCTGGTGCGGGACGCCAAGGCGCGGGGCCTGAAGGTCACCGCCGAGGCCACCCCGCACCACTTCTCGCTCACCGACGAGGCGGTGGGGGAGTGGGACACGCACGCGCGGATGAACCCGCCGCTGCGCTCGGCGCGGGACGTGGAGGCGGTGCGGGCGGGGATGGTGGACGGGACCATCGACGTCATCGCCACCGACCATGCGCCGCATGGCGCCTCCGACAAGGTCTGCCCGTTCGACTGCGCGGCCAACGGCATCGTCGGGCTGGAGACGGCGCTGCCCCTGACCCTGGAGCTCGTCCACGAAGGGGTGCTCCCGCTGTCGCGCGCGGTGGAGCTGCTCTCCACGGCGCCGGCGCGCATCTTCGGTCTGCCGGGTGGATCGCTTTCGCAAGGAGAGCTGGCGGACGTGGCGGTGGTGGACCCGGCTGTGGAGTGGACGGTCGAGTCCGCGCGTTTCTTTTCGAAGAGCCGCAACTCCCCGTTCGAGGGGCGGCGGGTGAGGGGGAAGGTGAGGGCGACGGTGGTGGGAGGGCGCGTGGTGTACCTGGACGGCAGCGTGAAGGAGCAGGGATGAAGCGGGCGGTACTGGCACTGGCAGACGGGGCCATCTTCGAAGGCAAGAGCTTCGGCGCCGACGGCGACGTGGTGGGGGAGGTGGTCTTCAACACCTCCATGTACGGCTACCAGGAGATCCTCACCGACCCTTCGTACGTCGGGCAGATCGTCACCATGGCGTACCCCGAGATGGGGAACGTGGGCACCAACCCGGAGGACCAGGAGTCCTTCCGGCCGCACGCGGTGGGCATGGCGGTCCGCAACTTCACCGAACCTTCCAACTGGCGCGCCACCGAGTCGCTGTCGGGCTACCTGGGCCGCTGGGGGATGGGCGGCATCTTCGGCATCGACACCCGCCGGCTCGTGCGGCACATCCGCACCCACGGCGCGCAGATGGGCGTGCTTTCGGCGGGGGGCGTCCACTCTCACGCGGCGCTGGTGGAGAAGGCGCGCGGCGCCCTGGGGATGGAGGGGCTGGATCTGGCCACCGGCATCTCCACGAAGGAGCCGTACCCGTTCACCGAGCCCACCCCCGACTTCCTGCAGGCGGGCGGCGCGCAGGCCGAGCCCAGGAAGCTCGAGTACGACGTGGTGGCGTACGACTACGGGCTGAAGAAGGCCATGCTCCGCTACCTCGTGGACGAAGGGTGCCGGGTCACCGTGGTGCCTTCGGATTACCCGGCGGAGAAGGTGCTCGCGCACAAGCCCCACGGCGTCTTCCTCACCAACGGGCCCGGCGACCCGGCGGCGGTGAAGGGCGCTGACGCGACGGTGGCGGCGCTCCTGGGGAAGGTGCCCATCTTCGGGATCTGCCTGGGGCATCAGATCCTCGCGCGGGCCATCGGCGGGCGGACCTACAAGATGAAGTTCGGCCACCGCGGCGGGAACCAGCCGGTGAAGGACCTGCTCACCGGGCGGGTGGAGATCACCGCCCAGAACCACGGCTTCGCGGTGGATGACACCTCGGTGAAGGGCAAGGCGGAGGTCACGCACGTGAACCTCAACGACCAGACCGTGGAGGGGATCCACCTCCCGGACGCGCGCGCCTTCAGCGTGCAGTACCACCCCGAGTCCTCGCCCGGCCCGCATGACGCCCGCTATCTCTTCAGGCGCTTCACCACGCTGATGGCAGGGTAGACTGGCGCGCCCCCTCATGGAGCCCCTGAACTACCAGCCGTATCTCGACCGCCTCATCGAGTTCGCCAGCGGCGAAGAGCGCAAGCAGGATCTCCTGGCCGCCAAGGCGGAGTACTTCCGCCTCACCGGTGAGGTGCACGAGGACGACAAGTCCTTCGAGATGCGCATGGCCGGCTTCCTCGACTGGTACCTGTTCGACCGCCCTGCGCCCGCCACCGGCCGCACCCCCGCCGTCGAGTTCTGCGAATTGCACGGGCCCGCGCTCTCGCCCGAAGACCAGGCGCACTTCCGGGGCTTCACCGAGACCACCCACGGGCTGTTCGAGGTGCGAAAGCTCGGCAAGGGGACCTTGCGGCTGCGCGAGCTGTACAGCGGCAAGGACTTCGAGGTCACCGAGCGCCGCAGCGTCGCCGGGCTGGAGAAGGGGGACCTCATCGAGGCGCGGCTCATCCCGGTGTCAGGGCACCTGCTCTTCTCCGCCGCCTTCGTCTGGCACCCCAAGGAGGGCATCAAGCCCATCTTCAAGGAGCTCAAGCGGCGGAAGAAGAAGGAGCCGGAGCGGGACCGCAAGGAGCTGGTCTGGGACACCTCCCGCATGGCCCTGAAGGTGGAGCGCTACCGGCAGATCCCCGTGGAGCGGATCTACGACTTCGAGCAGAAGAAGCTGTAGCCCCCTCTGGTCACCGCTCGTCGAGCAGCTCCAGAAACCCGCGCAGCCGCTCCACCTCATCTTCGGGGACCGCGTCGAAGACCACGCCCACGCCGTGGCAGGACACCGTGAGGTGGTGCAGCCCCTCCCGGCGCAGCTCCCTCTGCCCCACACCGAAGCGGACCACGGTGACCTGTGCGGGCCACGGCGCGCCGCCCGGCAGGGCCAGGTCCAGCACCGCCCGGTCTCCCACCTGCACGTCGAGCGCGCCCGGCCCCACGCCCGTCCCCACGAACGCCCCGGTCTCCGACAGGTCCAGGACCCAGACCTTCGTGGTGCGTCCGTCTCTCTTCCAAAGGGCGGCCACCTCGCACCGGTAGCGGAGCGGCCTTTGGTCTTCGCGCCTCAGATGGTGTGCACCGACATGGTGTTGGTCTTGCCCGGCTGGTTCAGGGGCACCCCGGCGACGATCACCACGTGCTTGCCGCGGGCGCACAGCCCGTTCTCGGCGCACAGGCGCTTGACCTGGCGCACCATGGCGTCGGTGGAGGAGAGCCTGCCCACCTTGCGCGGGAGGACGCCCCAGTACAGCGCCATCCGCCGCTTGGTGGCTTCATTGGGCGTGAGCCCGAGGATCTGCGCGCCGGGACGGAACTCGCTGATGAGCCGGGCGGTGTTGCCGGACTCGGTGTAGGCCACGAGCAGCTCCGCCTTGAGCTGGCCCACCGCCGCGGTGGCCGCCGCCGCCACGCCGGTGGAGATGTCCTTTCGCTGCTCGAAGGGGATGTTGTGGCGAAGGCGCAGGGGGCCGCTGCGTTCGGTCTCCTCGACGATGCGGGCCATGGTGGCCACCGCCTCCACCGGGTGTTTGCCGGCGGCGGTCTCACCCGAGAGCATCACCGCGTCCGCGCCGTCCAGCACGGCGTTGGCCACGTCGGTCACCTCCGCGCGGGTGGGGCGGGACGAGGAGATCATGCTCTCCAGCATCTCGG
>CAZQVZ010000334.1:0-6783 GCA_964596895.1 uncultured Myxococcaceae bacterium
ACTGACCGAACCGGACTTCGGCTCCAACCCCGGCGGCATGCTCACCCGCGCCAGGAAGGACGGCGACCACTGGGTGCTCAACGGCACCAAGACGTGGATCACCAACGGCAGCATCGCGGACGTGGCGGTGGTGTGGGCCAAGGTGGAGGACGGCGGTCCTGAGTCCATCCGCGGGTTTTTGGTGGAGAAGGGGATGCCCGGGTTTGCCGCCCGGGAGATCAAGGGCAAGTTCTCCCTGCGCGCATCCTTCACCTCCGAGCTGTCGCTCCAGGACGTGCGGTTGCCGGAAGGGAACGTGCTCCCCGGCGTGAAGGGCCTCAAGGGCCCGCTGTCCTGCTTGAACAACGCCCGCGGCGGCATCGCCATGGCGGCCACCGGGGCGGCCATCGCCTGCTTCGAAGCGGCGCGCGAATACGCCCTGAGCCGCGTGCAGTTCGACAGGCCCATCGCCGGGTACCAGCTCACGCAGGAGAAGCTGGCGGACATGCTCCAGGAGATCGTCAAGGCGCAGCTGGTGGGCTGGCGGCTGATGCGGCTGAAGGACGAAGGCAAGGCCACGCCGGTGATGGTCTCCATGGCCAAGCGCAACAACGTGCGCAGCGCGCTGCTCATCGCTCGCGAGGCGCGCAGCATCTTCGGCGCCAATGGCATCACCGTGGAGTACCCGGCGGTGCGGCACATGCTGAACCTCGAGTCCGTGTACACGTACGAAGGCACCCACGAGGTCCACACGCTGGTGCTCGGCAAGGCCATCACCGGACTCGACGCGTTCAACCCGTAATGGCCTACACGCAAAGGCGCACCGTCCGCTTCGAGGAGGTGGACTTCGCGCGCATCGTCTTCTTCCCCAGGCTCTTCACGTACTGCCACCAGACCTTCGAGGACTTCTTCCGCGACGAGGTCGGCACCGGCTACCCCGAGATGCTGGGTCATAGGCGCGTGGGCTACCCCGCCGTCCACACCCAGAGCGACTTCAAGGCGCCGCTGCGCTTCGGGGACGACGTGCGGATCGTGATGGACACAGAGAAGGTGGGCACCCGCTCCATCACCAGCCGCTACCGGATGTTCCGCGGGGACACCGACGAGCTGTGCACGCAAATCAAGGTCGTGACCGTCGCCATCTCCATGGACGTGTACGGCGCGGTGGACCTGCCGGAGGACGTGCGCGCCGCGTTCGAGCGGCACCGGTTCGACGGCGCCTGAGCGGACGGGGCATCATCGCCCCATGCGCCAGAATGTCCTGACCCTGCTGATGCTCACGCTGTGGGCGGTGCCTGCCGTGGGCGAGGCGCGGACCATCCAGGTCATCCGCGGCGGCGACGGCGCTGACGCCACGCCCGCCCATGCCCGCCCCAAAGGCAAGGCGTCCGAACCGTCCTGCTACTCGACCGGAGAGTGGAGGTGCAGCCAGCTGCCGCGGGACTGCCGGGGCGTGAGGCTTGGGGTGGGCGAAGGCACGCAGGCGTGGGACGCCACCTTCCCCGACGGCATCTACCCCCATGTGCAGGCAGGCTTCGACGGCGACTGGGCGGTGGCGATGGTGCCCGGCGGGCTGGAGTGGATCTTCCGGGACGAACGCCGGATGCGGGTCCGCCTGTGGGACGAGCTGACGCCGGTGGAGCGGGAGAAGACACGCGCAGATGAGCAGCGTGCGCCCTGGCACAAGGTGGAGGAGACCTCGGCGGGCCTGCGGGTGTACGTCCCCTTTCAGGACGACCGCCGCGTCGGCAGCTCGGTGAAGATGCTGCGGGCGTTCTACGTGGACCTGGACACCGGCGAGGTCCGGCGCGTGGAACGGAAGGAAGCGGGCGCGCGCGTCCTGCACGTGAAGCTCAGTGAGGCCAAATCCGCCCGCGCGCGGCTCACCGTGGCGGCGCAGCTCCGAGACCTCGCGGCGCGCAGAGGGGCGCTGGAGGATCCCGAGCTCACGCCAGCGCTCGCGGCGGCGTCACTGCACGCGGACGAGGAGGTCGCCGAACACGCGCTGTGGGGACTGTGGCGGCTGGGCCGGGACCTGACAGAGGCGCCGCCGCTGCACCTGACCGCGGCCCTCCGGCAGGCGCCGCTTTCAGAGGCCTGCAGCGCGCCGGGCCAGGACCGCGCGCTCCTGCACGCCGCCACACCTCTCCCAGCGCTTCAGCACACCCACGCCCGCGCCCTCGCGCAGGACGCGCGGTGCGCGCCCGAGCTCCGCGGTGCGGCGCTGACGTTGCTCGAAGGACACCTCACCTCCAAAGACCTCGCGTGGCTCGAGCCGTTGGCACGGAAGGATGTGCCGAAGGTGCTCGGCGAGGTGGCGCGGGCGAGGGTGGGGGAGCTGAACGAGAAGGTGGTGCCCGCGCTCGAGCCCAGGGCGCCGGTCGCGCTCGCCACCGCCTCCGCCCGGCTGCCGGGGACCGAGCCCATTCCGCTCAAGGAGCTGCCCCTGCCCGACGGCGTCCAGAAGAAGGCCGCGGCTGCATCCGGCTGCACGGCGGTCGCGGGTGCGAGCGCGAGGCTCGGCGCTGCGCCCTGGGGACTCCTGCTCACCGCAGCGGTGCTGCGTGCGCGCAGGCGCCGGGCCCCCCGCAGCCGACTGAACCCCTACTGAGGTGACCCGTTCTGCGCCCGCTCGGCAGACGGCGCTTCGGCGGTGCCCTCTGCCGTCGCGGGTGCCGCCGCTGTGTCAGGAGCCGCCGGCGCGTCCGCCATCTCTTCTGCTTCGGGATGCGCGGCCTCGGCCTGCTGCCTTCGCGAGAGCTCCTCGTCGGTAATGAAGCCGACCGGGGCCTCCTTGCGGTTGTAGAACCGCACCGAACGCTCCTGCAGCCGGAGCAGCTCGTCCGCCACGCCCGCCGGAACCACCGCGTGCTCAATCTGGCCGGGGTCCGGGCGCTCCACCACCGCGAGCTCTCCGCTCTCCAGCCGCGCCGCGAACTCCGGCGTGGTCTCCAGGCGGCGCAGCCGGTTCTTCCGCGTGACGAAGAAGAAGGTGTGGCCACCTGGCGGGACCTCCACCTGCGTCGCCAGCACCTCCTCGCGGATGCGCCGGTCGAGCTCGAGCTGCTTTTTCGCCTCCAGCCGCTGGAACTCCTTGTTGTTGGCGACCGGAAGGGGCGGCAGCTTCGGGATGAGGGCGCCACCGCCACCGCCACCGCCACCGCCCGAGCGCGCATCCGGGCGTGAGCCGGTCCGCGGACCTGGACGCGCACCTGCGCGCGGCGGCTGCGAGGACGAAGGCGGCCTCCGCCGCTCCGTCTCCGCCCGCTGGGTGTCGCCTTCGGTGACCAGTCCGGCCTTTAGCAGCTTGTCGCGCAGGTTCTGCATGGGCCGCCTTCTATCTATCTCACGGCGTGACGCAAACGCCGTGGTTCACCGTGCCGCCCGAACATGGACAGCTCATCCCGCTCGACGACACGTGGCCGCGGAAAGATGCGCTGCCGTTGACGACGCAGCCGCTGGCGGCGTTGACCCGGATGACGCCCAGCCCGCCGCCGCCGCCACCGCCGCCCGTCCCAGCGCCGGTGCCATCTCCCGCTCCGGCCGCTGACGCAGCGAAGGCGCCGTTCCCGCCGTCGCCACCATTGGAGAGGCCCGAGCCGCCGGACGCCGCTGTCGCCTGGCTGGTGCTGTCACGGCCGTTGTCTCCCCGGTCCCCGTCGTTGGAGCCATCGCCGCCCTCACCGCCGCCGCCGCCGGCCACGGTGACCACCGCGCTGTTGCCGAAGACCACCGCGTCCCCTTCGAGCAAGAGCCCGCCTCCGCTGCCGCCCCCGCCGCCGCCCCGCGCGTCGCGCCGGCCTCCCGCCGCGCCGCCGCCGTTCGCCGAGACCACCCCCTGCACGCTCAGGGTGCCGGACGCGGAGAGCTGCAGCGCGCCGCCGCCGCCGCCGGGGATGCCGCTGATTGTCGGAGGGTTCCCGGCAACGAGCTGTGAGCTTCCGCCGAGCCCCCCCTGGCAGCCGCCGCGGAGGGGGCTGAGCAGGTAGTCCGGCGTCGCCACCGCTTCGCCTCGGCTGCCGCCGCCGCTCGACGCCGCGTTTCCGCCCCCTCCACCGCTGGTGGCAAACCCGCCGCCGCCGCCGCCGCCGTTGGTGGTGCTTCCGTTCGAAACGCCGTCTCCGCCCCACGAGCTGCCGCAGACCGTCTCCGACACGCCGGCGCCGTTGAAGCTCACGTAGCCGGGCACGCCGAGGTAGCCATGGATGGTTGCGTCGCCGTAGACCGCGAAGATGACGGGCCTGGGTCCCACCGCTCCGAGCGCCGCGCCCGCACCCACGGTCAGCCCCTGCAGCGGGACCACCACCGCCTCCAGGCCGTTGGACAGCGTCACCGGGAAGAGCTGCGGCTCCGGCTGGTTGCACCAGTTGTTGAAGACCTGTGAAGCGGCGGGGTTGGTGTCGATGTACGCCGGGCCCACGTTCGGGTCGCTGGAGCTGCAGGTGAAGTTGAGCGGCGCCGCCCGAACCGACGGCCCATAGAGCAGCGGGTCGAAGTTGGACGGCGTGTAGCTGAACGGCGCCACGCACACGCCGGCGGCGCTGCAGAAGCCGGTGGCGCACGCGGCGCCCGGGGTGACGACGAAGTTGCAGCCGGTGAGCGGGTCGCACTCAGGCGTCCCGACCGCGTGGCACTCGGGCGGGTTGCACATCACCGGGGTGCCGCCGCTGCAGGTGCCTGCGTTCGCGTCACACACCTGGTCTGCGATGCACAGGTTGCCCGGGTCACACGGCTGGGCGCTGCAGCTCGGGTCCTCGCAGTCGGTGAACCCATCTGCGTCGTTGTCCTGGCCGTCGTGACAGTCCGCCCCGGTCTCGCTGGGGACGCAGGCGCCATCGGCGAGGCACTCGCCACTGCTGCACGCGCTGCCGGCGGGCTTGAGGGAGTACGTGCAGTCGCCGGTGCCGGGGTCACAGGCGCCAGCCGGCTGGTGGCATTCGCTGGGCGGCGCCTCACACGCCTTGACGGGCCCCGGGTCGCAGGCGCCGGCCGTGCACACCGCCTGCGGACGGCACAGATCCTGTGGGTCGCATGCGCGCGCGTCACAGGTCGGGTCTTCGCAGTCCGTCCCGTCGATGCCGTTGTCGTCCTGGCCGTTGGCGCAATCCACCTCCGCGCCCGCAGGGATGCAGGTTCCGTCCTGGCCACACAGGCCGCCTTCGCACGGCTGCCCGGTGAGCGCCGCGAAGTGGCACCCGTTCTGCGCCGGGCTGCAGGTGCCTACCGCCTGCCGGCACGGGTTCTCCGACTGCTCGCAGGTGACGGCGGCCGTGGCCGTGCACACGAAGTTCTGGCAGGCCGACGCGGCGGAGCAGAGGTTGCCGTCCTCGCAGCTGTGTCCCTGACAGGTCGCATCTTCGCAGTCGCTCTGCCCGTTGCAGTCGTTGTCCCTGCCGTCCGAGCAGATCTCGAGGGCGCCCGGGTAGACGCTCCCGTCTTCGTCGTTGCAGTCCGCGCCGCCGGCGTTTCCGGCGCGCCAGCCGTCCCCGTCCTTGTCGAAGGCCGCGGGCACCGCTTCGAGCATCACCGTCCCCCGCGTCACCTCCGTCGGGGAGAGGACCGCGTTCACCGCGTCGCTCTCCTCGTTGAGCACGGCGGCCGTCTCGCAGCCCGGGCCGAGATAGCCCCGCGCGCCCACCTGCACGTCTCCCTGCAACTGCGAGGTCGGGTAGATGGCCACCTCCAACGTCACCCGGCCTTCACGGTCGATGGGACCTGTCACCTGTTCAGCGCCCTCCTGGGTGCGGACCCAGACGCGCACGCACTCCGCCTTCACCGCTTCGCCCACTCGGACGGTCACGCCCAGGGCGCCGCCACCATCGGTCTGGGAGCAGGAGAGGAGGAGGACGAACGCAGGGACCACGCCCAGCAGCCGGGCAGACGGAGAGCCAAGAGGGTTCAACATCCGCCGGATGATAGCCCGAAGAGCCGTGTTTCCGGGCTGGCCGCCTTGCGACCCGGCGCTCGCGGGGGCAGCTTCCGTGGCTTGCCGGTCCCACCTGCCACACGTAACGTCCGCGCCTTCGGAGGAGCCGTGCCCAGAACATCCCGTCCCGTCCTCGCCGCCGCCGCGCTCGGCGCTTCGCTCGCGCTCGCCTCGTTCGGCTGCACGGACCCGGTGGACGCGGCAGCGAAGGCCCGCATCTTCTCGCCGGAGGATCCGCCCCGCGCGGTGGCGTCCGCCGAGGAGAAGCTGCCGCCGCAGGAGGTCGCCTCCGACCCGCGCGTCGCGCGCCGCATCCTCGGGATGGGCGCCGCGGAGACCACCCAGCGGCTCGGCGCCCACAGGTACGCGGGGACCGTCACCTTCGAGTGGGCGGAGGGCAAGCGCACCCTGAAGCTGGAGGAGGTGCGCACGCTGCGCGCCGGCCCCGGCGGGTACGACGGAGACTTCCACGCCCTGCTCGAGAACTCCCGCGACCAGGGCATGGAGGTCCTGCGCACCGACGGCGCGGTCTACGCCCGGAGCCGCTACGGCAAGTACCGCCACCGCGCGCGTGACCGCGGTCTGGCCGACCACGCGCGCGAAGAGGTCTTCGGCGCCCTGCGCGAGTTCGACCGGCTCTTCGAAGGGCGGCTGGTGCTCAAGCCGCAGGGGACCGCCACCGTCTCCGGGCGCACCGCGTGGAAGTACGACGTGACCCTGGGGCCTGCCACCGCCACCGCGGACGCAGACGCGGACAAGTTGCCCCCCACCCAGTTCGCGCGCGGCGGCGTGGACGAGGACACCCAGCGCCGCCTGCGCTTCTTCGAAGAGCGCGAGCCGGTGCTCCTCGAAGGCGAGGTCTGGGTGGACGCGGAGAC
>CAZQVZ010000335.1:0-6779 GCA_964596895.1 uncultured Myxococcaceae bacterium
ACTTCGAAGGGTGTCTGCCCATCGAGGTGATGGCGGAGCGAGGCGACGAGGTGCTCTCGCACGGGCCCATGAAGCCGGTGGGCCTGCAGGACCCGCGGACCGGTGGGAGGCCGCACGCGGTGATCCAGTTGCGCGCGGAGGACCGGGCCGGCACCGCCTACAACATGGTCGGGTTCCAGACCCGGCTCACCTGGGGCGAGCAGAAGCGGATCTTCCGCACGCTGCCGGGGCTACAGGAGGCGGAGTTCCTGCGCATGGGGCAGATCCACCGGAACACCTTCATCGACGCGCCGAGGCTCCTGGGCCCTGGGCTCTGCCTGCGCACCCAGCCGCGGGTGCGCTTCGCGGGGCAGATCACCGGCGTGGAGGGCTACGTGGAGTCCACCGCCTGTGGGCTTCTGGCGGCGCTCTCCATCCTGGCGGAGGCGGAAGGACGCCCGTTCACGCCGCCGCCTGCGACCTCGGCGGTGGGCGCGCTCTACCGGCACGTCACCGGCGAAGCCCACCCGGATGACTACCGGTACCAGCCCACCAACGTGATCTACGGGCTGTTCCCGCCCCTGCCCGGGCGGGTGAAGAAGGATCAGAAGCGCGCTGCGTATGCCGCGCGCGGGCGGCAGGACTTCGAGCCCTGGCGCGCGCAGGTGGCCCAGGTGGCTGGGGTGGCTGCGCAGACGGGCGGGAACAAGGAGGCTGTCTCGTGAGAGTGGCGAAGGCGCTCGGCGCCGCGGTGCTGCTGGTGGTCGTGGCCGCAGGCTGCACGGACAAGAAGAAGGAGGCTCAGGACGCGCAGGGCACCCGGCTTGCGCCCGGGGACGCCACGGACCTGCGGCTGACGCCGGACGACGCCCACGCGCTCTACCTGCTCGAAGGCGAGAAGCCGCGGGTGCAGGGCGTGCCGGCGCAGATGGTCATCGGCGAGTTGTGGACGGTCCCCACGGACGGCACCGGTGGCCCGCGCAAGGTGGGCAACGGCGTGACCAACGTGCCCGGCGGCTACGTGGTGAGCCCCGACTCCCGCTGGGTCCTCTACCTCGAGGGCTACAACGCGGTGGCCCAGACCGGCACCCTCCACGCGTTCGACCTCTCTGGCGACTTCGGCGAGCCGAAGGAGTTGGGCCGGGACGTGAGCTACATGCTCGCGTCCGGGGACTCGAAGCAGGTGGCCTTCGTGGCCGAAGGGATCCTGTACGCGGGGCCCCTGCCGCAGGGGCCGTTCCGGCAGGTCGCCGGCGAAGTGCACACCGCCGGCTTCACGCCCGACAGCCAGCAGCTCGTCTACCGGCGCAGGCTCGCGGCGGCGGGTGGGTTCTTCATCGTCCCCATGGACGGGAGCGCGGAGCCGGTGAAGCTCGGCGAGCAGGTGGGTGACTTCGAGCTCGCGCCGGGCAGTGACCGGGTGGCGTTCACCCAGCGCAGCCGGTCCATGCGCGGGACGTGGGAGCTGTACCTGGCCTCCGCGCCGGAGTGGAAGGCGAAGAAGGTCGCTGAAGGGGCAGGGCCCTTCGGGTTCTCACGAGACGGCAAGTACCTCGCCCGCGTCCAGGACGGCCGGCCGGAGGAGCCGGGCAATCTACACGTGGGCCCGGCGGATGGCAGCGCGGCGCGCAAGGTGGGCACCAAGGTGAACGAGTTCACCTTCGCCCCCACGGGCGACGCGGTGGCCTACCTGGAGCTCTACGACATCTCGGCCAGCGCCGGGGTGCTCGGCGTGGCCAGCCTGCCGGACGGCGCGCCGAAGCGGATTGGCAACCGCGTGCCCAACTACGGGTGGGCGCCGGACGGGAGGTCTCTGGCCTTCATCTCGCGGTTCATCAAGCCCATGTACACGGTGGACCTGATGGTCTTCAGGCTCGGTGACGAAGAGGCGAAGAAGGTTCACCAGGACGTGTTCGCCTACGGGCACGACCCGAAGAGCCGCTACGTCCTCTACCGCTCCAATTGCGTGCGCAACGCCCGCTCCTGCGACCTGTTCCAGCTCGACCTGTCGAAGGTCGAAGCGGGCGGCACCCGCATCGTGGAGGGCGTCTACAGCTTCAAGCTCTCGAAGGACGGGCAGAGCGTGCTGCTCACCCACCCGCGGCTGGACTCCCAACTCTTCGACATGGCCGTCTATGACGTGGAGAAGAAGCAGCGGAAGCTCCTGGCGCAGTACATCCAGCTTCCGGCTGCGTTCGCGGCCAACGCGGAGCGGGTGGTCTTCGTCAGCGCCCGCCGCAACGCCGCGGGCATCTTCGCGGCCACCGAGCTCCCCTGAATCTTGCCGCGGCGCGGGGAGGGCCTACCCTCTTCGGCCATGGTCACCCCGTCCCCTGAGCTGGATGACTTCCGCGCGTACCTCGAGCACCGCAAGCGCGCGTCGCCCAAGACGGTGGAGGGGTATCTGGGAGACCTCGCCGCGCTCGATGTGTACCTCGCGGAGAAGGGCGTGGGGATTCGCCAGGCGAACCACGTCATCTTGCGCGGGTTTCTGGGCCACATCGCGCCGGGGCTGAAGGAGAGCTCCCGCGCGCGCAAGCTGTCTGCGGTGAAGGCGCTGTACCGGTTCCTCGTGCGCGAAGGGGTGCTCCTCCAATCTCCCGCGGCGCTGCTCAAGGCGCCCAGGGTGCCCAAAACCCTGCCGCGCGCCTTGCCGGTGGAGGAGGTGCTCGCCCTGCTCGCCGCGCCGGATGGCGCCAACGTCCGGGCTCTGCGCGATGCGGCCATGCTGGAGGTCCTCTACGCGGCCGGGCTGCGCGTGAGCGAGTTGTGCGCGCTGTCCCTGGCAGATGTGGACCTGCGCGCGGGCACGGTGCGGGTCCTCGGCAAGGGCAGCAAGGAGCGGCTGTGCCCCCTGCACCCGCGCGCGGTGGCGGCGGTGCAGCGGTATCTGGCAGGGCGGGGGGAGCTGCTCGCGAAGCCTGCGAAGGGGCAGGACCCGACGGCGCTGTTCCTCAACCACCGCGGCGGGCGGCTCACCCGGCGAGGGGTGGCGCTCCTGCTCGAGAAGTATGTGCAGCAGTGCGCGCTGGACCGGAACGTGAGCCCACACGCGCTGCGGCACTCCTTCGCCACGCACCTGTTGGGCAGCGGGCTCGACATCCGGAGCATCCAGGAGCTGCTCGGCCACGCCAGCCTCTCCACCACCCAGCGGTACACCCAGGTGAGCTGGGATCTGCTGCAGGAGGTGTACGACAAGGCCCACCCCAGGGCGTGAGGGCGCGGTCATTGGGAAACGGCGCGGAGGGGTGGCCCGCCACGGGCCACCTGTGAGCCCACAGGGGCATTCCCGGGCCCCCTTATTGACCTACTGCCCGGGGGTCCAAACGGCTCCACGGGCCCCAGGGAGCCCCAGGGGCGATCCGCGCCCGGAAAATGGCCCTTTGGGGCCCCTCCCCGAAAAAAGCTGCGGCCGCGTGTCGATCTGGCGGAGGCTTTTTCGACGTCTTTTTGAGGGCCGATGAGCGGCTCCATCAAACGGGAGGAAGACGATGAAGTTCATGGTCATTGTGAAGGCGACGAGGAACTCCGAGGCGGGCGTGATGCCCTCCACCGAGATGCTGGAGGCGATGGGCAAGTACAACGAGGAGCTGGTGAAGGCGGGGATCATGCTCGCCGGCGAGGGGCTTCACCCCAGCTCGAAGGGCGCCCGCATCCGCTTCAGCGGGGACTCGCGCAAGGTCATCGACGGGCCGTTCGCCGAAACCAGGGAGCTCATCGCGGGGTTCTGGATGTGGGAGGTGAAGTCGAAGGAGGAGGCCATCGAGTGGGCGAAGAAGTGCCCGAACCCGATGCCCGGGGAGGATTCCGACCTCGAGCTGAGGCAGGTCTTCGAGGCGGACGACTTCGGTGACGCCCTCACCCCGGAGCTGCGCGAGCAGGAAGACAAGCTCCGCGCGCAGGTCGAGGCGAAGCAGGTCAAGGCGTAGTCAGGCGCCCGCCCCTCATCCGCCCGGACATCCTCGGGGCGAGGCGAGCGCGGCCCCTGTCCGCCACTCGGCTGGGACGGTGGCTCCTTGGGGGAGCGGTTGGGGCCGGCGTGCCCCCTTCGGAACCGGGCGGACCGGGACCGCCTCCGGGGCGTCGGGCTCTGGGGCATCCGTGCCCGCCGCGGTCCCCGGGCGATGTCTGCGGGTGCGCGCCTCCCCGCCTCCGTTGCTCAGGTCGGGAGGGGCCCCTCTCCCCGCGCGCTGCCGGAGAAAGTCCTCGAGAACTGGAGCCTCGGTCCCCAGGTCCTCGAGGGTTTCGTGGGCGCGCGTCCGGGGAGGGCACCTGGGCGGACCGCAGCGGCACGTCCGGGCAGTGTATCGTCTCTGTCGCAGATGGCGGCTGACCTCACCGGGCCAGGGCACGAGCAGGAGCGACAGGCGGGGCACCGCCGCATCCGCCGCACGGTCGATGCGGTGTGGCGGATGGAAGCACCCAGGCTCATCGGCGCGCTCACGCGCTGGGTGCGAGACGTGGGACTCGCAGAGGAGCTGGCGCAGGAGGCGCTGGTTTCGGCGCTCGAGCAGTGGCCCCGGGACGGCGTCCCGGACAACCCCGGGGCCTGGCTGAGCTCCGTGGCGAAGCGGCGCGCGGTGGACGTGCTGCGGCGCCGCACGCTCGCGGAGCGCAAGCACGAAGACCTGGCGCGCGAGGCGCTCGTGGGCGGCGAAGAGCCGGGCGCCGCGCCCGGATGGGACGAGGCGCTCGACGACCCGGTCGGTGACGACCTGCTGCGGCTGATGTTCGTCTCCTGCCACCCGGTGCTCTCCAAAGAGGCGCAGACGGCGCTGACGCTTCGCCTTCTGGGGGGCCTCACCACGCAGGAGATTGCCAGAGGGTTCCTCGTGCCGGAGCCCACCGTGGCCCAGCGCATCGTCCGCGCGAAGCGGACCCTGTCCGAAGCCTGTGTGCCGTTCGAGGTCCCGCGCGGGGATGACCTGCAAGCGCGGCTCTCCACGGTGCTGGAGGTCATCTACCTCATCTTCAACGAAGGCTACGCGGCGACGGCGGGCTCGGATTGGACCCGGCCGGAGCTGTGCGACGAGGCCCTGCGGCTCGGGCGGATCCTGGCGGCGCGGATGACGCAGTCGCCGGAGGTCTTCGGACTTCTGTCGCTGATGGAGCTGCAGGCCTCGCGGCTGGGGGCGCGCGTCGGCCCGGACGGAGCGCCGGTGCTGCTGCTCGAGCAGAACCGGGCGAGGTGGGACTGGCTGCAGATACACAGAGGGCTCGAGGCGCTCGACCATGCCCGCGCGCTGGCCGCCTCCGACGGTCCCTACGTGCTCCAGGCCGCCCTCGCCGCCTGTCACGCCCGCGCCCGGACGCCGGAGCAGACCGACTGGCAGGAGATCGCACGCCTCTACGACGCGCTCGCGCAGCGGACGCCGTCGCCGGTGGTGGAGCTGAACCGCGCCGTCGCGCACGGCATGGCCCACGGCCCTGAAGCGGGGCTGGCGCGGGTGGAAGCGCTGGCCGACGAGCCGGCGCTGAAGGGTTACCACCTGGTCCCGGCGGTGCGCGGCGACCTGCTGGAGAAGCTGGGACGGACGGCGGAAGCGGCGGCGGCGTTCGAGCAGGCGGCGAAGCTCACGAAGAACGAGCGCGAGCGGCAGGTCCTCCTGGGCCGGGCGGCCCGCGCGGCCGGCAGCTGACCTGCGCTACGGTGCCCGCCACCATGGGCCTCGTCGACTCCTCCACTCCCGTCGTCGTCTCACCCTCCAGTGCCGAAGGCGTCCCCAGCCACGCGCTCTGCCCGGACCACCCGGAGGTTTCGGCGGTGGCCACCTGCCAGCGCTGCGGCCGCTTTCTGTGTGAAACGTGCCGGGAGGGGAGCTGCCCCACCTGCCTGACGCAGGCGCTGGCCTCCTTGCCCGCGCTCGGGGGGCGGGCGAAGACCGTCATGCAGCTCTTCTACGTCTACATCGGCCTCGAGGCGGTGATGGCGCTGTCGGACCTCTTGCTCTCGTTCGAGCCGGACGAAGGCCTGCTGATGGTCTCGGGGCTCGTGGCGCTGGGGTTCCTCGCCGTCTACGTCACCACGGTGGTGGTCTACCTGCGCTGGCTCCACCTCGGCGTCCGGACAGCCAACGCGCTGGGCCACGACATTGGCTTCACCCCGGCCGCCGCAGTCTGGACCTGGTTCATTCCCTTCCTGAACCTCGTGCGGCCGTACCGGGCCGTGAAGGCGCTGCTCGTGGCGCTGGGCGGGCAGGGCGCGGTGACGCAGGCGAACCTGGGCCTGTGGTGGGGGCTGTGGATTGGCGGGAACGTCCTCGCCAACCTGAGCTCCCGCATGACGGTCAACGCCGACGGCTCCATCAGCGACGCCGCCGGTCTGATCAGCGTGCTCTCGGCCGTGGTGAGCATCGCCGGCGCGCTCGCCTGCATCCACGTCATCAAGACCGTCCAGGCGCACGTCCCCCGCTCGCTCGCCTGCCTGGCCCGGTAACCCCACCAGAGCCCACCATGACGAGCCGCGTCGCGAGCGCGCCGTAGCGACCCGTAGGGCCGCGTGTTAGACGCGCGCGCCATGGACGCCTCCTTCCTGGAACACCTCTCCCAACAGACGCAGAAGCTCCGCGAGCAGGGCCTGTACAAGACCGAGCGGGTGATCACCTCTCCCCAGCGCGCGGTGATCCGCGTGGAGGGCGGCAGGGAGGTCATCAACCTCTGCGCCAACAACTACCTGGGCCTCTCCGACCACCCGGCGCTGGTAGAGACCGCGTCGCAGGCGGTGGGCCGCTTCGGCTACGGCATGTCCTCCGTCCGCTTCATCTGCGGCACCCAGGACGTGCACCGCGAGCTCGAGCGTC
>CAZQVZ010000336.1:0-6742 GCA_964596895.1 uncultured Myxococcaceae bacterium
ACTGGCCCACCAACACCCTCATCACCGTGGGCCAGCCGCAGGACGCGGACATCTACGTGGAGCAGGTGAACATCGCCAGCACCACCCAGGCGCCGAACCCGACGGACCTGACCATCGAAGTCGTCCCCACCTTCCGGAACTTCGGCCTCACCGCCGCCAACGACTTCCACTGGAAGGCGTACCTCTCCACCAGCAAGACCAGCCTCACCGGCGCCATCCTCTTCTTCGACTCCGCCACGGCTTCGCCGGCGGACGGCGGTGGGACGGTTTCGGTGGCGCCCACCACCACCTTCACCCCGGCCGCCCCGGGGCGCGGCGTGGTGACCAACGTGCCGCCGGGCAACTACTACGTGCTGGTCGAGGCAGACACCACGGGCGTGGTGACCGAGTTCTCCGAGACCAACAACGTCAACTCCACGGTGAACTACTTCACCCAGGGCTTTGACCTCGTGGCCACCGCGGCGAGCGGGCCTGTCCAGTCCGGTCCGGGCAACCCCATCACCGTCAACGTCTCCTGGTTCAACCAGGGCACCAGCGACTCGGGCGGCCCGGTGGAGTTCCGGCTCTACCTGTCCGGGGACACGGCGCTGGACGGCAACGACTTCCTCATTCACCAGTGGACCGAGTCCTTCATCGCCGGCAGCCAGACCGCCACCAGCCAGGCGCAGAACTTCACCGTCCCCCAGAACGTGCCGGGTGGGCAGTGGCACTGGATCCTCGCCGTGAACACGGGGGCCAACGCGCCGGCGGAGGCTTCCTCCACCAACAACACCGCGGCGTCCACGGCCCAGACCGAAATGCTGCAGGCCGATCTCGAGCTCGTGAGCGTGGACCTTCTGAACCCCTCCACGCTGCAGCCCATCCGCACCGCGTTCCTGGGTGAGCAGGCCCGGGTCCGCCTGCGCTTCCGCAATGTGGGCGGCGCCAACGCCAACAACTTCCAGATCGGCGTGGCCCTCTCCAAGGACGCCAGCCTGAGCCTTCTGCCCAACGGCGACTTCATCTTCCACGACGAACCGGGCTTCAGCGCGCCGGCGGGCGGCGCGGAGCAGGACGTCTCCTTCAACGTGACCTTGCCGCTGGTGGACAAGCAGGGGAACCCGATGCAGTCGGGCGTCTACTACGTGTACGGCTACCTCGACTCGTACAGCGTGGTCACCGAGATCAACAACAACAGGGACAACAACAGCAAGGCCGTGGGCGCCACCGAGGAGGAGCCGGTGAACCTGCGCTCGCCCGCGCCGGACTACGCGGTCATCAAGATCGAGGTCCCGGCGGCAGCGGCGGTGGGTGAGGTGATGCCGCTGTACCGGGTGATCAAGAACATCGGCAACGCGGCGGGACCGCAGGTGTCGTACCGCTACTTCGCCTCCGCCAATGACCTGGTGACCCCGAGCGACATTGCGCTGCCCATCCTCTCCTCGACCGGCGCGGTGCTGGATTCCGCCGAGGTGGAGCTGGGGGCCGGCCAGTCCGACTCGCGGACCGACCTGGTGATGCTGCCGGGGACCCTCATCCCGGGGAGCTGGTTCATCGGCGTGGTGGTGGACGTGGGCAACGTGGCCGCGGAGCACGACGAACTGAACAACGCCGTCGGCGCGCCCACCCCGGTGCAGGTGGTGGCCTCTACCCTCACCGTCGCCAACCAGCAGCTGCCAGACGCCACGGTGGGGATGCCCTTCGACTTCAAGCTGGGCGTGGTCTCGCCGCAGGAGACGGTCACCTGGTCGGTTCCGCAGGGCGGCCTGCCTCCCGGGCTGGCGCTGACGCCTGCCGGGGTGCTCACCGGCACGCCGAGCGCCACGGGCATCTTCGCCTTCACCGTGGTGGCAGAGAACGGGAACACGGCGTCCGCCGCGCGGTTGGTGATGCGCGTCCTCTCCCCCTCGCCCGAACTGGCGATCCTCACGGTCACCTTGCCTCCCGTCGTCAACAGCACCACGCAGCTGTACCGCGCGAACCTCGCCGCGGTGGGCGGGACCATGCCGTACACGTGGCACCTGGTGTCCGGGGTGCTCCCCAACGGGCTCACGCTCGCGGCGGACGGCGCTGTGGAGGGCATCCTCAAGCCGGGCGTGCCCTTCGGAGAGACGCCGCTGCAGGTGGAGGTTTCGGACGCCATCGGCAACCGGACGGCTGCACAGGTTCGGGTGAAGGTGGTGGAGCCGGGCGCGCTGGTCATCCAGACGCTGGCCCTGCCGGAGACCATGGTCAACGCGGACTACGTGGTGGACCTCACCGCGCGGAACCTGGACCAGACCGCGCTCGCCAAGCCGCTGTCCTGGAAGGTCGCGTCCGGCCGGCTGCCGGAGGGCATGGCGCTGACCGTGGCGCAGGATGAATTGGGGCTCCTCACCGGGAAGCCGGTGGAGGCCGGGACCTATGGCTTCGCGCTGCAGGTGACGGACGCGAAGGGCCGGTCGGACGTGTCGGACTTCATCCTCCGGGTGCACCCGGCGCGGATGAAGCTGTCGGCCGTGAACCCCCCGCAGACCCTGCGGCCGGGGGATGAAGTCTCCTTCCAGATCACCACCGGAAGTGACCAGAGCAGGTATCGGATCTACTCGGGGGCTCTGCCGCCCGGGCTCACCATGGATGAAGCCGGTCAGGTGACCGGAGTCGTAGAGACAGAGGAGCACGCGTTGGGTACGTGGAATTTCGTTGTCGAGGCGCGCAGCGCCGCCGCCGGGTCGAGCCTGGGCGCGTTCAGCCTCCAGGTGGTCCCGACTCCGGTCAGCACCGGGTGCAGCGCCGCGCCGGGCGCAGGTGGCGCAGGCTGGCTGATGCTCGCGGCGCCGCTGCTGGCGTTGTTCGGGCGCAGGCGTGGGCTGAAGGCGGTGGCGGCGGTGGGCGCGGTGGCGCTCGCGGTCCTGCCGTCCCAGGCGCTGGCGCAGACGTTCAACTACCAGGTGTCGGGCCCGTCTTCGGCGGCGTACCAGACGCTGTCGGGTGGGACCACCATCACCAACAGCCTGACCACCACGGCGGGGATGAACAACGTCTCCTTGCCGTTCCCGTTCGAGTTCTACGGGGAGCAGAAGACGGCCCTGGGGATCTCGCTGAACGGGTACGTGGCGTTCGACGGCAACGTGGGGTCTGGGTCCAACCAGAACATCCCGCACAACAGCAGCACTGCCAGCGTACCGAAGTCCTTCATCGCCCCCTGGTGGGACGCGCTGAGCAAGATCACGTCTTCTCCGGCCACGGTGGTGAAGTACGGGACCATCGGCGCGGCGCCCAACCGGACCTTCGTGGTGGACTGGCAGAACGTGTGCCCCACCACCACCTGTGGCTCGAACCGGATGAGCTTCCAGCTGCAGCTCTACGAGGGCAGCCACCGGATCCGGTTCGTCTACGGACCGACCACGGGCAGCTTCTCTCCGTCGGCCTCGGTGGGTATCCAGCGGGTGGCCAGCGTGGGTCATGGGCTGTCCTGCAGCCCCGGCTGTGGCACTGCCAATGCTGTCCCCAATACCGCGCTGGACATCCGGCCGCTGGCGGACCTGACCATCAACGCGCTGAGCGTGGATGACACCGGCTACGCCGGCGTGTCGCTGCCCGCGGCGGCCATCGTCGCCAACAACGGCGGCGTGGACGCCATGAACAACGTCACCGTCCAGTTCTACCTGTCCACGGACACCACCCTGGACACGGCCACCGACATCCTCCTGGGCGCGACCACGCCGGGCACGGTGATGGCGGGCCAGACCGCCACCCTGACCGGCAACCTCACCGTGCCGGTGGGGACGGACCCGGGCAGCACCTACTTCCTGCTCTCGCGGATCCAGACCTCCGTGCAGCAGAACTTCACCAACAATGACCTGGGCGTCCCCTTGCCGTTCACGGTGGGCGGCCCCACGCCGGACCTCGAGGTCCAGGCCATCTCCTCCACGCCGGCCACCGCCGCGCCGGGCGGGATGCTCACGGTGAGCCGCACCTTGCGAAACCGCGGGAACGCACCGTCCCCTGGGTTCACCGTGACCTACTTCGTCTCCAACAACTCGGTGGTGAGCATCTCCGATTTGCCCATCCACACGGAGCAGGTGGGGACCATCGCGGCGTCCGGAACCAACGCGGACCAGGTGATGATCCCGCTGCCGTCGAACCTGCTGGCCGGCGCCTATTGGATTGGCGCCTGCGCGGACTACGACCACGCGGCGAACCCCACCAGCACGGTCACCGAGATCAGCGAGGTCAACAACTGCGCCACCGGCAACTCGTTCGTGCTGGACACCGGCGAGCTGACCATCACCACCACGAGCCTTCCGGAGGCCACGCAGAACTCGCCGTACGGCCACCAGTTGCAGGTCATTGGCGGCAACGGCACCTACTTCTGGGAGAAGGTGGGGACCCTCCCGGCCGGGCTGACCCTCTCCGAGACGGGCGTGCTCGCCGGTTCACCGTCCCAGAACGGCAGCTTCTCCTTCACGGTGAAGGTGAGCTCGTCGGGCCAGGAGAAGACCCGCCAGCTCAACCTGACCGTGGTGGAGCGTGATTTGCCCCTGGCCATCGCGGACCACCAGCTCCCTTCGGCGGAGTTCGGCAAGTCCTACGCGGTGCAGCTGGTGGCGGTGGGCGGCAGCCCCGGCTACCTCTGGTCGCTGGCGCCGGGCTCCCGCCTGCCGCAGGGCCTGGGGCTCTCGCCGGACGGCTTCATCGAAGGGCGCACCACCGAGACCTCGGCGCTCCCCATCCCCTTCACGGTGGAGGTGCAGGACAAGGCGGGCACCCGCGCCGCGAAGGACCTGCAGATCCTGGTCAGCGGGCAGGGCGGCCTGCAGATCGCCATCACCCAGCTGCCGGTCGGCTACACCGACGAAGGCAGCTTCTACAACGCGCAGCTGCGCGCGGTGGGGGGGAGCGGCGCCAACGCGTGGAGCATCATCAAGTTCCAGCAACTGGCGCAGACCCCGACCGAGGTTCCAGGTGAGCCGCTTACCAAGCTGCCGGAGAACTTCGGGATCACGCTCCAGCCGAACGGGGCGCTGGTTGGACAGCCCAGGGTGGCCGGTCTCTTCGCAGTGACCCTGAAGGTCGTGGATGGGAACAATCCCCAGGTCGAGGACATCACCACCCTGCCGCTGCAGATCAGCTACAAGAAGCCGCTGGTGGTCACCACCTCGGCCCTGCCGGACGCGTTCAGCGGGCGGCCGTATGCGGTGCGGCTGTCGCACAACCTCGGCACGGAGGCGACGGTGATCTGGACCCAGGCGTGCGTGCAGCAGGCGCAGCCCACCACCCAGGGCATCACCTACAGCTGCCTGCCTGGCGAGGCGAACCAGAAGCTGCCGGATGGGCTGCTGCTGGCGCAGGACGGCACCCTCACCGGCACGCCCACCGAGGTGGTGCCGCTCCCCGCCGAGGGCGCGGCGCCGAACTACCCGGTGTACAGCTTCCTCGTCGAGGCGAAGGACGCCACTGGCCGCACCGACGTGCGCAGCCTCTCCATCCGCGTGCAGCCCACGCCTGAAGAGGGCGGCGGGTGCAGCGGCACGGGGCTTGGGCCGGCGGCCCTCGCGCTGGTGGCGCTCGGTGGTCTGTGGCGCCGCCGCCGCGGGGCCAGCCTGCAGCGGTAGAGCAGTTTCGCGGAAGGCCCCGGGAGCGTCATGTGATAGACGCCTGCCCCGGGTCCATCTGGGCCGGTAGCATTTCGGGAGCGTGATTGATGAGGAATGTGATCGTCGCGGCGGTTGCCGCGCTCGTCACGGGGGTGATCTCCGTGGCCTGCGGCAACGGGAACGCGAACCTGTGCGAAGAGAACGACGTCCGCTGTGAGGCCCCACTGAGCTGTGACCCGGTGGACGGGGTCTGCAAGTGCGGCGGTCCCGGCGGCGTGGCCTGCGGTGAGGAGTCCGCCTGCGACGTGGACACCAACACCTGCCTGTCCACGAAGTGCGTGGGCGTCTCCTGCGGTGGCGCAGACCAGAGCGGCTACGCGTGTGATCCGCAGGACGGCCAGTGCAAGTGTGGTGGCTCCGGCGGCCCCGTCTGTGTGGCGGGGGAGGTCTGCAACCCGGTCACCAGGTCCTGCCAGCCCGCGGGCTCGTGTGATGAGCTCGCGTGCCCCCGCAACATGACCTGTGACCCGAACACGGTCACCTGCATGTGCGGCACCCAGCAGTGCGCGCAGGGTCAGGCGTGCGGCGTGGGTACCGACGGCGCCAAGGGATGCACGGAAGACGCGTGCAATGGCGTGCAGTGTCTGGGCGCCACCGTCTGTGATCCGACGGACGGCCGCTGCAAGTGCAACGGTGTGGCCTGCCAGAGCAGCGAGGTCTGCGGCTGCCCGAGCGGGGCGTCCTGCCAGGACTCGGAGCGGTCCTGCAAGTCCGGCAGCGCCTGCGCCAGCATCACCTGTGAGAACGGCACCACCTGTGACCCGGCGGACGGCCGGTGCAAGTGCGGCGGACCCGGCGGTCCGGCCTGTGGGTTGGAGCAGGTGTGCTCGCTGCAGAACCTGCAGTGCCAGGGCGGCAACCAGTGCCAGACCGCGGACGGCGGCGCGGTTTCGTGCAGCGGCGGCACCTCCTGTGACCCCGAGGACGGCGTGTGCAAGTGCGGCGGCCGGGGAGGCCAGGCGTGCGAGGCGGACGTCTTCAACGAGCAGGACGAGGTCTGTGTGCAGAAGACCTTCTCCCAGACCTGCCGCGTCGAATGCGACGTCCGGCTGCAGAACTGCCCCACGGGCCAGTACTGCTACTGGGACACCACGGCGAAGACGCCGGTGGCGTACTGCTCGGTG
>CAZQVZ010000337.1:0-6725 GCA_964596895.1 uncultured Myxococcaceae bacterium
GGGCCCACCATGCCGTCGCCACAGACCACCGTGCAGGTGGAGGGCTCGCCGGTGCAGGTGTAGCCGGGCTCCGCCTGGCAGGTGGCGTCACACCCGGTGGCGGGGGTGCTGCCGCTGTCGCAGGTCTCGGTGCCGCGGACGAAGCCGTCGCCGCAGATGCCGTCGCACACAGACGGGATGCCGGCGCAGGTGAAGTACATCTCCACCTCGCACAGGTCCGAGCAGCCGTCGTTCGGGGACGGGTTGCCGTCGTCGCAGGCCTCGGTGCCGGCGAGGACGCCGTCACCACAGACCGTGGCGCAGGTGCTGGGGGTGCCGGCGCAGGCGTAGCCGGCCTCCACCTCACAGGTGGACGAGCAGCCGTCGCCGTCGTCGGTGTTCTGGTCGTCACAGGCCTCGTCGCCGGCGATGACGCCGTCACCGCAGGTGGTCACGCAGGTAGAAGGCGCGCCGGTGCACGTGTAGCCAGGCTCCGCCTCGCAGTACTGCGAGCAGCCGTCGCCGTCGATGCCGTTGTCGTCGTCGCAGGTCTCGGTGCCGGCGGGGATGCCGTCACCACACGTCGTCGAGCAGGCCGAAGGCTGACCGGCGCACGCGAAGCCCGCCTCCACGGTGCAGGTGTCGGAGCAGCCGTCCCCCGCGTCGGTGTTGTCGTCGTCGCAGGCCTCGCCGGCGATGACCAGCCCGTCGCCACAGACCGGACCACAGTCGCTCGGTGAACCGGTGCAGGCGTAGCCGGGCTCCACGTCGCACTTCCAGTCGCAGCCGTCGCCGTCGGTGGAGTTGCCGTCGTCACAGGCCTCGTCGCCCGCCACGATGTCGTCACCACAGTTCGTCTGGCAGGCGGAGGGCTCACCGTCGCAGGTGTAGCCGGACTCCACCTGGCAGTTGGCGGTGCAGCCGTCGCCGTCGGTGGTGTTGCCGTCGTCGCACGCCTCCATCCCGTTCAGCTGGCCGTCGCCGCAGTTCGCCGAGCACACGCTCGGGGTGCCAGCGCACGCCCACCCGTCTTCGATGGCGCAGGCCGACGAACAGCCGTCATCATTGGTGGTGTTCGAGTCGTCGCAGGTCTCGCCCGGCTCGAGCGCGCCGTTGCCGCACACCGCCAGAGGCTTGCAGGCGCCGGCGGTACAGACGGAGTCACTCCCACAGGCGACCCCACAGCTCCCACAGTGGGCGGCGTCCGTCTGCAGATCCACGCAGACGTCTCCGCACGCATTCTGGCCTTCTGGACAGTCCGGTGACGTCGGCCCACATGCGCCGAGCGCCACAACCGCTCCCAGTACCCACGACTTCCACAACTTGTTCAGCTGCATACAACCTCCCGAATAGTGCAGGTGGGAGACTGTACCCGTTTAGGCGCTAGCTATCCAAGCGGGCTGGCCGATTACGAAATCGCTGCGTCCAACTGGAGGACGCGGCGGAGGATCTGCTCTCCGGGGTGACCCCGGGAGACCTGGGTGAGGGCGCGCTCGCACTCCGCCCAGATGAGCGGCCCCAGCACCTGCCAATGCGATGGCTTCTGGAGGGTGAGCTGCAGGAGCGCCACCGTGTAGTCGAGGCCCGCAGGCCCTTCCGTCCGGAGCGCCTCCAGCGTCTGCGCGCGCAGCTCAGACGTCAGGGGCACCTCCGCGGACGGCGGCAGGAGCACGCAGAAGGCGTCAGGATGCTGGCGGACCACGCGTGCGGTGGGGAAGGTGTTCATCAGGGTCTGGGCCACCTGGCGCAGCGCTGCGTCTCCGGCGGCGAACCCATGGGCCATGTTCACCCGGATGAGCCTCTGGATGTCCACGATGACCGCGCCCACGTCCCAGCCTTCGTGGTGGCCGTGGGTGGACAGGTCGTACTCCCGCTTCATCAAGGAGCCCTGGGTGAGGGCGAGGCCGTGCAAGGCGCCGCTCACCGGGTCCGGCTCCCCGCGCCGCGCCGCCTCCGCGTCCGCGAGCGCCTCCACCGCCTTCGTCGTCGCCGCCTCGCCGTGGACCTCCACCCGGGCGCCAAAGAACGCGCGCACCCGCGCCGCCAGCTCGTCAGGAAGTTGGGCCATGGCCTGCGCTTCTAGCGCTCCGCCACCGCCACGTCCCCGGTCTTCGCGCCCGCCCCCTCGAGCAGCGTCCGGTACCACCGCGCCGTCTGCGCCGCGCGGCCGCCCAGGGCCTTCGTGCCCCACACCACCGAGAGGGTGCGCTGCGTGCCTTCGTGGGTCTTGGTCCGCTGCGCGTCCTTGACCGCGTTGGCGCACGGGCCCTCCGCGTCGAACAGGCAGAGCAGGCCTTCGAGGTCAATCTGCTGCCCGGAGGCATTGAAGACGTACTGCGCGCCCTCTTCGGCGAGGGCGATGTGCAGCGGCGGCCGGGCGCGGTCCGTGTCCACCACGCTGATGGGCAGCCCCGAGTGCAGGGACGCGGCGTTGCAGGCGTCCACCGCGAGGTTGATGGAGGAGAGCCCGCCTTCGGACGAGGCCCGGACGAGGTACTCCGAGGCCGGCTTGCCCCGGCCAGTGGGCTTGTAGCCGCCGTGGCGGAGCAGATCCCTCACCGCGCTGCGCACCGCATCGTCCGCGTGCAGCGGCGCCTCGAAGTCTCCCCGCAGCGCCCGGAGCAGGTCCTCCGGCGACGGAAGCTCCCCCAGCGGACGGGCGAAGGTGGTGGTGAAGGCGGCGAGCTCCAGCAGGGGGTGGGCGTGAACAGTCAGCATTTCCGCCAGCTTACGCCCGGCCGCCGGGCCTGTTGATAACGTCACGCTTCAAGTGCAACAGGAGTTGATGTGCCCCCCGGGGCGCGCCACCGTGGCCTCCCCTCAGATGCCGTATCCCCAGACCAGCGCGCGTGCCCTCCCTGCAACGTGGGTGGCGGTCCTCTTCGGACTGCTCACCGGCGTGATGTTGGTCTACTTCCCCTACGAGTTCGGGGCGCCGGTCTTCCGGTTCATCTACCCGGACGCGCGCCTTCTGGGGACCGGGTTCCTCACCGGCGCGCTGCTCGTGGGCGTGGCGGGGCTGTACCGCGAATGGCCCAGAGGCGTCGACCTCTGCGGCCGGGCGGTCTTCCTCACCGCGCTGGGCGCGTTCTGGTGGAAGGCCGCGGTCGCCAACGGCGCCTACACCGGCGTCTGGTGCTACGCGGTGCTCGCGGCCTTCGTGGCGTACGAAGCCTGGAGACCTTCCGCCCGGACCTTCGTGGGCTTCGCCGGGCTCACCGCCTTCGGCCTGGGTGGGTTGCTGCTCGCCGGCCCCGCGCTCCTGCACGACGGGCTCTACCGCGCGGTGGAGCCCTTCGCCCTACCTCTGGGCGGGGCGTTCATCGCCACCTCGGTGCTGCTGGCCGTGGGGTGGCGGCGGGGCAACGCGCACCTCTTCCGCGCAGGCGTCTGGGCCCTGCTGGGCGCCTTCGCGGTGCTGGCCGGGGCCCTGCTGTCGACCCGCTCGTGGACCGGCGCCGCCATGTACGGGTCCACGGCGCTGGGGCTCGGCCTGTCGGCGCTGCCCATCAAATGGCGCGCGCAGGGCGGCATGCGCTGGCAGCTCTGGCGGGGGATGGTCATCGCCTCCTGCGTGCCCTTGATTGCGCTGGGGGCCGTCGCCTGCGTGCTCATGCAGCGCAGCCTCGAAGAGCAGGCGCTGGGCGAGTCCATCACCGCGGCGGACGGCGAGGTGGAGTGGCTGGACCAGCACTTCGACGGCGAGCGGGACTCCTTGCTGGCGCACGCGCGGCTGGACTCCTTCAAGGAGGCGGTGCTCGCCCGGGACGTGGAGCTGCTGGAGCTGTCCCTTCAAGTCCTGCGCTTTCACGGGCTCGACTTCGAGGCGGTGTTCGTCCTCGACCGCGAAGGGCAGGTGCTGGCGCGGACGGTGGACGGGATTCCCAGAACGGCCGACCAGCGAGAGCGGGACTACTTCCTCGAGGCCCTCGCCACCGAAGACATCTTCCTGTCGGTCCCCTACGTCGGGCTGGACGCCCTGCCCCGGGTGGCCATGTCCGCGCCGATGCGGGACGGAGCTGACATCGTGGGGGTCCTGGTGGGGACCATCTCCCTCTCCACGCTCTCGGGGGAGCACACCCTCGCCTCGCAGCACTATCAAATCCAGCTCGTGGACCGGCGCACCGGGAACCTGCTGCGCGAGACCACCACCGGCAGCGTCGGCGTGCCTGCGTGGCTGCCGCCGCCGCTCGTCGAAGGGCTCCCCGAGACCGAACGGGGCACCTACGTGGGTCCGGACAGCAGCCAGCAGCAGGCGATGGTGGCCTGGAGCCGGGTGCCAGGCACCGACTGGGTGGTGGTGGCCCGGCAGCCGGCGGAGGCCGCGTACCGCGCGGTGACCCGGCTGGGGATGGGCGCGGCCCTGTTCGTCACCATCGGCGCGGTGCTGGCGCTGTTCGTCTCGCACCTCGTGGCCTCCGCGGTGACCGCCCGGCTGGGGCGGGTGCGGGCCGCGGCGTCGGCGCTGGCGGCGGGTGACCTCGGGGTGAGGGTGGAGCGCGGCGCGGACGACGAACTGGGCGCCCTGGCGGAGGCCTTCAACCAGATGGGCTCGCGGGTGGAGGCGGCGCAGGCGGACCTGCAGCGCTCCAACGAGGAGCTCAAGAACGCGGTGGCCATCCGCGATCAGTTCCTTTCGCTGGCCAGCCACGAGCTGCGCACGCCGCTCACCCCGCTCAAGGCGACGGTGCAGACCCTGCGGCTGCTCCTGCAGCGCGAAGGCGCCAGGCTGGACCCGAAGCGGGTGGCGGTGATGCTGGACCGGGCGGACCGGCAGACGGACCGGCTGCGCCTGCTGGTGACGGACATGCTGGACACCGCCCGCATCCAGGCCGGGCGCTTCGTGCTGCAGCCGGAGCGGTTGGACCTCGCCGCGCTCGTCGAAGACGTGGTGGAGCGGCACCAGGCGGCGCACCCACACGTGGCAGAGCGGCTCCTGGTCATACGGCCCGAGCAGCCGGTGGAAGGCGTGTGGGACGGGCACCGGCTGGAGCAGGTGGTGGTGAACCTGCTGGAGAACGCGCTGCGCTATTCGCCCAACGGCGGGCCGGTGCGCCTGCTGGTGGAGGCGGATGAAGCGCACGCCCGGCTCATCGTGAAGGACACCGGCATCGGCATTCCCACCGAGAGCCTGCCGCACCTGTTCGAGCCCTTCTTCCGCGCGCCCAACGCGGCGGAGAAGCACTTCGGGGGGCTGGGCCTGGGGCTGCACATCTGCCGGGAGATTGCCCTGCGGCACGGCGGAGACATCTGGGCAGAGAGCGGCGGGCCGGGGACGGGCAGCCGGTTCTGCCTGGAGTTGCCACGGCGGATGGTCACGGCGCCCGGGTCAGAGGGGGCCGCCGGCGGAGACACCGGTTCGTCGGAGTCGTCGGAGCCGACGGACCACCGCGCGGCGTAGCAGCGCAGGTGGCGACGAGGCCCCGGGTCCGGGCACGTCTGTCAGCAAGCACTCGACGCCTCGGGACTATGGGCTTGGTGACAGTGCCCACGCCCCACCTGCGCTCGTCCTTGAGTGGCGCCTTCTGGCTTCCGGATAGTGGGCGCCCATCCGATGGCGAAGGACGCACCCCCACCCCCTGCGGCGGAGCAGACGCTGCAGCCCCACGTGTCGCCGTCGCGGCGCCGGATCCTGTGGATGGTGACCCTGGGCTCCGGGGCGTTGATCGGCACCTCGCTCGCGGTCCCGGCGGTGGGGTTTCTGCTCTGGCCCTTGCGCCGCCGGGAGGAGGACGAGGCGTGGGCGCCCGTCGGGAAGCTGGAGGACTTCGAGCTGGGGCAGACGCGCTCCGTCCGCTACCGGGACGCGCAGGCCCTGCCGTGGGCGGGCTTCACGGCCCAGGGGGGCGCGTGGGTGCGCCGGGAGCGCGCGTCCTTCGTCGCCTTGTCGGGCTACTGCACCCACACCGGCTGCCCGGTGCGCTGGGTGGAGGGCGCGCAGATGTTCCTGTGCCCGTGCCACGCCGGCGCCTTCAACCGCGACGGGGCGGTGGTCTCGGGGCCGCCGCCTGCGCCCCTGCAGCGGCTCCTGGTCCGGGTGGTGGACGGCAACGTGGAGGTGCGGCCCCAGGGCGTGCCGCTGGAGGCGGCGAGCGAGGAGCGCGGTGAGCGGGCCTCCGGGGAGACGTGTCCCTTCGCGCGCACAGAAGGTCCGGCGTGAAGGGGCTCCCCTTCGCCCTCGTTGCCGGGCCCGCGCGGTGGGTGGTGGACCGGCTGGGCCTTTCGCCCCTCATCGAGAAGCTGCGCACCCACAAGGTCCCGGCGCCGCTGCATGGCAAGCGCGGCTGGTACTACGTGTTCGGCGGCGCCACCCTGGCGGCGTTCGCGGTGCAGGTGGTGACCGGCATCGCCCTCGCCACGGCCTACGTGCCGTCACCCTCCCACGCGCACGACTCGCTGCTCGCCATCACCGCCAGCGGCTTCGGCGCGCTGCTGCGCGGGCTGCACTACTACGGCGCCTCGGCGATGGTGGTGTTGATGCTCGTCCACGCCGCGCGGGTCTACCTGACCGGCGGCTACAAGTTCCCGCGCGAAGGCACCTGGATGGTGGGCACGGTGCTCTTCGTGCTGGTGATGGGGATGGCCGTCACCGGGCAGCTTCTGCGCTGGGACGAGAACGGCCTTTGGACGGTGGTGGTGTCCGCGGAGTTCATCGCCCGGGTGCCGCTCGTGGGCGAACCGCTGGGCCGCTTCCTGCTCGCCGGGCCTGAGGTGGGCGGCGCCACCTTGTCGCGCTTCTTCATCCT
>CAZQVZ010000338.1:0-6713 GCA_964596895.1 uncultured Myxococcaceae bacterium
CAACGCGCGCGAGCTCTCGGACGCGCTCAAGCGGCGCTGCCTGCACCTGTACATCGATTACCCGTCGCGGGAGCGGGAGCTGCGGATCCTGAGGGCGCGGCTGCCGGATCTGTCGGAGGCGCTCGGCCGTCAGGTGGTGGGGGCGCTCGAGGCCCTGCGGGGGATGGACCTCAAGAAGGCGCCCTCCATCAGCGAGGCGCTCGACTGGGCGAAGAGCCTGGCGCTGCTCAACGCCGACACCTTGTCAGCGGAGCTGCTGAACCAGACCCTGCGCGTGGTGCTCAAGCACGAAGGCGACGTGGAGCGGGCGAAGGGCCAGCTCCCGTCGCTCCTCGCGCCGCCGAAGTAGGGCTATTCGTCCTTCTTCGCGGCCGCGGCTTCGGCGTCGAAGTAGCCCTTGTAGCCGTAGCGCACCGAGTCCCTGGTGAAGGTCACGCCGCGCTTCTTGTCCACGACGAGCCACTTCCCGCCCTGCTTGCCCACGAGGTAGGCGGCGGACTCGCCTTCGGCGATGCCCTTCTCCTGCACCTGGAAGTTGTCCTCGCTGGTGCTGAAGATCCACGTGTCGTTGGGGCCGCCCTTCACCTCGGTGACCACGTACTCCTTCAGGAAGTACTGGTCCTTCTCGTAGAACCAGGGCGCCATCGGGTGGTCTTCGTTCTTGAGGCGCTTCTTGCGCTCGGCGATGGCGGCCAGCGTCTTCGGGTGGGTGAGCGCGCGGGCGTCCTTCCACTTCTTCGCCTTCACCGCGTCGAGGTACTTCGTCAGGACTTCGGCGGCGTCCTTCGCCTCGTCGGGGATCTGGGCGGCCAAGGCTTCGGCGGGGGCCTCGGGCTCGCCCAGGTCGAGCTGCGCGTGCGCGGCGGCGGGCAGCAAGGCGGCGAAGGCCAGCGCGGCGGCGAAGAGCGTTCCATGCAGGGTCAGGTTGCGGGTCATGTGTGTGCCTCCCAGGTGGCGCTTTTCGCAGAACGAGCGGGACAATTGAAGATTCATCGGCACCCCGTGACGCCTGCCTGCCAGGCGGCGGGCAGGCGCGTGGGGCGAGCGGGCTTCGGGTGTATGCTCGCTTCGTGGCCTCGAACGACAATCCCCACGTCCTCATCGTCGACGACGACCGCGCCATCCAGCGGATGCTCGCGGACGCCCTCACCAAGAAGGGGTTCACCGTCACCGTCGAGCGCGACGGCGAGTGGGCGCTGAAGACCTTCGAGAAGAAGCCCTTCGACGCGGTCCTGCTCGACCTGCTCCTGCCCGCGCTCAACGGCTACGAAGTGGCGCGGAAGATGCGCTCCACCATCAAGGGCAAGAAGACGCCCATCATCATGATCAGCGGCGTCTACAAGAACGCGCTCCACCAGAAGGAGGCGGTCCACAAGCACGGCGCCTTCGCGTTCCTGGAGAAGCCGCTCAAGCTGGGCACGCTCTACGAGACCCTGCGCGCGGCGCTCGGGGACCGCTACCCGGCGCAGGAGCGGATGACGCAGGTGGTGCCGGCGCAGGATGCGGGCGGGGCGCCTGCGGCGGACAAGCTCGCGGACAGCGCGGCGGAAGAGGAGGTCACCCACGTCGAGCGGGCGGTCCGCAAGGGGGGCAACTCGGAGTCCATCAAGGGGAGCTTCGCCCACAAGGCCTTCCCGGAGGTGCTCGCGGAGATCCACCGGTGGAAGGGCACCGGCGCGCTGCTGCTGCGCCGGGACAAGGTGAAGAAGATCGTCTACTTCCAGGACGGCTTCCCCAGGTCCATCAAGAGCAACCTGCTGTCCGAGTGCCTCGGGCGGATCATGGTGTCGGAGCGGATGATCTCCGAAGCCGAGTGCGAGGAGTCCCTGGCGCGGATGAAGTCCTCCGGCCGCCAGCAGGGGACGGTGCTCATCGAGATGGGGTGCATCAGCCCCCACAACCTGGGCTACGCGCTGAACCTCCAGCTCCAGCGGAAGCTGTGGGACGTGTTCCGCTGGCAGGACGGCGACTACCAGTTCAACCAGAGGGTGATGCCGCCGCCGGAGACGGTGAACCTCGACATGAGCTGCGCGGCGGTCATCTACGAGGGCATCAAGAAGGCCTACGACGAAGGCCGGCTGCTCAAGGTGGCGGGCGACCTGGGCGGCTTCTTCGTCCACCCCAGCCAGAACCCGCTGTACGCGCTGCAGGACGTGGGGCTCGCCGAAGAGGAGCAGCAGCTGCTGGCGGCGGCGGATGGGCACAAGACCGTGGCCACCCTGCGCGCGCTGGCGCTGTTGCCGCCGCTGGAGACGGACCTCTTCTTCTTCGCCATGAAGTGCGCGCAGATGGTGGACCTGCGTGACCACGCGGCGGAGGGCAAGCCGCAGGTGGCGTTGCCGAAGCTCGCCATGCCGCCGCCGCTGCCGCCCTCCCTGCCGAAGGCCGCCGCGCCCACGCCCTCCCCTGCGGACATGGAGTGGGAGGCGCCCCCGGGCCAGATGGACGACAAGCCGCCGCCGCCGGTGGCGGACACGCCGAAGCCCGCGAGCCGAGGACGCAAGAGCGCCTCGCGCCCGGCTGCCGCCCGTGCGGAGACAAAGCCCCCTCCTGACCGGGAGCCGGTGCTGGCACGCGCGGCGGGGTCGCTGTTGCCGGAGCTCTCCGCGGTCCACAGCCCCAGCGCCGCGTCCGGTCAGGATGGGATCTTGCGGGAGCGGCTCGCGGCGAAGGTCGCGGCCATGCGCCGGCAGGACTACTTCGAGCTGCTGGGGGTGTCGCGCAAGGCTTCGCGCGAGGAGATCAAGCGCGCGTACTTCGCGCTGGCGAAGGAGTACCACCCGGACAAGCACTTCGGCTCTTCGTCCGCGGAGGTGCGGCAGTTGGCCTCGCAGATCTACGACCTCATCTCCACCGCCCACGACACGCTGACGGACGCCGAGGAGCGGGCCCGCTACGAAGGTGAGCTGCAGCAGGGCGTCAAGCGGGATCTGGGCGAAGACGTGGGCCGGATCCTCGCCGCCGAAGGCCGCTTCCAGAAGGGCGAAGAGCTCATGCGCGGGCGCCAGTACGACGCGGCCCGCAGGCTCTTCGAAGAGGCCATCTCCCTGTACGCAGAGGAGGGCGAGTTCCACGCCTGGCTCGGCTGGAGCATGTTCCAGGGCAGCCCGGAGGACCACGCCAACACCGAGGCCGCGCTGGGGGCGCTGGAGAAGGCGGTGGCGCTCAACCCCCGCCTGGACAAGGGCTACCTCTTCACCGGGTACATCTTCAAGGCCACGGGCAGGCCCGACAAGGCGGAGCGCCACTTCGAGAAGGCGATCCAGTGCAATCCGGACTGCACCGAAGCGCTGCGCGAGTTGCGCCTTCTGGGCCGCGCGCGGAGGTAGCTCGCATCCTTCCTCTGGGAGAAGACTCGTCTGGGGCGTGAGGGGCACCTGGGCGCGGGCCCCTGGCGCCTGGCGGTCCTCCCTCATCCTTCCCATTCTTCGGGCATGAGGACCACGGTGGAGCTGACGCGGTGGTGCTCGGAAACGGCCCGACGCATCGGCATCACTTCCGGAGCCTCGTGCGGCGCGGTGGTGCCGCCGGCAGCGTCGTCCACGATGCGCACATCCCCGCGCTGGCCGCCGAGCACGGCGTCATCGAACTGCTGACTGCTGACCGGGACTTCACGCGCTTCCCCCCTCCTGCGCGTACGGAATCCTCTCGCCTGAGCGGTCGTGACCGTTCCGCCTCTTCCACAAAACTTGAGCCACATGGGTCACCATTGACTCAGGGTGAATCCCCCGTCATGGGTGCGCGCGTTCACGTCGCCCAAACCCTGGGGGGAACTCATGGCGCACCGGATCACCCAAGCCCTGCTTGCGCTCGTCGTCAGCGCATGTGGCACCAACCTCACCTCGTCGCAGCCGGAAACAGGGAGGGGCCAGCGGGCGCTCTCCGAGACCATCCTGTTCGACTTCACCGCGGGCGTTCCCCAGGCCAACCACCCGGCGGGCGCGGGCGCCTTCGGCGTCTGGTACGACGCTGCGGACAACACCTTCGGGACCCCGCTCCCGGCGACGCTGGAGGGCGCGCCGGCCATGCGGATCGACGACGGCGGCTTCGCCAACGGCGTCTACGCGATCCTCTCCGGCGTCATCCCGGCGGACGGGCGCTACCAGATCTCTGTCCCCGTGCACGTCGTGGAGACGGGCGCCGCCTCCACCAACGGCATCCGCGCCTTCCAGGTTGGCGTGGCGGTGGGCGCGGGCGCCGTGCACCGGGGCCCCAACCCGAGCGCCCTGCCCGGGCTCGCCCACCACGGGAGCTACGTGGGGCTGACCACCGGGGATGACACCTCGGCCGGGCCGCAGACCCTCATCACCTCCGAGTTCGAGGCGAAGGCAGGCGACGACCTGCTCATCGCCTTCGCCACCGACGTGCAGAGCGGCACCTGGAGCCTCAACTCCGCGGCGTGGGGCGGGCAGGTCCTCGTGGGCGCGGTGAGCCTCGTTGGCGCGGGGCCCTCTGACGGCTCGGTGGTCCTCGACGACGACGACGGCGCGCCGGTGTTCACCGAGGCCGGGGCCTGGACCGCGAGCAGCGGGATTGGCCACGCGGGTGGGCACTACCGGTTCGCGTCCACCGGCAACGCGGCCAGCGTCGCCACCTGGGAGGGCGCGGTCCCCCCCGGCTACTACGACGTCTTCGTCACCCACCGCGCCGGCACCAACCGGGCCACGGCGGCGCACTTCCTCATCGAAGCGGATGGCCCGAGCGTCCAGACCTCGGTCAACCAGCGCGAGCGGGACGCGCAGTGGGTGTTCGTTGGCGGGGCGGACGCTTCGGCCACCGGGACGGTGCGGGTGAGCCTGAACGCGGGGCTGAGCCTGCCATCAGGCGCGGTGGTGATCGCGGACGCGGTGCGGCTTGTGCCCTCTGCGCCCCCCGGCGTGGACGCCCCCGAGATGCGGGTGGCGGCGGTCACCGTGTTCGACGCGCTGACGGACGAAGGGACCATCCAGTCGCTGGTGGATGAGCTCGCCAACCACCACTACAACGCCGTCGCGGTGCACACCCGCTACCGCGGAGACGCCACCTACCTCCCCAACCGCGCAGACACGACCTGGCCCAACCCCGAGCCGCGCAGCCCGCTGGTGGGCAACGTGGACGTGCTCGGCGAGTTCGTGGCGCGGGGCCACGCGCGCGGCCTGAAGGTCTTCGCGTACGTGAACACCCACCTGGTGACCTCCGGCACCGCGGTGCCCACGGAGCCTGGGCACGTGGTCAACGCGCACCCGGACTGGCGGACCTGGGCGTACAACGGCGGCAGCCCGGTGGTGCAGGACGCCACCCATGATCCCGAAGGGCTGTGGCTGGATCCGGCGCTGCCGGCGGTTCGCGGGTACCTCGCGGACATCGTCGGGGACATCGCGAAGAACTACGCCATCGACGGCGTCATGCTCGACCGCATCCGCTATCCGCAGACGGCCTTCACGCGAGAGATGCGCGACTTCGGCTACCACCCCGAGGCGGTGTGGCGCTTCAACCACAAGTACAAGAAGAGCGGGACGCCGGACCCCCAGGACCCCGACTGGATCGCCTTCCGCCAGCAGGCGGTGACGGATTCGGTGGCCGCCATTCATGACCGGCTGAAGCTCGTGGATCCGGACCTCGTGCTGCTCGCCTACCCCATCGGCCGGCTCAACGACGCGCTGAACTACAACTACCAGGACTGGCCGGGCTGGATGACCGAAGGCGTGATCGACGGCGTGCTGCCGCAGATCTACACCGCGGACGCCGCCCTGTTCGCCAGCTCGCTCGCAGCGCACGACGCGGCCTATGGCGGAGACCGGCTCCTGGGCGTGTCCCTGGACGCGTTCCGCGCGGGCGTGGACCTGGCCGGACAGATTGAGACCGCGCGCCAGCAGGGTTTTGCCGGCACCTCTCCGTTCCGCCACGGCACCATGGGGTCGCTCGGGTACCTCGAGGATCTGCGGGAGGCGTGGGCGGGCACCGCCGCCTGGCCGGGCATGCCCTGGAAGAACGCACAGGTGAAGGACCTGTCGCTCAAGGGCGCCTGCGCTTCGTCCTCTTCCCTGCGCCGGTTCGTGGTCACCAACCCCAACGGCTGGGCCATCCCCGTCCAATGGTGGGTGCCGACGACGGGCGAGGTGGGCAGCTACTTCGCGCCGCCCGGCGCCTCCTTCTACGAGGCCACCAAAGAACGGCTGCCGGTGACGGTGTCGCTCCTCAAGTGGAACGACGCGGCCCGAAAGCCGCGGCTCGCGGCCGGCATCACCCTCGCCTGCGTCGCGCCGTCGCCCTAGACGTCGGCCACAGCGCGCCCGAGGGACGGGTGCGCTTGCCGCGCTTGCGCACCGCCACGGTCTGGAAGGAGGCTTTACCGGCCCATGACCCTGCTCAACACGCTCGGCGTCTTCGACACCAACTGGCGGCTGGCCGGCGCGCGGCGGCCGCCCGCGAACGACGACGAGCGCGCGCTCATGGAGGCGCTGATCGTCAAGCGGCTCACCGGGATCCTCGAGGACGCGGTGCTGTCCGCCGACGAGCGGATCCCCGCCTTGGCGACCTTCGACTTCACCGCGGCAGTCCGCGTCCATGACGCAGACGGCTCCACCCGGCGCGCCCGGGCGCTGCCCGCGAAACATCCAGCGAAGCAGACCGTCAAGCGCGGCGGCCGCCTGTGCGAGGTGCAGCTCTTCCTCTCCCCGGGGGATGGCAAAGGCGAGCTGAAGGCGGCGGCCACCTTCGCCGTAGAGCTCCCC
>CAZQVZ010000339.1:0-6173 GCA_964596895.1 uncultured Myxococcaceae bacterium
GGCTCTTCTACCTCCGTGCGCTCCGCGGCAAGAAGTCCCGCGTGGCCACCCGGGATGACCGGCAGGACAAGCAGGCCAGGCAGGCCAAGGCGTAGTTCTCCACCCCTCGGGGTGTAGGCGGCGGCGGGACCTTTCAGAGGTGCCCGCCGCTTGCGCTTTGCGGGCCTACACGCGAGCGGCGTAGATTGCCGGTCCAGATGCACCTGCTCGAACTGGCGGCGCAGAACGTCCGCGGCTTTTCCCCTTCTACCCGCGCGCAGCTTCCCCAGGGCTACATCGCCCTGGTGCCGCCTGGCGCGGAGCCGTGTCCCTTTGGCGCGCTGACGTTGGCGCTGCTGTACGCAGACGGCCGCGGGTCCGACGCGGCGTTCGTCGCCCCTTCGGCCGCAGGCGCGGGCGGCAAGGCGGCCCTGACCTTCGTGGGGGTGGACGGGCAGACCTACCGGGTGGTCCGGCAATTGGGCGGCGCAGGCGTGCTCCAGCGGCAGGACCGGGCCTCCGGCGCCTATGCGGAGGTGTCCCGCGACGCGCTGGAGATCTCCCAGTACCTGCGGGTGCAGGCTGGGCTGCCCCTTCAGAGCGTGTTCGAAGCGCTCTTCATGCTGGGCGCCTCGCAGTTGCCGTCCCGAAGGCCCGCGGCGAAGGTCGGGCCGGCGAAGCCTGCGGCCCCGAAGGCCTCCCTGCCGTCAGCGCAGAAGGTGACCGCGGCCGAAGACATTGGCCAGGCGGAGGAGAAGGTCCGGCTGCTCGAAGGGGAGCTGGAGGTCGCCAAACAGATCGACGAGCTGCAGTTCCGCCAGGACGAGCTCAGCGCGCAGATCTTCGAGTGGGAGGAGCGGCTCAAGAGCACCGATGGGCTGAGAGCCGCGCTGGCCGAAGCGGAGGAGGCCCATCGCCAGGCGCCCACGCCGGAGTCCATGGGCCTGCCGCCGGACATCCTCTCCCGCGTGGAGCGGTACCCGTCCCTGGTGCAGAAGCGGGATGAGGCCCTCTCCAGGCTGGAGGCGGAGCGGGAGGTGGAAGCCGAGGCCGCAGCGCGCGTTTCGGGCATCGAACCTCTGTACCGGGACACCCGCTTCGTGGCGGGCGCGGCGGTGGGCGCGCTGTGCCTGGGCGCGGGGATCTTCCTCGAGGGCTCGTTGCGGTACCTGGCGCTCCTGGACATCCCGGCCTTCGGCTTCGCGGCGCTGGTGGCGCTCAAGTGGGTGGATGACCTGCAGGGTTCGCAGAGGACCGGGCGCAAGGAGGGGATGCTCAGCGCGCGGGAGAAGAAGCTCCGCGACGACTTCGCGGCCGAAGCCGAGCACGTGACGAAGGCGATGGCGGCCCTGGGCGTGGAGACGCCCGCGGAGATCCTCGACGTGCTCGCGCGCAAGGCGCTGTGGGCGGAGAAGGTGCAGGCCTTCCGCGAGCAGCTGCAGGCGGCGGAGTCAGACCCGGCGCAGCAGGCGGCGGCGAAGAAGCTGGAGGCGCTGCGGCGCGAGTCCGAAGGACTCGACGGGAAGCTGCAGGCGCTCGCGGGCGGGTACGTCCGGGATCCGCGCGAGGTGGAGCGGGAGTTGGCGCGGGTGCGCGAGTCGCTGGAGTTGGCGCGCGCGCCGGCCGCCGCCACGACGGAGGGCTCGGGCGGTGTGGAGGCCACGGCCGCGGCCGGGGACGCTGCCGGCGGCGCCGGGGTGGAGGACCCCGCGCCGGCGCTCCTGGAGTTGGCGGCGGACCTCGTCCAGGCGGACGTCGCCACCGTGGCAGGGCTCATCAAGGACCGGTGTGCGCAGTACCTCGCCGCGCTGAGCGACCGGCGGATGTTGGCCGTGGAGTTCGACCACCGGGGCAGCGCCGCAGCGGTCCTCGCCGACAGGAGGGTCCCCGTCTCGGATCTGCCGGCGAAGGAGGCGGACCTCGTCTACCTGTCATTGCGGCTGACGCTGGTGGAGAAGCTGTCCGTCCGCGCGAAGTTGCCGCTGTTCATCGACGACGGGCTTTCGACCCTGGACCCGTCCAGGGCCCCGCTGCTCGGGCGGATGCTCAAGCACCTGGGCACGCTCACGCAGGTGCTGCACGTGGCGCCGCCTGCGCCCGCGGCCGCCGTGGCGGACGCCAGCGTCCCGCTCTGAGAGCCGCGTCAGCCATGCGCTCTATCCTCCGCCTGTCTCGAGACGGGGGCTTTGGCCATGGCGCTGACGGAGCGGAAGCGGTTCGGGCAGGACGGGGAGAGCCTCGCGGTGGCGTACCTGGAGCGGGAGGGCTACGTGGTCCACGACCGCAACTGGTCCTGCCGGTTCGGTGAGCTGGACATCGTGGCGGAGAAGGACGACTACCTGTGCTTCGTGGAGGTGCGGATGCGCAGCCACGCCGCCTGGGGAGATCCGGCGCACAGCATCTCCTTCTCCAAGCAGCGCAAGGTGGTGAAGGCGGCCTTGCACTACCTGATGGTCCACGCGCGGCACGGCAGGATGGTTCGCTTCGACGTGGTGACGGTGTTAGGCCGGGGCCTGGAAGCGCGGGTGGAGCACCTGCCCGGCGCCTTTGACGCGGGGATGTGAGTGTCCGGCACGCTGTACCTGGTGGCCACGCCCATCGGAAACCTGGCAGACCTGTCCGAACGGGCGAAGCAGACGCTCGCGCAGGTGGCGTTCGTGGCGTGCGAGGACACCCGCCGCACCCGCGTCCTGCTCGACGCCCATGGGCTGAGGGCGGACCTGGTGAGCCTGCCGGCCTTCGCCGAAGGGGAGCGGGCAGGGCGCATCCTGGACCGCATCGCTGAAGGCGGGGACTGCGCGCTGGTGACGGACGCTGGCAGCCCCGGCATCAGCGACCCCGGTGAGCGCCTGGTGGCAGAGGCGGTGGAGCGGGGCATCACCGTGGTGCCCATCCCCGGGCCCGCAGCGGTCATCGCCGCGCTCTCCGCCTCCGGCCTGCCCACCGGCCGCTTCCACTTCCTGGGCTTCTTGCCGCGCAAGGGCCCCGAGCGCGCCGCCATCCTCGAAGAGGTGGCGCCCTTGCGCGCCACGCTCGTCCTCTACGAATCACCGCGGCGGGTGGGCGAGACCCTGGCGTCCTTGCTCGAGGTGCTCGGAGACCGGCGGGCCTGCGTGGCGCGGGAGCTCACCAAGCTGCACGAGGAGTTCGTCCGTGGCGGCCTCTCGGCGCTCGCCGGGCGGTACGCGGACGCGGAGGTTCTGGGCGAGGTCGTCGTCGTCGTCGAAGGGCGCACCGGTGATGCGCGCTGGAGCGAGGACGAAGTGCGCCGCGCGCTCGTCGCCGGGCTCTCCCGAGGCGAGCGGCTCAAGCCCCTGGCCACCGCGGTGGCGAAGGCGGCGGGGTGGTCAGGCGGGGACGTCTACCGGCTCGGGCTGTCGCTCAAGGGCTAGCCACAGCTCCCTCTCCCACCGGGGGAGGGCAGGGAGAAGGCCACGCCGCTCAGAAGTTGAACGTCGCGCCCACGTCGATGCGCCAGTTGTAGCTGTCCCGCGTGCGGAACCGGCGGCCGGGGGCGTCCACCCGCGCGTCGTAGTTGGGGTTCAGCTCCACGGGCTGATCGAAGCTGATGCCGCCGTTGGGGCGGCCTTCGGGGCCGGTGAGGTCTTCGCCCAGCTGCTCGTCGGTGACGGTGTGGTCGGTGGCGTAGAGGAGGGTGCCGCGGAAGGTGAAGCCCAGGTACTCCGCCGCCCACGCGGTGAGCCCGAGCCCGCCGCCCACCTCCAGGTAGTCATCGGTGGTGAGCGTCTTGCCGAGCACGTCGGTCAATTCGTTGTAGTGCCGCCCGGGGCCCACGTAGTGGGTGATCAGCCGCAGGTCGATGGCGACCTTCTGGTGCGGCCCCTGCTCCCAGGGGACGAACTCCGAGCCGAACATCACGCCGCCGGTGTGGGGCGCCACGGTGCCCACCTGGTTCCGCGTCCAGTGCCCGGTGTTGCAGTTCTCCGGGATGGACATGTTCCGGGGGTCCGGGTTCTGGCAGTTCGAGTACCAGCCCGGCCCGCGCCACGGCAGCGTGTAGTGGACCTTCACGTAGGGGTCCGCCGCGCCGAGCTTCTTGGAGAAGGCGGTGAAGAACGTGTAGCGGTGGAAGCGGTCTCCCACGCCGCCGCGCGCGTCGCGGGCGGTGGGCGCGGTGGGATCCCACAGGTCCGCGGTGGGCGCCTCGTAGTCGATGCCGAGCAGCCACATGGGCTTGGACGGGTCCCTCCGCTCGTTGAAGAGCGCGTAGGTGAGCCCGAAGCGCATGTTGCCGAGCCCGCCGCGGAAGCTCTGGGCGGGCACGTCGAAGAGGGGCGTGGCGCCGGCGCCGGTGGTGCTGCAGGTGGGGTCGTACGGCTGCCCGTTCGCCTGCACGCAGTTGTTGGTGACGGAGGCGCGGTCCGGGCCGCTGCCGGCGGCGTAGTCCCAGGTCTGATCCCTGGAGAAGATGATGGGCAGCGTGTAGCGGAGCTCGAGATCCACCCACAGGCCCACGCGCAGATCCAGGTCCAGCCGGTTCTCCACCATCAGGTGGCGCAGCTCCGCCACTTCAGCCAGGCCTTCCCCGGTGTGCTGCTCGCGGACGAGCGCGGTGCGGCGCTGATCCCGGACGTACTGCGCGCCCAGGTACAGGCCGAAGGGATCATCCGGCTCGAAGGAGGAGGCGATGCGGGTGATCTCCGCCGCTTCGGACGGCACGGCCACGCAAAGGCTCACCAACAGCGCTGCGCAAAGGCGCTTCAATAGCTTATCCCCTCGGAATCGCAGACGAATTGCGAGCGACGCTAGTCGCGCGGGGCACTTCGGTCAAGAAAGCGGAAGCCCGCGCGCGCGCGCGTACTCAGGGCGCAGCGCCGGCGACGGCCGCCGGCGACAGGAGCGCCTGGAAGTTCGCCATCGCCGCGTCGAAAGCGGCGCGGTCCGCCTCGGGCAGCTTCTTGCGCCAGGTGGCGTGCTCCACGAACGGATCGAGCACCTTGCTCCCGTTCGCGCCCATCAATTGGTAGTGCAGGTGCGGCGCGAAGGACCGGCCGGTGTTGCCGCTCTTCGCGATGGCCTGGCCCTTCTTCACGCGCATCCCCACCCGGATGTCCGAGGGCAGCGCGTCGAGGTGGAGGAAGATGGCCTCGCGCCTGCCGGACGCGTCGCGCAGCGCCAGGGCGTTGCCGTTGACGCGGAAGTTCCAGTTGCGGCGGGTGATGGTCCCATCGAAGGGCGCCTTCACCGGGGTGCCTTCGGGGGCCTTGAAGTCCACGCCCTTGTGCCGCCGCCCGTCGCGCAGGAGCGAGGTGACCTGCTCGTAGTCGTCGATGGGCGAGTCCACGAGCCGCTGCTCCAGCTCTTCACCCGACGGCTCGAAGAACCGCGCGTACTTGTCGTCCTGGGGCTTGAAGAGGAAGGCCTCGAAGGTGCGCCCGGCTTTGCCGCTGACGAAGCGGACGGCGTGGACCTGCGGCTCCTGGCCTGCGCGCTCTTCGTAGAGGACGTCGAGCCTGTCTCCGCGGCGCAGATCACCGGGCACCTCCACCCACCAGACGAGGGTGCGGGTCACCACCTGCGTGAGCGCGGGGCCCACCTGGCTGCCCACCGCCGACACCACCGCGGTCTCCAGGGGGCCGCTGATCTCCGTGGTGGCGAGCTTCAGGCCGCTCTCGGCGAGCTGCTCCTCCGGCGTCTTCGGGCGGTTCTTCTCCGCTTCGATGCGGACCTGCTCCGCCGCGGCGGCCGCCTGCGCGTCGGCCTCGAGGCGCGCCTGCTCTGCCACCTGTGCGCTGTGGTTGCGCCAGTAGAAGACGCCGCCGGTCAGGCCTCCCGCGAGGATCGCGATGACGAGGACCTTCGGCAGCGGGCTCTTCTTCGGCGGCTGGCCGAGCGTGGGCATCATCGACATCGGGTCTATCTCCAGAAGGTGACTGGGGGCCAAAAAAGCGAGGAGGCGGCGACGCGCACAACCCCGCGCGGAGGTTGGGTATTTCGCCGCTACTCGTCGCCGGGATCGGTGTCCCGGAGGCCGAACTCCTTCATCTTGGTCTGCAGCGACTTGCGGCTGATCTGCAGGAGCCTGGCCGCTCGGGTGACGTTCCCCGAGGTCTCGTCGAGCGCCTTGACGATGAGGTCTCGCTCCACCTCGGCGGCCTTGGCGCGGACGAGATCCTTGAGCCCGCCTTCACCCGGCGCGTGCGGCAGATCCCCTGTGCCCGGCAGGGAGGCGG
>CAZQVZ010000339.1:6183-6698 GCA_964596895.1 uncultured Myxococcaceae bacterium
AGGCCCTGCGCAGGTGGGGCGTGGGGCAGGGTGGCAGCACCTCCCGCCAGGCTCGGGGAGGAAGCAGCGGCCGGCGGCGCGCCCCGGAAGTGCTCCGGCAGGTCCGCCTTCTCCAGGGTGGGGCCGTCCGCGAAGAGGAGGATCCGCTCCACCAGGTTCTCCAGTTCGCGGATGTTCCCCGGCCACGGGTAGGCGCGCAGCAGGGTGAGCGCTTCGTCGGAGATGCCTTCGATCTTCTTGTTCAGGCGCTTGTTGTACTTCTCGATGAAGTGGCGCGTGAGCATGGGCACGTCGTCCGCGCGTTCGCGCAGGGACGGCAGCCGGATGGGGACCACGTTGAGCCGGTAGTACAGGTCCTTGCGGAAGCGGCCGGCTTCAATCTCCTGCTCCAGATCCCGGTTGGTGGCGGCGATGAGCCGGACGTCCACCCGGGTGGTCTTGATGCCGCCCACGCGCTCGAATTCGCCCTCCTGGAGCACGCGCAGGAGCTTCACCTGCATCTCCACCGGGATCTC
>CAZQVZ010000340.1:0-4816 GCA_964596895.1 uncultured Myxococcaceae bacterium
CAGGCAGGTGGCGCCCAAGGGCATCGCCCAGAAGCGGTACGTGGAGGCCATCAAGCACCACGACATCGTCTTCGGCATCGGGCCTGCGGGGACGGGCAAGACGTACCTCGCCATGGCCATGGCCATCGCCTACCTGCAAGAGAGGAAGGTGAAGCGGATCATCCTCGCGCGGCCGGCGGTGGAGGCGGGGGAGAAGCTGGGGTTTCTCCCCGGAGACCTGGCGGAGAAGGTGAACCCGTACCTGCGCCCTCTGTACGACGCCCTCCACGACATGATGGACGTGGGCCGCGCCGCGCAGTTGGTGGAGCAGGGGGTGGTGGAGGTGGCGCCTTTGGCCTTCATGCGCGGGCGCACCTTGAATGACGCGTTCGTGATCCTGGACGAAGCGCAGAACACCACCGTGGAGCAGATGAAGATGTTCCTCACCCGCCTGGGCTTCCACTCCAAGACGGTGGTCACAGGCGACGTCACCCAGGTGGATCTGCCGTCCGGACGGATGAGCGGGCTCACCCACGCGCAGAAGATCCTCGCGGGCGTCCCTGGCATCGCGTTCTCGCAGTTCAGCGACGTGGACGTGGTCCGCCACCCGCTCGTGCAGGCCGTCATCCGGGCGTACGAGGTCTCGGACGCCCAGGAGGCCGCTGTGAAGGCGGCCTCGGCAGAGCCCACGGCGCTGGAGGGGGAAGGTGTCGGATGATTCGGCACCCCAACAGGCTGCCGGGCCGGCGTCTCCTTGAAGCGATGAGGGGACCCGTTTAGGTTCGCGCGCATGTCGGACCCGACCCCCAAGGGATCGGCGCCCCGGGGCCGGACTCCGTTCGATGCGCTGGCAGAACGCCTGGCGCTCCCGGCCAGCCTCAGTGGGCGCCTCACCCACATCGTCCTGCTCGTCGCGGTGGCGGTGGCCGCTTCGTTCTTCATTTCGCCCGGGCTCACCCAGCAGCAGGTCCCGCAGCTGGGCGAGGAGGACCTGGGCCGCCCCTTCCGGAGCCCGTCTCCCGCGGGGTTCAAGGCCGGCCGCGACTACGAGATCGTGGATCGGGCCGCCACCGAGCAGGCCCGGCAGAACGCCCGCGCCGCGGTGCGGCCCGTGTACGACTTCAACCCCGCCGTGTCAGGCGAGGTGCGCCAGGCGGTGAAGGACGCCTTCGCGGCGATGCAGGGCCTTTTGGCCGAACACCGCGCCGCGCAGGAGGCCGCCGCGAGGGCCGAGTCCGAGACCGAAGGAAACGGCCAGAAGCCCGGCAACGGGAGCGGGGCGAAGAAGAAGCCCTTGGACCCGAAGGCGGCCGAAGAGGCGCTGACGGCGCTGCTCAAGAACGAGCGCAAGACCTTCGAGCAGAAGCTTCTGCCCATCGACGACGAGGACTGGAACGAACTGGTGAAGCACCGGTTCTCTCCCCAGCTCGAGGCGGCGGCGCTGCTCCTCCTGGAGCGGGCGTACGCCGGTGAGCGCGGGGCCCTGCCGGTGGCCACCTCCCGGGACGAGCTGTCGCAGGTGGAGGGTGGGCTCATCACCATCCGGGACGTCGCCTCGCGCCAGGAGCGCCGAAGCCCGGTGACCGACCCCTCGGTGCTCGACGTCCGCGAGGCCATGGGCGAGCTGGACCGCTTCGCCTCGGTGCCTGGCAACATCCTGCCGGACTCGCCCATCCCGCTGCGGCGGGCGGTCTTGCGCCTGTCCAAGCGGCAGGTGCGGCCAAACCTCACGGTGAACACCGCGGAGACGGAGGCGCGGCGGGTGGCGGCGGCGGCTGCGGCCAAGGAGTCCGTCATCCAGATCCGCAAGGGCCAGAAGATCATCGGCGACGGGGAGCTCATCGAGCCCAAGCACCTGGTGATCCTCGAAGGCATGCGCGCGCAGACGGACCAGCTGGACCGGGTGCAGGTGCAGCTCGGGAGCGCGGGGCTGGTGGCGTTGATCGTCTCGGCCGTCTTCCTCTTCCACCGCACCGCGTTCCGGAGGTTCCGGCCCACGCGCAAGGACGCCCTGGTGCTGGGGCTGCTCCTGCTCACCTTCCTCGGCATCGTGCAGCTGTGGATGACGGTGGCGGACGCCCTGCATGACCGCTACCCGCACATCCCGCCGGAGGCGTTCTACTTCACGGTGCCCATCGCCGCTGGCGCCATGCTGGTGCGCTTCCTCCTGAGCCAGGAGCTGGCGCTGTTCTTCGCGCTGGTGCTCTCGTGCCTCGCCGGCGTGATGCTGGGCAACTCCCTGGCGTTCGGGATCTTCGCGCTGGTGGGCTCCCTGGTGGCGGCCGAGCGGATCACCCGCGCCAAGGACCGGGTGGGCATCTTCAAGGCCGGCCTGCTCACCGGCGTGGGCAACCTGGTGCTGGTGCTGTTCTTCGCCTTCGCCGAAGGCAAGGGGTTCTCGGGGGACACCCTCTACGTGGCGCTGTTCACGCTGGTGGGGACGAGCCTCGCGGTGCCGGTGGCGGTGATGGCGTTGACCCCGCTCATCGAGCTCGGGTTCGGCTACGCGTCGGACATCAAGCTCCTGGAGCTGGCCAACCTGAACCACCCGGCGCTCAAGGAGCTGATCGTCCAGGCGCCGGGCACCTACCACCACTCGATCATCATGGGCAGCCTGGTGGAGGCGGCGGCGGAGTCCATCGGCGCCAACCCGCTGCTCGCGCGCAGCTGCGCGTACTACCACGACATCGGAAAGGGCCGGAACCCGCTGTTCTTCGGCGAGAACCAGAAGGGCGAGAACCGGCACGACCAGATCGCCCCGGCGATGAGCGCGGTGATCATCAAGCGCCACGTGACTGAAGGCATGGAGATGGCGCGGCAGTACCGGCTGCCCAAGCTGGTGGCGGACGCCATCCCGCAGCACCACGGCACCCGCTTCGTGGGCTTCTTCTTCCACAAGGCGCTCAAGGAGCAGGAGGGGAAGGAGAACCCCCAGCCCATCGACGAGAGCATCTACCGGTACCCGGGCCCCAAGCCGCAGTTCCGCGAGGCCGCGCTGGTGATGATCGCGGACGCGGTGGAGGCCGCCAGCCGGTCCATGCAGGACCAGAGCACGCCCAAGCTGCAGGCCCTGGTCCAGAAGATGATCAACACCATCTTCAGCGAAGGGCAGCTCGACGAGTGCGACCTGACCTTGAAGGACCTGAACCTCATTGCCCACTCGTTCGTGCGGACGTTGGAGGGCATCTACCACGCGCGGCCGGTGTACCCGGCGGGCGCGCTGGTGCCGCCCAGGCCCGGGCAGACGCTGCAGAACTCCGAGCCGCGCGCGACCCTGCAGGCGGTGGAGGGCACAGGCCCGGCCCCTGGCGCGGGTGAAGGCCGCAAGACCGGCAGCGCCTGAAGCGTGGTAGAGGGCGCCCCATGCGCACCTTCTTGACCGCACTCGTCGCCGTCGCGTTCGTGACCGCCTCCTTCGCCTGCACCCGGAAGGAGGAGCAGGCGGCCGTCCCCGGCCCCGTGCAAGGTTCGCAGCGGCCCTCTCTGGCGGCGCCCCCGGCCGGCGCGGCCAACCCGTCAGGAGCCCAGGGCGGCGGTGGGCTCTCCTGGAAGGTGCCCGAAGGGTGGCAAGCACAGGGCGAGCGGCCCATGCGCCTGGCCACCTTCGCCATCCCCGCGGCGGAGGGTGACCCGGAGCCGGCGGAGCTGGGGGTCTTCTACTTCGGTCCCAACGAGGGCGGCGGCGTCGAGCCCAACATCGACCGCTGGGTGAACCAGTTCGATGACCGGCAAGGAGAGCCCAAACGCGAGAAGGGCGACGCGAACGGGATGCCGGTCCACCTCGTGGAGGTGAGCGGCACGTACACCGCCTCCGGCGCGCCGATGATGGGCGGCCCGAAGACCCTCAAGCCCGACTTCCGGCTGCTCGGCGCCATCGTGCAGGGGCCGCAGGGCGCGGTGTTCTTCAAGCTCACCGGCCCCCAGAAGACGGTGGAGGCCGCCCGCGCAGACTTCGACGCGTTCATCTCCTCCGTCCAGAAGCAGTGAGCTCGGCGAGCGTCCTCGTGCACGTCGCCCACCCCAGGGCGGCGCGCCTGGCGAAGCGGGTGGCCGAAGACGCCCAGCACTTCCTCGACGCCCTGAAGGTGAAGAACAAGGAGCTGTCGGTGGCGCTGGTGTCAGACGCCGCCATCCGCAAGCTCAACCGGACCTGGCGCGGGAAGAACATGGCCACGGACGTCCTGAGCTTCCCCGCCGGCGCGCAGCCGCGGGGGGTGCCGGGGCCCAAGCCGCTGGGGGACGTCATCATCTCCGTGGACACCGCCCTGCGGGTGTCGAAGCGGCTTCGGGTGCCGCTCGGGGACGAGGTGATCTTGTACCTGGCGCACGGGCTATTGCACCTGCTCGGGCATGACCACGAAGAGGGGCCTTCGGCGGCGAAGAAGATGGCCCGGCTGGAGGCGAAGCTTCTGGGCGGGGTGGGGCTCATCGCCCGCAGCGAAGGGGACGGGGCCTGATGGGCGAGCTGCCAGGTGACAGGCGCAGGACGGCGGCTTGACGGCTGCGGAGTCCCGGCGGGAAGGTCTGCCCATGCACCCGAACGCCGTGGACATCGACAAAGAGGCCATTCACTTCGACGGCGCCTGGCTCACCCGGGAAGAGCTCGCGGCGGCCATTCGCCAGCGGCTGGATGCCGGGGACTACGCCCTCTCCCGTCACAGCGCGGCGCTGGAGGCGCTGTCACACGCGTTGACGGAGGTGCGGACGGTGAGCTTCCGCGCCACCGCGCTCCTGGCGAATGATCTGGAGACGGCGGCCCAGCATGAAGGCCGCTCGCCTTCGGCGCTCATCCGGGACGCGGTGGCCCGCTACCTGGCCATGCCGCGAGATTCCGCGG
>CAZQVZ010000340.1:4916-6660 GCA_964596895.1 uncultured Myxococcaceae bacterium
GCCTGCGCCTGCGTCGAAGGAGCCGGACAACCGACCGCCCGAAGGAAGGCGCCAGACGAGCCCGGAGGTCGAGGCCTCGCATCCCGCCCCGCCCCCAGGGCTCACCCCCGCGGGCGGCGTCACCGCCGGTCCGGGCGCGCTGCGGAACGCGGGCGTGCACGAGCAGGCGGCCCTGCCCTCGGTCGTCGTCACCGAGCCGGCGACCGCCGAGGAGGCCGCGAACGCGGTGGACCTCACCCCCAGGGTCGAACGCGGCTGGTTCGGCAGCTAGCTTCGGGCATGGCGGGCGCGCGCGCGTTGTTCCGGCCGAGCGGCGTGATACGACCTTTCGCCGCTCGCCCATGAACCTGCGCCCCTTCGCCGCTGCCTTTGCCCTCGTCACGGGCCTGCTGCTGTCGTCCCACGCCTTCGCCGCCGCGCGCGCGCCGTGGGGGACGGGGGACAGCCGCCCGGAGGACCTCGAGGTTTCGCTGGTCACCTTCGGCCCCGGGCCGGAGGTGCCTTCGTGGTTCGGCCACACTTCTTTGGTGGTGGAGGACCGGCGGCTGGGGCAGTCGCGCCTGTACAACTACGGGATGTTCTCGTTCGGCGGGGACATGCTGGCGCGCTTCGCGATGGGGCGGCTGGAGTTCTGGGTGGACGAGACCCGGCACGTCGTCCCCACCTACCGCTTCTACGCGGGCGAAAACCGGCACGTGCGGCTGCAGAAGCTGAACCTGCAGCCGGCGCAGGCGGCGCGGCTGGCGAAGCTGCTCTCCGAAAACGTGCTGCCCGAGAACCGGGACTACCTGTACCACCACTACTTCGACAACTGCGCCACCCGGCCCCGGGACATCATCGACCAGGCGCTGGACGGGCAGTTGACGCAGGTGGGCAAGGAGGCCGGGCGGATGACGCTTCGGGATCACACGCGCAGGCACTCGCACGTGTTCCCGCCGCTGAGCGTGCTGCTCGACTTCCTGATGAACGACGAGATCGACCAGCCCATCACCCGCTGGGAGGAGGCCTTCCTCCCGGGTGAGTTGGAGTCCATGGTCGGGGACGCCACCTGGAAGGACGCGGGTGGCCAGCCGCAGCCCCTGGTGGCCGAAGAGCGGGTGTGGTTCCAGGCCACGCGCGCAGAGCCGCCAGAAGAGGTCCCTGCCTACGGGCCCTGGCTCTTGCTGTTGGGCCTTGCGTTCGCGGGCGTGGCGCTGGCGCTGTCGTACTGGAGCCGGCGGCGCGCAGGCGGCACGCTGCCGCGCGTCTTCTTCGGGCTGTGGCACGCCTTCGTGGGCCTTCTGTTCGGGCTGCCGGGGCTGGTCCTCTTCCTGATGTGGCAGTTCACCGAGCACACCGTCACCTGGCGCAACGAGAACCTCCTGCTCGCCAACCCGCTGACGCTGCTGGCCTTGCCGCTGGGCCTCGCGCTGGCGTTCCGGCGGCGGTGGGCGGGGCACCTCTTGCGGTCGGTCTGGGCGTTTCTGGCCGGGACCAGCGTGCTGGCGGTGCTGCTCAAGCTCCTGCCGATGTTCGATCAGGACAACTGGCGCCTCATCGCGCTGCTGCTGCCCGTCAATCTCGGCATGGCCGCGGCGTCGGTGATGTATGAAGCGAACGCCCGTCCGGCCGCGGACGGCTCCGAGGACTCCACAGATGGCCGACCCCACCGAGAAGATCACCGAGCTCCGAGCGCGTCTGGACGCGCTCCGGGGGCAGCTTTGACGTCGACCGCAAGCGCTCACGCCTCGCGCTGATCGAACGC
>CAZQVZ010000341.1:0-6643 GCA_964596895.1 uncultured Myxococcaceae bacterium
CCTTCGCCATCGGCATCGCGCTGGCGGCGTCGTGCTCCTTCATCACGCCGCTGGAGCCGTCGTGCGTGCTCGTCTACGGCCCGGGGCACTACCGCTTCACCGACTTCTTCCGGCTGGGGACGCCGCTCACGGCGGTGGCGCTGGTGCTGCTCACCTTCGCGGTGCCGTTCGTGTGGCCGTTCCAGGAGACCGGTGTGGACGGCAAGGACCCTTCTCCGAGCATCTCGCGGGTGAAGGCGCCGCTCTTGCCGGACCTGGAGGTGGTGGAGGATCCGGCGCGGCCTTGAGGCGGCCTGGGCCCGGCGCTCAGAAGAGACCGGGCACCACGCGCCAGCGCACGCGGGAGGCATACGCCGCGTAGCCGCCCAGCTCCCGGTGGAGCATCCGGTCTTCGAGCAGCGTCCTGCGGATGAAGAGCGCGAGCACCGGCAGGAGCGCGAGCCCCGCCCAGGCGCTCGCCAATGCAGGGCCGGCGCCGAGACTCACCAGCACCACCGCCAGGTACATGGGGTGGCGGACGACGGCGTAGGGGCCGGTGGTGATGACCTCGTGCCCGCGCTCGCTCTGGATGCGCACCGCAGAGGACGCGTACGGGTTGCTCAGCAGCACCCAGCCCACGACCGCGAACCCCACCGCCACCAGCACCAGGCCGGTGATCTGCACCGCGAGGGGGACCTGGCTCCACCCGAAGCGCACGTCCAGCCCCGCGACCACCAGGAGCGAGAGGAACGGAAGACCGACCCACCGGCGGGTGGCCCGGTCCCGGTCGGACGGCGGCCTCATCCGCTCCGAAACCAGCGCCGGGCTCCTTCGCTGAAGCAGCACGTAGGTGAGGGCGCCGCCCAACCAGATGATCCCCGGGAACGCCCAATGGTTCGGTGTGTCCAGCCGTCCGGCGCAGAGGGCGAGCACGCCGAAGATCAGGGTGGCCGGGACGGCGAGGCGCAGGGCTATGTTCACGACTTCTCCTCTTCGACTTCGAGCGCGCGGACGGTGGCCAGGAGCGCCTGCTCCAGTTGCCGCCGCACCGCAGGGGGTAGGCCGCCGAGGACGCGTTCGAAGCTCCTCCGCCGAAGCGTCTCCAGCCGGCCCATCAGGCGGCGCCCCTCCTTGGAGACGCGGACGAGCGTGCGGCGGGCGTCCGCCGGGTCGTCGGTCCGCTCAACGAGCCCTCGGAGCTCCAGCTGGGTGACGAGCTGGCTGGTCGTGGCCTGGGAGCGCCGAAGCTTCGACTGCAGCGCGCCGATGGTGAGGGGGCCGGCCTCCCAGAGCTGCCCCAGCGCGAGCGACTGCGGCGCGGAGAGGTCAAGGCCGAGCGCCACCAGCCCGTCCTGCATCTGGTCGAGGACGCGCTGGCGGAAGAGTGAGAGGGCGCCCCAGAGATCGGCCGGTTCAGAATGCATCGTTCAGACGATATATCGTCTTAACGATTGATGTGCAAGGGGGCGGGTCCGGCGCCGGCGGGAGTCAGGGGCCGCAGAGGAGCCAGGCGAGCGCGGCCTGGCTCTTGCGCACGTAGGCGGCCTTGTCCTGTTCGAGGCCGAAGGCGAGGTCTTCGAGCAGGCCGCAGCGCGCGAAGAAGAAGGCCCGGCGGCGCAGCTCCAGGGCGTCTTCACCCGGAGCGCCATGGGCCAACAGCGCCGCGTCCAGGGCCTCGGGGCCGAGGTCTCGGAGGATGCGCCCGAAGTCGAGCGCGGGGTCCACCAGCCCCGCGTCGCTCCAGTCGATGACGCCGGTGATGGCGCAGGTCTTCGGGTCCACCAGCACGTGTTCGGCCCCGAGATCGTTGTGGGAGAAGACCCGGCGCGGTGAGTCTGCCGGTGCCGCCTGCTGCAAGAAGGCGTCGAGGTGTCGGCGGTGTGCCCGGGGGATGTGGCCTGCGAAGCGCGCGGCGTGTTCGCGCGCCTCGAGCAGCCACGCGGAGGGTGGGGTGTCATCCACTTCGGCCAGACCCTTTACGCGGGCGAAGGGCACCTCCTGCAGCGCGCGCAGGAGCGCCCCGAGTCCCGGCGCCACCGCCGTCGCAGCGCGCAGGCGGCGGCCTTCGTCAGGAAGGCGCTGCAGCAGCGGCGTGCCCGCGAGGTAGCGGTAGGCGAGAGCGCCTTCTTCGGGGACGACGAAGACCGGCGCCGGCACGGGCAGCGCGGATACCTCCGTGACCAGGGCCAGCAGCGCGTGTTCACGCTGCACCTGCGCGGCCGCGTCTTCACTGACGGCCGAAGCGCCGGTGCGACGTGCGACGCGCACCACCAGGTCTCCGCCGACGAGGTGGGCGACGTGGTCCTCCCCTTCACCGAGCAGTTCGACCGGTGCGGTCCTGCCCGCGCCTGCGTGCCGGTGCGCGAGCTCCCGCGCCCTCTCCGGCCCGCTTGCGTCGGTGAACACTGGTAGCCTCCCGTCCATGTCTCGACTCTTGCTCATCCTGGGGGCGGTCGTCTTCTTCACGGGGTGTGTCGCGCAGCTCAAGCAGCGTGCGGCCTTCGACCTGGACTGTCCGGAGGACGCGCTGCAGGTGACCGAGCTGGGAACGAACGTGAAGGGGGTGAAGGGCTGCGGCCGCCGAGCCACCTACGTGTGGAACAACAACGCGTGGATCATGAACTCGCCGGAGTCGACCGACGCGCAGCAGTAGGGGCCCTGGGCAGAAGTCACAGGTCCGGCGCCGCCCGTGGCGTCGAGGCTTCAAGTCGGCGCGGGGACGCCCGAGGAATCCTGGGAGTTCTCGGACGCTGGAGGCGCGAGGAGGGGGCGGGCTCCGCCGGTCGGGCAGAACGCGCCGGCATCCACCTGCCGCCCTGGGGCCGGGTCACCTCGACGAGGTGTTGGCCGAACGGGCAACGCCGCGCCGCCTCAACGCCAGCTGCGGAGGCACTGGCGCAAGACGGGCACCGGCACCTCCTGCGCGCGGGCGTCGCCCAGCTCCCGCAGCAGCACCATCACCGGAGCCCCCGCGCGGTCCACCTTCTTGTCCGCGAGCAGCAGCGAGAGGACCTGCCGGTCCCTCTTCCCGCGCAGCGCCTTCGCCAGCGCGTCCCGGCCGTGGTGCAGCACCCGGGAGGTGAGCGTTGCCTCGACCTCGGCCGCCCGCGCAGCCCCCGTCACCCCCAGCGCCACGCCCACGTCCAGCGCGCAGAGCATGCCCACGCCCACCGCGTCCCCATGGGAGAGCCGATACGACGTCAGGCTCTCCAGCGCGTGGCCGAAGGTGTGGCCGAAGTTGAGGACCCGCCGTCGTCCCGTCCGCTCGTACGGGTCCTGGGCGCAGACCTCCGCCTTCAGCGCGCGCGACCTCTCCACCAGCTTCCGCAGCGCAGGCAGCCTCCGCGTCCACGCCGTGTAGGCCGCCGGGTCGAGACACAGCGCCATCTTCCAGGCTTCAATCTGCCCCTCACGCAGCTGCGCAGGTGAGAGCGTGCGGAAGAGCGGCGGGCACAGCCAGGTCTCGTGCGCGTAGTGGAAGACGCCCGCGGCGTTCTTCACCTTCCCCGCGTGCACAGCGCCCTTGCCGCCGAGGCTGCTGTCCACCGCTGCGAGCAGGGTGGTGGGCACGTGCACGAGCCGCACGCCCCGCTTGAGCAGGTGCGCTGCGACCGTGCAGAGGTCACCCACCGTCCCCCCGCCGATGCAGAGCAGCGTCCCCGTCCGCGGCAGGCGCGCCCCGGCTTCCAGCACACGCTCCACCTGCGCCAGGGACTTGGCCCCTTCCCCCGCGGTCACGAGAGCGAGCGCGAGCGGCCGCCGCGCACGCAGCGCGCGAAGCACGCCCGGATGCAGCTTCGCCACCCGCCGGTCCACCACGACCAGCGCGCCTTCGGGCAACCCGCGGCAGAGCGTCTCGAAGCGTCCCAGGCGGTCCTGCGGTGGCAGAAACGCGCCGGGAGGGGTCACTTCACCACGCCCACGTAGACGTACGCGGTGCCGAAGGTCAGCGGGTGGGCCTTGCGGCTCTGGTAGGCCCCCGTCTGATCCATCAGCGCGAGGAAGTTGTCCCCGGCGGGGAACGCAGCCGCAGTCCGCGGCAGGTACTCATACGCGGCGCGGTTGCCGGTGATGAGCGAGCCAATCGCCGGCATCAACACCTTGCTGTAGAAGCGGAACAGCGCGCCGAACAGCCCTCGCGGCTGGCCGAACTCCACCACGATGACGCGGCCGCCCGGCTTCACCACCCGCGCCATGTCGCGCAGGCACTGCACCGGATCATCCACGTTGCGGATGCCGAACGAGATGGACGCCACGTCGAAGGTGTCCGCCGCGTACGGCAGCGCCATGGCGTCCGCCACCTCCCAGGTCAGCTCCAGGCCCTCCTTCGCCGCCTTGGCGGGCGCGGGCTCCAGCATCTCCGGGCAGAAGTCGGTGCCGACGACGCGGCCCTCGGGGCCTACCTTCCGCTTGAACGCCAGCGCCAGATCTCCAGTCCCGGTGGCGCAGTCCAGCACCGCCTGGCCCGGCGCCGCGCCCGACAGCCGCACCGCGGTGCGCCGCCACAGCCGGTGGATGCCAAAGGAGAGGACTTCGTTGGTGACGTCGTATCGCCTGGCGATGGACGAGAACATCATCCGGACTTCGGTGCTCATGGGGCTCCCAGTGCAGAGGGGCGGCGCTCCGGCTTCCAGAGGCCACGGCCCACCGCGTTCAACACCGGCGGCAGCCGGGTCATCAGGTCGGTGAACAGCTCTGGCGTCAGCGCCTGGGCGCCGTCACACAGGGCGTGCTCCGGCTTCGGGTGCACCTCCACCAACAGGCCGTCTGCGCCGGCAGCGGCCGCCGCCAGGGACAAGGGGACGATGAGCTCCCGCGCGCCGGTGGCGTGCGACGGATCCACGATGACCGGCAGGTGGGACCGCTGCTTCACCAGCACCACCGCGCCGAGGTCCAGGGTGTTCCGGGTGGCGGTTTCGAAGGTGCGGATGCCGCGCTCACAGAGGATGACGTCGGTGTTGCCGCCTTCGAGCAGGTACTCCGCCGCGAGCAGCCACTCCTCCACGGTGCACGCGAAGCCGCGCTTGAGCAGCACTGGCCGGCGCACCCTGGAGAGCGCGCGCAGGAGCGAGAAGTTCTGCATGTTGCGCGCGCCGACCTGGAGGATGTCCACGTAGTCCGCCATCAGCGGGATCTGCTGGGCGTCCATCACCTCCGCCACCACCGGCAGGCCGCGCTTCTTGCCCGCCTCTGCCAGCACCTTGAGGCCGGGCTCACCCATCCCCTGGAACGCATAGGGGCTGGTGCGAGGCTTGAACACGCCGCCGCGGAGGATGTGCGCGCCGTGGTCAGCCACCGCCTGGGCTGCGGCTTCGGTCTGTTCGGTGCCTTCCACCGCGCAGGGGCCGGCCATCACCACGAAGCCGTGGCCTCCGACCTCCACGTTGCCCACCCGCACCCGCGTGGGGCGTCCTCCGGGCACCGCGAGCGCCAGCCGCGGGCCGTGATCTGACGTCCGGTCCATCCGAGGTGTCTCCACGTTCACGGTGTTCAAGGGAGCTTGAACTCCTTGATGCATCTATACCGGGAATGACTTAGAACACAACGCGGAGATCGTCTCGCATGTCTGCAGCGTCGCGAACAGGCCGAAGTGGCGGCTGGGTGGGGAGGGCACGTCCCCTCCCGAAGACGGATCCGCTCTGCGCGGGCGCGGACGGGCTCACCGTCCATTGGGAGCTGCCGAGCGAGGGGGAGGCCTTCGCCGGCTATGGGGTGGCGGCGGAGCTGCTCTCGGTGCACTCGGCCTCCGCCTTCGTCGAGGCGGAGCGCGCCTGCGTCCGCTGGCTCGGCGAAGCGCCGGACGCGCCGGGCCCCTGGTGGGGCGGTGTCGCCTTCGACCCGTCGCGGAGCCCCGAGCCCCGCTGGGCGGACTTCGGGAGCGCCCGCTTCATCCTGCCGGAGGTGGGCGTGGCCACCCGGAGCGGCAGAAGCTGGCTGGTGGCCTTCGCGGGAGCAGACGCAACCTTGGAGGTGGGGGCGCTCCTCGAGGACCGGCTGGACGCCCTGGAGGCCCGGCTTGGGGAAGGGAGCTCGGTGCCTGCGCCGGTGCGGGTGTCCACCTCCGTGGCCCCTGAAGTGCAGCGTGACGCCTTCTGTGACCGGGTGCGCCTGGCGCTGGCCTCTATAAAGGAGGGACCGCTCTCCAAGGTGGTGGTGGCGCGCGCGCTCGACGTGCGGCTGCCGTCGCCGTTGGCGCCCGCCCAGGTCCTCGCCACGCTGCGGGACGCCCACCCCTCCTGCGCGGTGTTCCTCTTCGCCACGCCCGGCGGCGCGTGCTTTCTGGGCGCCACCCCGGAGACCCTGTTGCGCGCTGCGGACTGCCGGCTGCAGACCGAAGCGCTGGCCGGGACATTGCCGAAGGACGCACCGCTCACGGCGGCGGACGACAAGCTCCTGCGTGAGCACGCCGCGGTGGTGGACGCGGTGAGGGCCACCCTGCAGCCGCGGGTGGTGGCGCTGGACGTGGAGCCTGCGCCGTCATGGGTCCGGCTCGCGCGGCTGTCCCACCTGCGCACCGGGCTGCGCGCGCAGCTTCGGCCCGAAGCGTCTCTGGCGGAGCTGGCGCTGGCGCTGCACCCCACGCCGGCGGTGGCGGGGACGCCCACCCGGGAGGCGGTGGCCTTCCTGCGCGCGCACGAAGACTTCGACCGCGGCTGGTACGCGG
>CAZQVZ010000342.1:0-6642 GCA_964596895.1 uncultured Myxococcaceae bacterium
TGCCCTGCGGCCTCGGCAGGGACTCGCCGCCGGCAGTGAACGGCTCGGTGAGCCCCAGCAGGTCCCAGGTCTCACCGGGCACAGGCTGCGTCTTGTCCGTCACGTCCACCGCGACCACCTTCTGACCGGCGGCCGCGCCCGCACCCGAGTCTCCGAGCAGGGTCACAAAGAGCGTCTGGCCCACCTGCGCCATCACCTGGGGATAGGTGTTCTCACCAAGGTCCAGTTCGCCCACCGCCTCGAACGGCACGCCTTCTTCGGTGGCCGTGCCTGAGGGCCGGAGGACCTGCAGCGTGTGCCCCACGCTGTTGAGGGCGTAGACGTATTCGCCGTCCACGAGCAGGTGGTTGGGCGCGGCGCCCAGCGCGGCGCTCGCGGGCAGTTCTTGAAGCGACGGGTAGCGCGCCTGGTAGAGCCTGGCGTCTGTCGCGTCCACGGAGAGGAGCACGTCATCGCCGTAGCGCGCGAGCGCCTGCGGTCCGGCGCCGTGGCCCTGCAGCGGGGCCAACTCCAGCGTGTCCGCGCGGAGGCCACGCAGCTGGCCGTTGGTGAGGCAGGCGGCGACCAGGTCGAAGCCGCAGGTCCCCGCCTGGCAGCTCATGCCCTGGGCGCAGGTGTTCCCGCACGCGCCGCAGTGCTGGGCGCTGGCCTGGGTGTCCACGCAGGCGCCGCCGCAGTCGACCTTTCCTTCGCTGCAGTCGGGGACGCACGCGCCGGCCTCGCAGAGCTCGCCCCCTTCGCACGCGTTGCCGCACGCGCCGCAGTGCGCGACGTCCGCCTGGGTGTCGGTGCAGACGCCATGCGAGTCGAAGCACTCGGCGCGGTCGGATGGGCACGCGCACGCGCCGGCCTGACACACCTGCGCGTCGCCGCAGGTCACGCCGCACGCGCCGCAGTGGTTCACGTCCGCCTGCAGGTCCACGCAGACGTCCCCGCAGGCCTCCTGGCCCTGGCGGCATACGACGCCCTGCTCGGGGCAACCGGTGGTGGTCACCAGGAAGAGCGTGAGCAACAGGGCGAGCCCCAGCGAAATGAACGGCACCCTCACCCCACCTCTCTCCCAGGGGGAGAGGGGGATCTTCTTCTTCATCGTCATGGCTGTGCTTCTCCCTGCTCGCGCTCCAGCGCGAACGACAACGTCACGTAGAAGGCCCGCCCTGGCAGCGGGTACCCGTCGAAGTCCTGGGCCTGGTGGCCGAGGACGTTCTTCAGGTCGAAAGACAGGCGCACGTCCGGCGCTCGCCACACCCGCGCGGTGGCGCCCAGGTTCACGAACGCCCGCGGCGCGAGCGCCAGTTGATTGGTCCGGTTGGTGTACTGCCGCGACTGCGCGTCGACCTCCGCGCGCGCCTGCAGCCAGGAGACGCCGCCAAAGGCCCGCGCGAAGAGGCGATGCCGCGGCCGGTACGGCAATTCGCGCAGGTAGTAGCGCGCGTCATCCCGGAGGTTCTGCGAGTGCGTCAGGGTGTAGCTCGCGGAGGCCCGCCCCCACTCGCCGAACCGGACCTCGCCTTCGCCCTCCACCCCGCTCACCCGCGCCGCGTGGAAGTTGTACGGACGGGCAAGGAACGGCGGGTAGTACTCGTAGGTGATGAGGTCCTCGTAGAGCGAGGTGAAGCCGGTCAAGGCCACCCGCGTGCGACGCGTGCTGTGCGCGACGCCGGCATCCACGAACAGCGCCCGTTCGGGCCGCAGGTCCGCGTTGGGCAGCAGGCTCCCCTGCACCACGTACAGCTCGATGAAGGACGGCGGCCGGTGCGCCTGGCCGGCGTTGGCGAGCAGCTCGAACCCCGCGGGCAACGTCGCGCGCGCGCCGAGCTTCGGCGAGAAGGTGAAGAAGGGTCCGGTGAGGTCCGCGCGGACGGATGGAACCAGGGCCGCGCGGCCATCCCACAGCAGCACCTCATCCGAGAGCCCCACCCCTGCACGCGCCCACGACGGCGACTGACCGGACGGCGTCACCACCCCATCAGCGCCCACCTGCGCCACCGCGGAGAGCCCATGCCACCCGCCGAGCAGCCAGCTGCCTTCGGCCTCCAGCAGCGCGGAGGTCTCCCGCTGCGGCAGCTCGCCAGAGAAGAGCCCCCCTTCGAAGGTGCTCTCGTCGCGGCGCAGATGCGCGCGCAGGGCGAGCTCTCCTGACTCCAGCGGCCGAACCGCTCGAACGCCACCGTGCAGCCGCCGCGCGCCCATCCGCACGTCCGCGGTGGGGTTCTGCGCGGTGCCGGCGAGCCCCCGTTCGTCCGCCGAGGCCTCCACCGACGCGTCGAGCGTGGCGCCCCGCTCCAGCGCTCGGCGGTAGCGCAGGAGGCCTCCGCCCAGCAGCGCGTCGTTGTTGCGGCGCTCGCGCACCTGCAGCCGGGCGCCATCACCCACCGGCAGGGACGGCGCCGGGTCATGCAGGAAGGAGAAGCCGCCTTCGCTGCGCGCGCCGTGCAGGAGCAGCAGGCCCTGCCCTCCGAGCAGCGGCCCGTTGGCGGACGCATGCAGCATCGCGGTGCCGTAGCTGCCCACGGTGAGCCCGCCGGCGACGTCCGCGCCGTCCGCCGGCGCGCGCGTCACCACGTTCACCACGCCGCCAATCCCGCCAGGCTGGTAGCGCGCCGCGGCGCCGCGCAGGACCTCCACCCGCTCCACCACCGCGAGCGGCAGCCGCGAGAGATCCACCGACCCGCCGGCGCCATTGAGCGGCACCCCGTCCAGCAACACCAACACCCCGGTGGAGGCCGCGCCGCGCAGGCTCAGGGTGGACGACTGCAACAGCCCACCGCGCTGGTGGAGGACCACGCCGGGGGCAGAAGCGATGACCTCCGAGGCCACCTTGGCCTCGCGCTGCAGGGGCCGCGCGTCGATGACGGTGACCGCGCCGGTGGGGTCTCGGCGGGTGGGCGAGTCGGGGGTGTCTTCGGGCGGCGGGAGCGGGACGGTGACCGGCGCGAGCGCGGTGGCGTCCTCCGCCTCCTCGGCGCGCGCCGAAGGCCCTGTGCCCACACTGAGGACCAGGGCCCAGAGCGCCCCGGCGTACGCAGCACGCGACATGTCCCGCCTTCCGCTCCCTCCCGAGGAGAGAGAAGGCCTTCGCGGACGACCGAAGTCGCCGCACGCCGGGTAGGTCTCCTGGCTGCCAGATCCGACCGGAGCGCACGATGCGCGATGGTCGGTACCGCCTCCCACCTTCCCCTGGCCGTATTGGCCCAGAGTGGTGACTACCTGGAGGCTGGCGGGCCCCGTCTTCGGGACCACCTGGTCACAGTGGCTGGACCGCGCCGGATTCTCACCGGCTTCCCTCTTGGACCGCCCACATGGGCGACCCGGCGATGGGCGGGCTTCTACTTTCGACCCGGTGGAGCGTCAAGCGAGGCGGGACCGGGACCTAGAAACGCGCTGCGCCACCCACATGCACGGTGAGCTCCCGAAAGTGCGCCCCCCCCTCGAAGGCGCCGCGCATGGAGAGCTCGGTCAGCGGCGTGGGCCGCGCGGAGAAGGAGAGCTCGCCGCCCGCGCTTCGGCCTTCGCGTTCGGGTGAATAGAGGTTCCGGGCGAAGCGCGTGCGGTGGAAGGCGGCGCCGTCCACGACGAAGACGTCCCCGCCGTGCCACGAGGCGTGCAGCCGCCATTCGCGCCCGTTGCCGCCCATGGGGTGGCCCAGCGGCAGCCCGTTCACCACCCAGCCGCCGCGCTGACGGCTGTGCGTGTACCAGCGCAGGTTCCGCCGCACCGTCTGCCCGATGAACGCGTGCTCCACCCCCACCGCGACCCCGGGCGCGAAGGGCAGGGCGGGCGTCCACAGCCCGGCCACGAGGCCCGGCGTATAGAGGTGGTTGCCGGCGCTGTCCTCGGTGCCCCACTCGCCGTGCAGCGTGATCGGCAGGAAGGACTCGGTGGGCAGGCGGAAGCGAAAGGCGCCGCTGATGAGGTTGTTCTCGCCGCCGTTGTGCGTGAGCGTGAACATCCGCACCCAGTCGAACGCGCTCAGCCCGCGCAGCCCTTCGCTTCCGAACATGGTGGCGCGGTTGGCCGCCAGCGTGAGCCTGGGCACGGGCTTGTAGTGCGCGGACATGGTGAGCAGCCGCGCCGACGCCGGGTGGCGCGGTTGCCCCGGCAGCCCGAAGCTCGTGTGCAGGGAGAAGAGGCCGATGCGGGAGAGCACCCCGGGAAGCCGGAACGCGCGCGCGCTGCGCAATTCCACGCGGTGAAGGGGTTGCGCCCCGGAGAAGACCACGCCGGTGCGGTTGCCGAACCCGTAGGCCAGGGGCCTGCGTCCGACGGAGAGCTGCGCGCCCAGGGCCTCCGCCGCCACCTCCCACTCGCCCAGCTCGAGCGCGTTCTGCATCACCCGGCCCTCCGCGAACGCCGCGAGGAAGGGGCTGTGCAGGACGAGAGCCGCGCCCACGAAGGGCCGCACGGGGTGGCCCGGCAACGCGGCCAGGTGACCCAGGGGCCTGCGGCCTTCGGGGAAGGTGTCCCGCAGGGTGCGCCCGTCCACGCCCGCGCGAACGGAGGCGACCAGAGGACGTCGCAGGAACTCGGCATCGAGCCTTCGGCGCCAGGCCTCGACCTGCGCGCCCGGGTCCTCGACGGCGTGGAGCGCCTGCGCCACCTCCTCCAGGGTGGGCGCGCGCTGCGCGGGCAGGTAGCCCTCCGCGAGCCCGCGCGCCTCCAGCCGCTCCGCCGCGCGCGTCGCCCAGTGGTCCGGCGGCAGGAGCGGCGACGGCGCAGCGCCCATCACCGCCATCACCCCCGCCGTGACCGCGCCGGTCATCATCCGAGCGTCCGCTCCAACCGCACGTGGTCCAGGCCCTGCGCATGGTGGTCGCGCTTCACCTCCACCACCCCAAACCCGAGCCGCTCGTAGAAGCCCTGCACCTTCTGGGTGGTGTTCACGCGCAGCCGGCGGATCTCCGGATGCGCGGGCAGCAGCGAGGCCAGCCGGTGTTCGGTCAGCGCTCGGCCAATGCCTCTTCGCTGCGCGTCCGCATGGACGATGCCCCAGCACAAGGTGGCCACGTCCGACTCCGGCGGCGCCTCCTGGGCGATGCCGCCGCAGGCCACGACGACGCCGTTGTCCTCTTCCACCACGAAGTACGGGCCTTGTGGCGCCGCGAGGAACGCGCGCAGCAGCGCTGCGTCTTCGGGCAGGAAGTGCTCGGGCGTGTTGCTCTCCAGGAGTGCGACGCACGCTGCTTCATCCGAGGCCGCATAGGGGCGGATACGCATGCCTCCTTCTACGTCGTTGTCGCCGCGTGCACAGCCCACCTGACCCAAAGGCGGGCGCCTGCGGGGTTGTCAGCCTGCCTGCCGGTCCACACGTTCCGCCCGTCGCACTCCCCTTGTCCCCCGCGACGATCAGAGAGGCTTGCCTATGTGTGCCGGAACGCGCGCGGCGCTGCTCGCGGCCGTGTTGTTCGCTCCCGTGGTCTCCGCCCAGTACTCCATTCCCTGGCAGCTTCGCCCCACCGCGGCCACCAACGTGGTGCGGACCGACAACGCCCTCGCCTTCCATGAAGACACAGCGGGCAACAGCGCGACCACGGTGGCCAGCCTGCTGTTCGCCTCCTACAAGGTGACGAAGGACTTCGCGCCGTTCGTGCGCTGGGGCGCGGTGGTGAACCCGGTGGGGGAGGGCACGGCGACGTCCTTCGTGAACCCGGCCCTGGGCGGCACCTGGGCGCTGCAGTTGAGCCCGGATGTGCGGCTCGCGCTCTTCCTCGGCCTGACGGTGCCGGTGGGCGCGGGCGGCGGAAACTCTCCCTCCACCGACAAGGCGCGCGCCACGCGGGCGGGGGTGCTCGCGCGGTCCGCCATGGACAACGCCATGTTCGCGGTGAACGACTTCACGGTGTTCCCCGGCGTGGGCCTCTCCTTCGTGAAGGGCGCGTTCACCGCGCAGGTGGAGGCCACGGTGCTGCGGCTCACCCGGGTGCGCGGCGAGGCGCTGCAGGCAGACGCCTCCCGCACCAACTTCACCAGCGGCGTGCACCTCGGCTACTACCTCGTGCCGCAGGTCTCCCTGGGCGCAGAGCTCCGCTACCAGCGCTGGTTGTCCACGCCGGTGGCCGTCACCGCGGCGCCGCCAACCCGCGACACCCTGTCTGCCGCCGCCGGGGTGCGCGCCCACCTCGAGGCAGGCGGGCTGACCTTCCGGCCCGGCGTGGCGTACGCGATGGGCCTGGATGATCCGATGTCCGCCCAGGCCTATCGGATCATCCACCTGGACATGCCCGTCGCGTTCTGAAGCAGAAGGTCTCTCCCGAATTCGGTTCCGTTCTCTGCCGGGTCATTGCACCTTCGGCCGCTTCGGAACGTCCCCGCCGTCTGGAGCGCTTGTGGGCCTGCGTCGCAACTTCACACCCATTGCCATCGCCGCTGGAGTGGCCGCCGCGCTGGTGGGCATCGCCGTTGGGCTGGGCGGGTTCACCTTCGTGTACGCGAAGGGCGGCTCGTACATGCTGGATGACCCGGCCACCTGCGCCAACTGCCACATCATGGAGGACCACTACCGGGCCTGGCACGGGTCCAGCCACCGCGCGGTGGCCACCTGCAACTCCTGCCACACGCCCACGCCCTTCGTGCCCAAGTACTTCGTCAAGGCGCGCAACGGCTGGAACCACGCGGTGGCCTTCACCACCGGCAACTTCCCTG
>CAZQVZ010000343.1:0-6583 GCA_964596895.1 uncultured Myxococcaceae bacterium
TGCTCGTAGTTCGCGCAGCCCGAGTCCAGGCACACCACCAGGGACGGCTGGCCGATCCGCGGCGCGAGCGCCTCGATGTATGCGGGCAGGTCGTAGCTGCCACTCTCCTCGCACGCCTCGATGAGGATCACGCACCGCGCGTGCGCGATGCCCTGCTCGCGAAGCAGGCGGATGGCCGCGAGCGAGGCGAAGGCCGAATAGCCGTCGTCCGCGCCGCCGCGGCCGTAGAGCCGGTCACCCTCCCGGACGGGCTCCCAGGGCGACAGCCCCTCGCGCCAGCCGGTCATCTCCGGCTGCTTGTCCAGGTGGCCGTAGAGGAGGACCGTGTCATCGCGGGTGCCTGGGACGTCCATCAGGATCACCGGGGTCCGCTCGACGCCGCGCTCGTTCTTCAGCCGGACAATCTCCACCGTGAGCCCCGGCAGGTGCCTTGCCTGGGCCTCGCACCACGTGGCGATGAGCCGGGTGGCCTCCTCCATGTGTCCCTTCTGGTGCCAGTCGGGATCGAAGAGCGGCGACTTGTTGGGGATGCGGATGTACCGCTCGAGTTCGGGGAGGATCTCTGCGTCCCAGATGCGGCCGGACGACGAGAGGGCGGCTTCGGTGTCGAGGGTCTTGGTGGTCACAGACCGATGGATGCCTTCTTCCGGGCCGCGCGTCACCCTCAGAAGCGCTCGCTTGTCTCCTCGTCAGGTTGGGACCGTCCTCCGACGAATGTAGACACCTCCCGCCGGAGGGCTCGGTGCTCACGGTCACCTACCAGACCGCCTGCTTCCCCTGATGCGCTGGACCACCGGGCTCGCGGCGGCGCTCGTGAGCGCCACGGGCTGCTGACTGGACGGCCCGGCGGCGCAAGCCGACCCTGGGGTTTCGGGGAACGCAATCGCGGCTTGCCCTGCCCATCAAGAAGCGCGGTATTGGTCCCTCGGCTCTGCCCCATGACGAAGGACTGCTCGCTGTCGCTGACACCCACAGAAGTGGTGGACCTTGTCAGCCGCGCCGTCGCGCGCAGAGCGCCGCTCGTCGCGCAGGACGCCGAGGCGGTGCGGCTGTTCGACCGGATGGGTGACGGCATCCCCCGGCTGGTCATCGAGCGCTTCGGCCGCGCGGTGCGGGTCACTGGCGCGCCGGAGCGGGCGGTGCTCCTGGAGCCGATCCGCGAGGCGCTGGGAGGCGAAGGCGAGCTGTTCTGGCGCTTCGGGCATGCGCTGCAGGGCGGTCCGCCCAGCGCGGACTCGGTTCGAGTCATCTGTGAGCATGGGCTTCGCTACGAGGTCCGCCTCCTCCCGGACCGGCACACCGGGCTCTTCCTGGAGGCGCGAGACCTGCGCCAGTGGGTCCGGAGCAACGCGGCTGACCGGAGAGTGCTCAACCTGTTCGCCTACACCTGCGCGTTCGGCGTGGCGGCGGCGGCGGGCGGGGCGCGGGCGACCACCAACGTGGATGCGGTCCCGTCAGCGCTGGCGCGGGGACGTCGCAACTACGAGCTCAATGGCCTGCCGTTCGACGGGCGCACCTTCTGGAAGAGCGACGTGGTGAGCGCGCTTCGGAAGGCGCAGGCGCAGGGCGGCCTGTTCGACGGCGTGGTGCTCCATCCGCCTCCCGTGGAGAGCGGCGGTGGGCGCGGACGGAGGATTGATCCGGTGCGCGACCTGGCCCGGCTTTTGGACCTGTGCAAAGCGGTGCTCGCGCCCGGGGGCTGGTTGCTGCTGGCGTGGACCTCGGGGGAGCTCACCGACGAGGCGCTCGTCTCCACCGTGGCACTGGGGCCTCCCACGTGGCGCGGTACGGCCGGTCCGGACTTCATCGCCACACCCGAGCAGGCAAGGGTCCGCGCCTTCGCGTTCGAAGCAACGACGCGCCAATCCAGCTGAGGATCGCCGGCTCGAGTCACGTTGGGCGGCTGATCAGAGGGGGCGGCGCGCGTGGTGGTAGATGCGCAGCACACGAAGCTCGTCGCCGGCTCTGAAGCTTGTCGCCGGCTCTCACCTAGTAGATGCGAAACGGAGATACGAGCCAGCCTTGGACTATCTCGCCGGTCGTCAGGTGGACGGAGGGACCCTCTCGTCGAGGTCCTCCTCCGCCTGTTGCGAGATGCGACCGTCATCTATCGCCGAGCTTCTTCAGCAACCTCTCCTGAACTTCGCGCAGCGTGCTGCCGCGTCCGGCTTCCAGAGAGGCGAGCGCTTGCCGAACCCCCTCCTCCTCCTGAGCGTCGCGCGCCAATGCCTCATCGAGCCGCTCAACGACGTACCTGCCCGGGGGAAGCGACTCGAGGACGGGCGGCACGTTCTCTTCGTCCCAATCCATGACGCGTGACATGAACGAATGGTAACGCCCCGCGTCCCCGCAACCAACGGGACGACCCCAGCGCAGGGAGCCTTCGGTCAGGCGAACGAGCGATGTCCGGCAGGATTCACCCCAATTGGAACAGAAACCGCCAGGTGCGCTCGCGAATCCACGGACCTGCTCACCTCCGGACGCGTCGAAGAGGCCCAGGTGTTGCTGCTCGGATCGAAGAAATGGACCCTCGAGGATTCTGATGTTTCCCCAAGGGAGAGCAGAGCGCTTCGTCGGTCGACCATGGATGGGACCACCGAATCTCCCGGCCGCCTCAGCTCCAGGGAAACCGGGTCGCCCGCAGCAATCCACCTTGAGCCTTCGTACTGAACGGCGAGGTGCTCAAACGCCATTCCTGCGCACGGTAGAAAATTCAGAACACCGGAGTCGTTCACGGCGAAGAAACGCTCATCCGCGTCCGCAAACTCCAAGGCTACGAGTCCCTGTGATTGCCCGGCGTCGTGCAGCACGAATGGCCAGTCCTCCGAGACCCGGTCTTCGGACTCCTCAAACCCAAACTCGATGGAACAAGTACTGCTTGAGTCGGCGGCGGAGCTCGTTCATCAAGCGCCTCGAGTTGCTCGCGGGGCTACCCCTTCACCCCACCGGCAGTAAGGCCTCCGACCAGGTGCTTCTGCAGCGCGAAGAACAGCGCCATCACCGGCGCGGACACCAACAGCGCGCCGGCGGCGAACTTGCCCCACTCCACGTTGTACTCACCGACGAACATCCGCAGCGCGACGGGCAGCGTGTAGCGGGCCTCTTCATTGAGCAGGGTGGCGGCGAGGATGAACTCGTTCCACGCAGTGAGGAACGAGAAGAGCGCGGTGACGGCCAGCGCGGGACGGGCAAGCGGCAAGACGACGCGGACGAAGCACTGCAAGGGGGATGCGCCGTCCATGATGGCGGCCTCCTCGAGCTCCCGCGGGATGGTGTCGAAGTAGCCCTTGAGCATCCACACGCAGAACGGCAGCGAGGTGGTGGAGTACACCAGCACCAGCCCGCCCAGGCTGTTGAGCATCCCGAGGTTCTTCAAGATGGCGTACAGCGGCACCATCATCATCGTCGCGGGGAACATCTGCGAGATGAGTAGGCTCTGCATGGACGCCTCGCGCCCGGGGAAGCGGAAGCGAGAGAGCGCGTAGGCGGCGGTCACCGCGAGGAACAGCCCCACCACGGTGGTGGCCACCGAGACCACCAGGCTGTTGAAGAGCTGGTGACCGAAGAGCCAGCGGCCGTCCCCATCCGTGGCCCCGAGCAGCCCGGAGAAGTTCTCCAGCGTCACGTCCGCGGCGCGCGGGAACGGGTTCGCCGACAGGCTCATCCCGTCCACCCTGGACACCGCCATCTTCACCACCCACAACACCGGGTAGAGCGTGACCGCGCACGCGCTCACCAGCAGCGCGTTCAGGGCGAACGAGCGCCACAGGGGCCGCGCGCGGCGCTTCGGCTTCTTCGCGCCGGGAGGCTGTGCCAACTGCAAGGCCGGCTGCTCCAGCTCGCCCCGCGTGCGGCGGCGGGGCAGGGGCGTGGTGTGGGAGACGGGGGCGGTCACGCCATCACCTCCTCGGCGCCGCGCGTCACCCGCTTCGTCAGCGCGGAGTAGCCGAGCAGCACCACGAAGATCAGCACCGAGTACGCGGCCGCAAACCCGTACTGCTCGTTGCGCTCGAAGGCCCAGCGGTAGGCCTCGGAGACGAGGATGTCGGTGCCGCCACCCGGGTCGCCGCCGGACACCAGGTAGATGATGTTGAACATGTTGAAGGTCCACACCGTGCCGAGGATCACCGCCGGCAACAGCGCGGGGCGGAGCAGGGGCAGGGTGATGCGGCGGAACTGCGTCCACTTCGACGCGCCGTCCACCTCCGCGGCCTCGTAGAGGTCCTGGGGGATGGACTGAAGCGCGCCCAGCGCCACCACCATCATGAACGGGAACCCCAGCCAGGTGTTGGTGGCGACGTTGGCGGCAAAGGCGGTGGACCACTGCGTGAACCAGGAGATGGGCTCGATGCCGAGCCACTGCAGCACGCCGTTGATGGCGCCGAACTGTCTGTGGAACATCCCCTTCCACATCAGCGCGGTGATGTAGTTCGGGATGGCCCACGGGATGATGAGCAGCACCCGGTACACGCCCTTCAACTTGAGCAGCGGGTCCTTGAGGAGGATGGCCAGAAACAGCCCGATGCCCACGTGCAGGACCACGTTCACGCCCGCCCACAGCACCGTCACCACCAGCGTGAAGTAGAACGACAGGGGGTCGGTGATCCGGTACCCGCGCGACGCGAGGATGTCGGTGAAGTTGGCCCAGCCCACGAACGAGTAGGTCCCCGCGTCGTGGTGGAACAAGGACAGGCCAATGCCCACCACGAACGGGACGCCCACCAGCACCAGCAGGCCCGCCGCGGCTGGCGCCATGAAGGCGAGCGCGCGGCCCACGTCCGGGTAGCGGCGGCGGAAGGGAAGGCGGCTCGACGGACGGCTGAGCGTCCACACCATCCCGCCCAGCATCAAGACCGCCGCGCCCGCGAGCCACGGCACCGGCGACGCAGCAGGCGGCGTCTCGCGGTTGAGCGCCCGGTAGCGCCGGTCCGCCAGCTCTCCGGCCTGCTCCGGCAGCACCCCGCCGCGCAGGACGCCCTGGAGCACCAGCTTCATCGGCTCCCAGACCTTCGACATCTCCAGCGTCGTCGGCATTGGCACCGCGTGCTTCGCGGACGCGCTGAACGCGGCGATGAGCGGGTCCGCCTTCACCTCCGGCGCCTCGTACGCGCCCAGGTCCGCAGGGATCTGCCGGCCCACCTGCGCCCGAATCACCGACGCCCTGCCGGTAGAGAGGTACCGGGCCAGCGCATGCGCTCCGTCCTTCTGAGAGGACCGCGGCGACACCAACGCCGCCTCCACGCCGAGGTACGGGCGCATGGGCAACCCGGTCTCGCTGACGACGGGAAGCGGGACCACCTGGTACGGCACGCCGTCGTTGATCTCGCCGGTGAACCACGGCCCGCTGATGACCATGGCCGCCTTGCCGTCGTTGAAGAGCGACTTCACCAGCGCGCCGGTGACCTCCTCGGGCAGGTAGCGCTGGTCCTGCAGGCCCTTCACGAACGCCAATGAGCGCGTCAGCCCCGGCGAGTCGAACCGCGCCTGGCCGTCCTCCCCGAAGAGCTCCCCGCCGAAGCCGAAGAGGAGGGGCGCGTGCAGGTAGAAGTTCGCCGCCTCGAAGGCGATGCCGAAGCGGTTCTGCGCCGGGTCCGACAGGTGCGGCAAGAGCGCCAGCAATTCGTCGGTGGTCTCCGGGCTCTTCGGCACCAGCTTCGTGTTCACGAAGAGCGCCACGTTCTTCAGCGCGAGCGGATAGCCCCAGGTGCTCCCGTCCAGCTCCAGCGCCTCGACCGCCTGCGGCAGGTACGCGCCCTTGTCGATGAACGCGTCGGTGGCGGCCAGGAGCCCCTGGCGGTGGAAGGTGCGCAGCCGCTCGTAATTGAAGATGAAGACGTCCGGGCCCACGCCTGCCGGCACCGCGGACGACAGCTTGGCGCTGTACGCGTCGTAGGGCACCGCGAGCAGCTGCACCTTCTGCCCGGTCTCGGCAGTGAAGGCCTCCACCGCCTGGGCCAGCGCCTGCTCCTCGCCGCCGCGGTACGCGTGCCACAACCGGAGCGGGCGGTCCGCGGCCTGCGCGGCAGACGCAACGACGAGGCTCGCAGCCAGCGCCAGCGCGCCGGGCTTCACGACTGCGCTCCGCCCACCTTCGCCGCCCCCATGACGGGGGCCGGCAGCTCGCCCGCGGGCTCGGGATGACGCAGTGCCTGGGCGCCGTCCGCGGAGAATACGTGGAGCGCGTCCTGGGATGGCGCGAGGCTCACCCGGTCTCCCACCGCCACCTGCACCCCGCGCTCGAACCGCGCCGCCACCGGACCGGCCGCGGTCTGCACGAACACGAACCCGTCGAAGCCGAGCCGCTCCACCGCCTCCACCTCGCCGCGCAGGGGGCCATCACCCGCGACCAGCAGGTCCTGCGGCCGCAGCCCGAGCAGCACTTCGCCGGAGACGTCGAGTCCGGCGGGCGTGGGCAGGGAGAAGCCGGTGCCACGTAGCTGGCCGTCCTCCCGCGTCGCCGGCAGGAAGTTCATGGACGGGGAGCCCAGAAAGCCGGCGACGAATTTGTTCGCGGGGCGGTTGTAGAGCTCCAGCGGGTGCCCGCATTGCTGCAGGTAGCCCTGGTTGAAGACGGCCACGCGGG
>CAZQVZ010000344.1:0-3798 GCA_964596895.1 uncultured Myxococcaceae bacterium
GCCGCGAGCACGGCATAGAAGTGAGCGTCGCCAATGGCGGCGGCCTGGATTCCACGCGCCAGCGATTGCCCAGAGGGCAGGCGCGCGAACCGACTCATGAGCTTCTCTCTGAAGCTCGGAGTGTTGCGGTCGAGCCAGGGTTCCGCGGCCGGGTCGCCGAGGAGGAACCCACCTTCGACCCCGGGCGGATACGGCGGCGCGTCATAGTAGTACTCAGCCACCGTCCAATCTCCCCCGTAGGTGACGCCTACCCGGAAGTCGATGGGGCTCGCGAGCAAGAAATCAGCGAGGACGGGGATCTGGGTGTCGTAACTGTTGAAGTCAGACTGAAAATCGTAGTGGGGATGATGAAGCATCACGATGTCGAGCCTAGGTGATGCGGCCTGCTCGAAGACATCCTCACGCAGCGTTGACTGAACGCCGTCTCCCGTAAGCGGAAGATTGTAGGCGACCCCAGCGTCGTGCTGCGAGGTTGATAGCGTCAACGCCCCACCCGCCGCGCCCGAGACTTGCGGGCTGAAGGTGACCTCCACCGTGGCTGGGCTGTCACTCGGCGCGAGCAACAAGCCGCCATCGTAGATGCCGGTGGCACTGACCGCGAAGGGAGGACAAGCGGATCCGGGCGCGCAGCCTGCGACTGCGGGCGGGAGCAAGATGACCTGCTGGTCAGTGCACGAGTTGAAGATGCTCACCTGGACCGGAGCTGATGCACATCCCAGGGGCACTCCCCCGAAGTCCACCCGCTCTGGCAGGATGAAGAGGCACGGAATGGCCGCGTTCGCACGCAGGTCGACCCGGGGAGCGGAGTCCGCGTCCGTCGCCACGCTGAGAAGGAGTGCCCCGCTCACTTCTTCGAACTGGCCATGCGGGCGAGGCTTCGGAGCGAATTTCAGCTCCAGGTCGGCGGACTCCCCCGGGAGCAGCTCGAGACTCGCCGGACCCGCGTATTGGAACTCCGAGTCATGGGGCTCGACGCCGAGAACGGAGACAAAGCAAGGCTCCGTCCCTGCGATGGTTTCATTGCGAAACCGCGCGCTCGTCGAACTCACCCCGGGGTGGAGATGCGTTCCGAGGTCCAACAAACGCGGCTCGAGTGTGTACGCACACGCCGTCGCCTGCACCGCCTCTCCTTGAAGCGAAACCACGAGCACCGGTTCGTCCAGGTCGTTGGACCGGATGAGCAATTCGGCCCTCTTCGTACCGGTGGACGCCGGCTGAAGGTCCACCTCGAGGCGCAGCGTGGCTCCCCCCATGCTGGACGGACCGAGTCCCTGGCCAGGATCGTAATCCGAGCGAAGCTGGGCCCTGAACTCGCCGGCGCCGGTGCCTGCGCCAGGGACGATCTCCAGGTGGGGCTCTCCCAGGAAGAGATGACCCGCCACTTCCGGTACGGCGGTTCCCCGGTTCCGTATTTGAAGCTCCCTGCGTTGGACCACAGGAGGGCTGGCGGAGGCGAGGAAGCCCACGCGTCCGAAGTCGATGGCCGCGGGTTCGGCGACGATGTCCGGGCCGCCACCAAAGACGAAGGCGTCCACCTGCAACGACGGTTGCTGGGACAATGAGGTGCTCAAGGTCAGGCCTCCTGCGAGTGGCCCCTCCGTGGCGGGAGCGCACAGCACCTCCAACGCGACCACACCAGCGGCCGGCACCGCGACCTGCGCGCCGGGATCCTCCCAGAGGAACTCGGATGACGAGCCTGGCTCCAGCGTGAGCACCGCGTCCTCCGGCCCGACGTTGGATACCGTCACGCGCGTGCGACCGATGAGGTCCGGCGGTACATATCCGCAGTTCGCCGGACGGGGCGCGGCCAAGAGGGCCTCTGAGATACCGTGCCCCGTCAATCGGACCGTCGTCGCTGGACACCGTTCACTGCGGCGGATGTCCACCTCCGCGACGTAGTAGGTCACGGCGGGCGGGAGAAAGCGAAAGACGACCTGCGCGATGTCGCCCGCGGCAGCGGTCTGCGTATGGGGACCAGACCGGCTGAAAGCCGGCGCGACGATGTTCCGGACCTCCGACACCTCCACCGTCGTATCCTCCAGCCGCGAAGCGGAAGGGAAGTCGAGAGTCACTTCCGCCGACGCTCCAACCCACCGATTGCCGAAGTCGAGTTCCTCTGGAAGCTCGCAGTCATCCGGCAACACGTTCGCGATGATCGTTACCCTGACCTCGGATCCGGCCACGGTTCGCACTGCGAAGCGGCTGCGCAACTCGGTGGGTTCATCCAGCGAACCGGTCCGCTCCGCTGGCAGCGAGAGCGTCAAGCCGCGGGACTCGCCCGGCTCCAGATCAGCACTGCCTTCGAGGCGAACGGCGAAGGCGGCATCCGCTGGTGTTGCACCGGCGCCAGTGTCCCTCTCACCGTCGAGCTGAATGAACGGACCGAGGCTCAGTCCTGTCCGTCCGGCGTTCGAGACCCGGAGGGTGCGTTCGGCGCCAGAGCCGGCGCGCACTTCTCCGAAGTCGACGAGAAGCTCGTCTCCGGTTTCGCCGTTCGGACCACTGACCCGAAGCTCCTCGTCCGGGGCAAGGAGCCCCCCTTCACAGCGGCACCCGCCCGCTGCCATCACGAGTCCCAGGAGCAGAATCCCGGCAATCGGGCGATTCATGTCGACCTCAAGAGGGGAGCAGAGCCGAGCGTGGGGACGACCGGCTCCGCTCATTCCGGGTTCAGGTTACGGACGCATCAATGCCAGACCGCACTTCACTTCCTTGTGCTGCATCGGTGTGAAGCCGTTCTGGGTGAGGTTTGCGGAGAACTGCAGCGCGAACTCGGAAGGATCGTAGACGTACGGGTACTGCATGAACTGGCAGCCACCAGAGATGCCCTCCACCGGAGCGCCAGGAAAGGCGACGTGATAGGGGGCAGGCTGGGAGCCATCGGAATAGGCTGCGTAGTACCGCTGGAAGAGCGAAAGGACCCCGTCCGCCCCGGCCGCGGACTGCGTGTGGGTGGTGAACCAGTTGCCGAAAGTGAACTGGGTGCCTTCGGTGGCAGTCCCGAGCGGAGTCAGGTTGCTCGACTCCACCGAAACCCCCACCGACCGGACCCTGCAGGACCGGTCCGTCGGCAGCCCCACGCTGGTGCCTCCAACCCAGCCACACGTGACCTCGTGAAGAGCGTTGGCAGTTCCCGTGATGAGACCGCTGTTGCTCACGTCTGCCACGAGCTGCACGAGGTCCACGTAGGTGTTCTGGGTGAACTCGATGTCCCTCATGCCGAACCCAAGGAACCGCCACGCTCCTGTGGTCGGGATGGCATTGGAGATCGTCGACTGGTTGTCGCAGACGACGGATGTGTCGTCGGTGTCGCAGAGGGTGTTCGCGCTGGTGAGGTGCACGGAGCCGGTGTCACCGGCGATGACCATCCAGGTCAGGCCGTACTCGACCACCTGGCTCGTCTCAGGGTCCGCGCGAATGGTCGCGTTCGCCTCCATGAAGCCCGTGCCGGGATCGTAGTCGACCTTGGTGACCGCGACGCGGAGACGCCTGAAGCGGTCGGAGCCGTCCGTCGCGCGTACGTACCATCCGGTCAGCAACACGTCCGCGACGTCGAGACCTGCTGGCAGTTGGTACTCGAGCTGCTGACTGCACAGCGAGTTCGCGAAGCAGTAGGCCTCGCTGAAGCCGTGGGTCTTGACGAAGGCGTCTCCGCTGTCCCAGTCCTGCTCGCTCTGCCAGGTCTGGGCAGTGGCCGGAGCGGAGAAGAGGAGGGCAACGCACATGACCAGGCGGACGAGCCTACGGCGCTGAGACTTCGTTACTGGCGGGGGGGGGGGGGGGGGGGGGCGTGGGGGA
>CAZQVZ010000344.1:3808-6499 GCA_964596895.1 uncultured Myxococcaceae bacterium
GATGTCGATGGTGACGTTCGTCAGTCTTCCCGAAACTACACAACCAATCAAGACGCGCCAACCCAGCACTCCCACCAAAGCACCATGACGAACGGTGAATTGAACATATACTGGGCCTCAGCGCTCTTCCACCCGGCCTCATGAGGTTCGGACGCGCAGGCACAGCAGCTCCCAGCTCACCGATGCTCGCGATCCGGTGAACGGCAAGGGCGCGCCGGACAGGGTTACCCTCCAGACTGCAACGGCGGCGAACCTGGTGTTGCTTCGGGGCCCCATCGTCAGTCCTGCGTCAGCTCGTGCCAGCGGCCCTCGAGCGCTGCGGCCCGGGCCAGCTGCTCGTCCAGCGCGTTGAAGGTCTCCTTGTTCCCGTCCTGCCCGTAGTCCGCGAGCCGCTCTTCGAACTCCGGCACCCGCCGCAGGAACTCCAGGACCACCTCTGAGGTGAGGTTCCGCGCGAACAGCCCGTAGCCGAGCTTCTCCACGTACAGCGCGTTGAGCACCTGCTCGAACTGCCGCTGCAGCGGGTACGAGAGCACCGGCTTGTGCAGGTAGACCGCTTCGCTCAGCAACGTGAAGCCGCCGCCGGCCAGCACCGCGCGGCAGGTCCGCAGGTCCTCGATGAAGCCCGCCTCGCTGAAGGGCCGGAAGGTGAGGTTCTCGTCCACCTCGTCCTGCTTCAGGTCCCGGCGCATGCCGTAGATGCGGCAGGGAAGCTTCGCCCCCTTGAGCACCTCCAGCAGCGCGGGGTTGGTGGTGGCGGTCTGGTAGACCAGAAGGTGCTCGCCCGGCTCGCTCTTCGCGGCGAGCACCTCCGGCCGGAGGATGGACGGCGTCAACGTGGTCCGCTCCTTGCGCACCTGTGGCCGGAAGAACGACGTCACCAGGTAGTGGAACGCACCCGGCGCCTTCGCCTTGACGATGGAGCGGGTCAACTCGAACGCGTCCTCGTGGCCGGCGAGCAGGTCCGCGTCGTGCCGGCAGCGGTTGATGATCTGGATGTTGTCGACGCAGAGGACCGGGAGGAAGTGGTTCTTCCCGTACAGGTAGCTGAAGCTCTCGAAGTCGCTGACGACCACGTCCGGCTTGAAGGACTCCGCCAGCTCCAGGTACTTGCGGACGTTCTGCGGCCAGCCGCTCACCGCGCCGCGGAGGTTCTGCACCACCGTCTGGAGGTTCCGGACCGTGTTGCCTTCGTAGGCGATGGTGAGGCCCCAGATGCCGTGCACGTTGGCGAAGCGCTCGGCCAGGTACGCCTGCGCGCGCCCGGAGACCACCACGTGCACCTCGTGGCGCTTCGCGAGCTCCTCGAGCACCACCCGCGACCGCGTGGCGTGCCCCATCCCTTCACCGACGACTCCATAGAGGATGCGCATGCGCGCAGACCTTATCTGCTAAAGGTTCCACCCCATGCCCAAAGGCTCCTCACCCGTAGGTCGAGGCATCACCTGGGGACTGCTCGGCGCGTTGGTGCTGGGCGGCGCGGCGCTCGCGGTGTGGGGGCTCTACCTCACGGTGGGCGCGCCGGACTGCGCGGGGATGTCCCCGTCCGAATGCGCGCTGGAGCGGGAAATTGCCCTGGCCTTCGGCCGGCGGCAGACGCTCTTCGGTGCGGCCATGGCGGTCCTGGGCGTGGCGCTGGCCATCTATCTGCGGTCGCGGGACGCGGCCGGGCTCGAAGACGAGGAGACGCACGCATGAGGGCACCAGTGCTCGACCCCTTCCACCTCCCCGAGCGGCTCAACCTGGCGGAGGTCTTCCTCTACCGCCAGCTGCCCCAACACCAAGACCGCCCGGCCCTGCTGCACGACGGCGGCGTGGTCACCTACGCCGAGCTCGCCGAGCAGACCGACCGCGCCTGCGCCGTCTTCAAGGGCCTGGGGCTGCAGTGGGAGCAGCGCGTCCTCCTGATGCTGCCGGACGTGCCCGAGTTCGCGCCGGCCTGGCTGGGGACGGTGAAGGCGGGGGGCGTGGTGGCAGCGGTGGCGCCGGACGGGAAGCCGGAGGAGGCGCGCTACTACCTCAACTACACCCGCGCGAAGGTGCTGGTGGTGCACCACTCGGCGCTCGCCGCCGTGAACGCGGCGGTGGATGACTGCCCGCATCTGGCCGCGGTGCTGGTGGTGGGCGGCCCGCCGGGGCGGCACCTCGACTGGCACAAGGAGACCCAGCGGGTGACGCCGGATGCGACCGTCGCGGACACGCACAAGGATGACCCCGCGGTGTGGCTCTTCACCTCCGGCTCCACCGGCTTCCCCAAGGCGGCCACCCACAAGCACCACGACTTCGTCTTCAACGCGCTGACCTACGGGCTGCCCATCCTCGGCTACACGCAGGACGACATCAGCCTCTCGGTGCCCAAGCTCGCCTTCGGCTACGCGCTGGGGACCAACCTGCTCTTCCCGCTCCTGGCCGGCGCCTCCGCGGTCGTCTTCCCCGAGAAGAGCACCCCCGAGCGCCTGTTCGAGCTCATCAACCGACACGAGCCCACGCACCTGACGTCGGTGCCCACGGCCATCAACGCCATGTCCAACCACCCCGGCGTGCGCGAAACCGACTTCTCCTCCCTGCGCGTGTGCATCAGCGCCGGCGAGGCCCTGCCGGCGGAGCTGTACCACCGCTGGAAGAGCGCCACCGGCGTGGAGATCCTCGACGGCATCGGCTCGGCGGAGATGTTCCACATCTTCATCACCA
>CAZQVZ010000345.1:0-6488 GCA_964596895.1 uncultured Myxococcaceae bacterium
ACGTCTCCACCTCGCGCGAGGCGACCATCATCAGGTCCGCCAGCTCGTCGATGATGACCACGATGTAGGGGAGCTTCTTCGGCTCCTCCTTCTTCTCTTCGTCTGCGTCGGAGGACCTCTCGGCGGACAGGGGCAGCTGCACCGGCCCTGGCGCCCCCGTGTCCACGTCCGCCTCTTCGCCGATGACCGCGGCGATCTCCTCGTCGGCGGCGTTGACCGGCTCCACCTCCACGGTCTCGCCCACCACCGCCTCGCGCACGTCCTCGGGCGCCTCCTTCGGCGAGGCCACGCCAATGGCGGACTCCGCGTGCGCCGCGCGCTCGAGCGCCTCCTCTTCGGATTCGCCCGCGCCCACGTCGATGATCATCATCTTGCGCGGCTTCTTCGCAGGCGCGGCCGTCTCCTCACGGGTGGGCGTGTGGGCGCTCTTCTGCGCGGCGATGCGCTCGGCCCTGACCTCGATGGTCTGCGCCTTCGGCGGCGTCGGGCGCTTCACCTCGCCCACCTTCGACTCGATGAACTTGTTGTACCCGGCGATGTTGCGGACGCCGGCCTCGGCCAGCAGCGAGTAGCGGCGCTCCATCTCCTCCACGGCCCACCGCAGCGCCAGGGCCGCCTTCTTCGGGTCGGTGACCACCGGCAGGAGCAGGTGCGGGATGCCCTCGTACACCGAGAGTTCCAGCATCTTCGGGTCCACCATGATGAAGCGGACCTCCTCCGGCGTGCTCTTGAGGAGGATGCTCATGATCATCGCGTTGACCGCGACGGACTTGCCGGACCCGGTGGTGCCGGCGATGAGCAGGTGCGGCGCCTTGGCGAGGTCGAGCACGTACGGCATGCCCTCGATGTCCTTGCCCACGCACATGGTCACCCGCGACGCCGACTTGGTGAACGCGTCCTGCTCGGCGATCTCCTTGAGGACCACCATCTCGCGGTCCTTGTTGGGCACCTCGATGCCGACCACGCCCTTGCCGGGGATGGGCGCCACGATGCGGACGTGCAGCGCCTCCATGGCCATGGCCAGGTCGTCCTGCAGCGAGGCGATCTTCGAGACCTTGATGCCGGGCCCGGGCAGAAACTCGTACATGGTGACGACGGGGCCGGGGCGGATCTCCACCACCTCGCCGGTGATCCCGAAGTCCGCCAGCTTCGCGCGCAGCTTCTCGGCGGTGGTGAGGAACGCCTCCTTGTCGAGCGCGCTCCGCTCCGCCTGGTTGTTCTCGAGGAAGTCCGTGGGCGGCAGCGTGAACTTCGTCCGCCCGCCCAACATCTCGAAGTCGGACTCCTTCTTCTTCGCCTGCGCCGTCGGCCGGGGCGGCGCCTTCGGCTCGACGATGACGGGCATCCGGGCCAGCGCCGCGGCGCCGCCAGGGCCTGCAGCAGCGCCCGCCGCGGCGGGTCCGACTGCGGCTGCTCCGGCGGTCCCGCTCGCTGCTGCGCCGGCGGTGAGAGGCACCGCGGTGGTGGGCGCGGCGGCCACGGCAGGCTCGAGGTTCACCGCGGGCACCGGCGGGGTGGACGGGGCGCCCTTCGCGGTGACGATGTTCGGGGCCTTGCGCGTCTGCGGCGACGCGCGGACCTCCACGCCTGCGTCCACGCCGGCGGGCGCGGCCATGCTGAACGCGCTCACCCAGGCCGGATCCCCGCCGTTCGACGCAGAGGAGCCAGGCTGACCGGACGGCAGCGCCGGCGCGCCCGCCCTGGCCTGGGCGCGGCGCTCCTTTTCGCGCTCCTTCTCCTCCTTCGCGCGCCGCTTCGTGAGCGCCTCCTCTTCGCGCTTCTTCATCGCCTCGCGGTTGAGCCGCTCCGCCTCCTCGGCGATGGCCTCCGCCTCGGCGATCTCCTTCTCCTGCGCCGCCAGCTCCTCCTCGTCCGCCTCGAGCTGCGCGAGGAACGCGGCCTCCTCCAGCTTCGCCTTTGCCGCGGCCTCGCGCCGCGCTGCCAGCGCCGCCTGCTGGTGCGCCCAGAAGGCCACCCCGAACGCCTGCAGCTTGCGCGCGAAGCCGCCCGCCGCGGCGTACGCCGCCATGCACAGCTTCAGGAACACGAACTGGGTGCCGACGATCAGCGCCGCCACGCACACCGCGCTCACGAGGATGACGGTGCCCACGGTGGAGAAGAGCCCGGAGAGCAGGGCGCCGAGGACCTCGCCCACACCGCCACCCGGCGGGTGGGCCCAGCCCTCTTCGGCACCGAAGGCGAGCTGCGCCAGGACCGAACCGCTGAGGGTCAACAGCGCGAGCGACACCCACTGGGGCCAACGCCTCCGGGACCTGCCCACCATCAGGGCGAAGGACGCCCACAGCCCGGCGAGCGGGAGCACGTACGCACAGATGCCAAAGGCGCCGCGCAGCGCTTCGGCCGCCATGTGCCCCACCGGGCCGATGGCGTTCTGGAAGCCCGGGCCCACGCGGTCCTGGGGACTGAACGTCGCCACCGCGAGCAGGGCCAACACCGAGAACGCCAGCGCGAACACGCCGAGGATGGCGCGCTTGCCCACGCCGTCCGTCTGGAGCTTCTTCTCTTTGAGCTGCTTCTTCCGGCGGGAGATGTCCTGCCGGGAGAGCACACCCTTGTCCGCACGCCTGGTCCGCGCCGCCATCGTGGCCACACCTCTCGCAATTTGCAGGGGGCCGACACAGGCGTAGCGGCCTGTAGTCCCCCGGGCAGCCGAGTCTAGGGGGGGAGGGGGGACGGTCAATTTTCCGACCCGGCCCGGCAAGGTGGGCTGCCGGGCGACCAACGAGACGTCATCCGCGCCCCTTGGCGGTGCCCCGAAGGGAGTATGGTGCGCGCCGACATGGACGTCCGCTGCGAGCGCTGCAAGACCGAGTACGAGTTCGAAGACGCACGCATCACCGAGGCCGGCGTCACGGTGAAGTGCACCACCTGTGAGCACGTCTTCAAGGTGAAGAAGAAGGCGCTGGTGGTCACCGTGCCCGTGCGCCCGGGGGAGTTGGAGCAGCTCGCGAAGGCCCCGGCGCCTCCGCCTGGGCTGCCGCCCGTGCGGGAATGGCGGGTGCGCCAGTCCACCGGCAACCTCTTCACCTTCAAGGAGCTGACCACGCTCCAGAAGTGGATCGTCGAGCGGAAGGTGACCCGCGACGACGAGATCTCCCTCAATGGAGAGAGCTGGAAGCGGCTGGGCAACATCCCCGAGCTCTCGAGCTTCTTCCAGGTGGTGGATGACGCCCAGAAGGCGCAGCAGCTCATGGCGCTGCAGCAGCAGGGGCTCTTTTCGCCGCCCGCCGCGGCGCCTTCGCCCCAGGCCCAGCCCCCGCCGCAGGTGCCCGCGGGCGCCCCCGCCTCCATCCCGCCTGCGCAGCCGCCCCAGCTGCAGCCCCAGGCGCAGCCTGCCGCACAGCCGCCCCCGCCGCCGGCCGCGCCCCCTGCGCCCCCCGTTCTCACCGCGGCGCCGTCCGGCTCCCCGGGCTTCGTCGGGAGTGGGAGCGCCATCCCGCCTCCGCCGGATCGCACCGCGGTCCGCTCTGCGGCGCGGCCGGGCGCCGAAAAGTCCGGCGGCGCCGGCAAGTGGGTGCTGGCGGTGCTGCTGACAGGCGCGCTCGGCGGCGGCGGGTGGTACGGCTACCAGTACCACTGGCTGCCCATGCAGGCGCAGGGAGGGGTGACGCCGCCGGTCGCGGTGACCCCGCCTTTGCCGCCGAAGCCGGTGGAGCCCGCGCCCGCGCCAGAGCCTGGTTCCGGGCCTGATGGCGCGCCGGATGCCGCCGCGGTGGCGCAGCCCGACACCCTCCCGGCAGCTGAAGCCGTGGCCGCCGGCCCAGAGGCGGCGGAGGAGACGCCTGCGCCCGAGGCCTCGCCGGAACCTGCGCCCCCGCCTGCGCCTGAAGAAGCGGTGAAGCCCGCCGCGGCGACCGAAGTGGCGCCCACCAGACCGAAGGAGCGCGCGCCGCTCGGGTTCGACCAGCTGTTGACCCAGGGTGACCGGCTGCGCCTGCGGGACCGTCCAGACCAGGCGCTGGAGGCCTATGACAAGGCCATCGAGCTCAAGCCGGACCGCGCCGAGCCGGTGGCAGGGCGCGGGCTGGCGCTCCTGGATCTGGGTGAACGCAGCGGCGCGGAGACGGCTTTTCGTGAGGCGCTGCGGCTCAATCCGCGCTATGCGGTCGCGGTGATGGGTCTGGCGGAGACCTTGCGGCGGCAGGGGAAGAATGCGGAGGCCGTGGAGCAGTACCAGCGGTATCTGGACATCCTCCCCAACGGTCCGGAGTCCTCCGTCGCCCGCGCGAACATCGAGCGCTTGAAGGAGTGACCTGTGGCTGATTTCGACAAGCCGTCCAACACCGAAGAGGAGTACTTCGCCCGCGAGGAGATCGAGAAGAAGCGCAAGCTCGCTCTCGAGCAGTCCGCCCACACCGCCCAGGCGGAGAAGGACCGCCTCAAGCAGCTCCACTTCATGCGCTGCCCCAAGTGCGGCATGGAGCTTCAGGCGGTGATGCACGGCAGCGTGGAGATTGACTCCTGCTTCAACTGCGGAGGCATCTTCCTCGACGCGGGCGAGCTGCAGACCATGCTCTCGGACCAGAAGGAAGGTCCGGTCATCGGCGCGGTCCTGAACTGGTTCAAGCGGAAGTAGCCCCTTGGCGCTGACGGCCGAAGCAGTCCGGCACGTCGCCGCGCTCGCGCGCCTCGCCCTCGAAGACGACGAGGTAAAGCGCGCGCGCGTCCAGCTCTCCGCCATCCTCGACGCGGCGGACGCGCTCTCGGAGGTGGACACCTCGTCCGTCCCGCCCACCGCGCAGGTGGGCGCGGACGTGGTCCCCTGGCGCGAGGACCAGCCCCACGAGCCCCTGGGCGTGGACGGTCCCTTCCGGGTCCCGCGGGTCATCGAGCAGCCGTGAGCCCCACCTCCCGCAGCCTGCGCGCGCAGGCCCAGGCGCTCTCCACTGGCGAGCTGACCGCGGAGGCGCTCGCGCGGGCGCACCTGCAGCGAATCTCCGACCTGAACCCGAAGCTGGGAGCCTTCCTCCACGTGGACGCGCAGGGCGCGCTCGGCGCCGCGCGCGCGTCCGACGAGCGCCGCCGCGAAGGCCGGCCTTGGGGCCCCTATGACGGCGTCCCCCTGGCGGTGAAGGATCTCTTCTGCACCGCGGGGATGCCCACCACCGCCGCATCCCGCATCCTCGAAGGCTTCGTCCCGCCGTACGACGCCACGGTGGTGGCGCGGCTTCGCGCGGCGGGCTTCGTGCTGCTCGGCAAGCACAACCTGGACGAGTTCGGCATGGGCTCGTCCAACGAGCACTCGGCGTTCGGGCCGGCGAAGAACCCCTGGGACCTCACCCGCACCCCGGGCGGCTCGTCCGGAGGTTCGGCGGCGGCGGTGGCGGCGAGGCTGTGTGCGGGCGCGCTCGGCACCGACACCGGCGGCTCCATCCGCCAGCCTGCGGCGATGACCGGGACCGTGGGGCTCAAGCCCACCTGGGGGCGCGTCTCCCGCTCCGGGCAGATCGCCTACGCGAGCTCTCTGGACCAGGCGGGGCCCATCACCCGCACCGTCGGGGACGCGGCGGCGCTCTTGGGCGTCATCGCGGGGGCGGACCCGAAGGACGCCACCACCTCCACCGTGGAGGTGCCGGACTACCTCGCCGCCCTGCAGCGGGACGTGAAGGGGCTTCGGCTGGGGTTGCCGCGCGAGTACTTCGAAGGGGGCGTGGACGCGGAGGTCCGCGCGAAGGTGGAGGCGGCGGCGAAGGTGTTCGAGCGGGAGCTCGGCGTGCACATCCGCGAGGTCTCCCTGCCCAACACCCGCCACGCGCTGTCCGCGTACTACCTGCTGGCGCCGGCGGAGGCCTCCAGCAACCTCGCGCGCTACGACGGGGTGCGCTTCGGCCACCGCGCGAAGGACGCAAAGAGCCTGCGCGCGCTCTACGAGCGTTCGCGGTCAGAGGGCTTCGGGCCGGAGGTGAAGCGGCGCATCCTGCTCGGCACCTACGCCTTGAGCGCCGGGTACTACGACGCCTACTACCGGAAGGCGCAGCAGGTGCGGACCCTGGTGCGAAGAGACTTCGACGCCGTCTTCGAGCAGGTGGACGCGGTGCTCTCGCCCACCTCTCCGGTTCCCGCGTTCCGGCTCGGCGACAAGTCCCACGACCCGTGGGCGATGTACCAGATGGACCTGCTCACCATCCCCTGCAACCTCGCGGGGCTCCCGGGGCTCGGCGTGCCCTGCGGCTTCACCGAGGCGGGCCTGCCGGTGGGGTTGCAGCTCATCGGCCGGGCGTTCGACGAGGCGACGCTGCTCGCGCTCGGCCATGCCTACGAAGGGACGCACGACTTCGGTGACAGGGAGCCCGTTCCATGAGCACCCCGGAGACCGCCGCGGAGGGCGCCAGCGGCCGTTGGGTGGCGGTGATTGGCCTCGAGGTGCACGCGCAGCTGCTCACGCGGACGAAGATCTTCTGCGGCTGCCCCACCACCTTCGGCGCGCCGCCCAACGCCCACACCTGCCCGGTGTGCCTGGGGATGCC
>CAZQVZ010000346.1:0-6452 GCA_964596895.1 uncultured Myxococcaceae bacterium
AGGACATCGACGAGCTGCTCGCGCAGCTCAACGACGTGGGCAAGAAGTCCGGGCTCGAGATCAGCCAGATCGTCCCGGGCAACGAGGCCAGCGCCGGGTTCTACGCCCGGATTCCCGTAAAGATGTCGGTCACCGGCAACTTCCACGAGATCGGCATGTTCCTGCAGGAAGTGGCGAACATGCGCCGCATCATCAACGTGAACGAGATCAAGCTGGCCAGCCCCGAGGTCCGCAACGACAAGGTCGTCCTCAAGAGCGAGTTCCTCGCCACGACCTTCCGTTTTCTTGATCAGCCGCAGGATCAGGGCCAGAACCAGCAGAAGGCGAAGCCGGGAGCGAAGCGATGAGGTGGGTCAAGTCGATGGTCATGGTCGCGAGCGTCGCCGCGCTGGGCGCGTGCAGCGACGGGCCCAAGCCATCCAGCACGCCGCGCGCCGCAGCCAAGCCTGCTCCGGCCAAGGTCGCGGAGCCGGCAGCCGAAGCTGCTGCCGCCGCTACCGACATCCCCGCAGTGGCGTACTCGTACAATCCGCTCGGGAAGCGTGATCCATTCCGCGTCCCCGAGGAGATTGTTCCCCGCGCAGGCGCCGCGGACGTGAACCGCGACTGCTCCGACCCGCTCTGCCAGTGGGATCTCGAGCAGCTCACGCTCACCGCGGTAGTCACCGGTGACTCCAACCCGTTCGCCATGCTCGTGGACCCGCAGGGCCGCGGCTACATCGTCCGGCGGAACACCAAGGTCGGTCGCCAGGGTGGCCGCGTGACCCAGGTGCTGCGCGACGCGCTGGTGGTCACCGAGTACTGGAACCAGCCGGACGGCAAGCGCACGGCGATGCCAAAGAACATCCGGATGAAGCAGGAATCCAACAACAGCGTGCCGGCGATGGACCTGTTCACGGGCAAGACGTTCGACTGACGATTCGAGCGGCCAACGAGCGCCGCACATAGCAACGCAAAGCTTCAGGAAGAGGGGCCTGGGAAATGCGCATCAACGCGTGGTTGGCGACTGTGTCGCTGGTAATGGCGGGCGGTGGGGCGTCCGCAGCAGGGTTGAACACCCTGAAAGACATCGAGGTGAGCTCTGCCGGCGCCAACGCGCAGGTGGTGGTGACCGGCAGCAGCGCGCCGACGTTCACCGTCTTCCGGCTCAACTCCCCTGAGCGGCTGGTGGTCGACCTCTCCGGAGCGGACGCCACCACCATCAAGGGCCACCACGACGGCAAGGGCCCCATCCGGGGCATCGTCGCCTCCCAGTTCTCGGACGAACGCTCCAGCGTCGGCCGGCTGGTGGTGAGCCTCGACGGCGCCCAGGGCTACGACGTCCGCGCCGACGGGCAGCGGGTGGTCATCACGGTGGAGGGCCAGAAGACGGCCGCCGCCGAGACCGCCCCCGCCGCGGAGAAGCCGACCGCGTCCACGCCCGAGCCCGCGCGCGCCCCCTCCGCGCCGGCCCAGGCCACGGCCGCGCGCGACGCCCGCGAGAACGTCGTCGACTCGAAGCTCGACGAGGCAAAGGTCGCGAACCCCGCGCGCCGCCTCACGGGCCTCTCCTTCTCCGGTGAGACCCTGCGCATCCGCGGCGACGGCGACGTCGCCCGCTACGAAGTGCTGGAGCTGCAGGACCCGCCCAGGCTCGCGGTGGACGTCTATGACGTGTCGCTGAAGGCGAAGACGCCGAAGCAGGGGACCAGGGCCGTGAAGGCCATCCGCGCGGGGCCGCACGAGGACAAGGTGCGGCTGGTGCTGGACCTCCACGCCCCGCTCTCCGACTGGCAGGCGCGCCGCGTGAAGGGCGGCCTGGACCTGGTGCTGGTGGGCGCCTCGAAGTCGAAGCCCGCCGCCCTCGCCCACGCCACGCCGGAGCCGAAGGAGGAGGCCCTCATCGAGATCGACGGTAAGCGGGTGCCGCTGGAGACCGAGCCCCTCAAGGTCGTCCAGACCGAGGCGCCGCAGCAGGAGAAGCCCCAGCCCCAGCAGCAGCCCACCAGACTCGCGGACGTGAAGGACCTCACCTTCGACGAAGACAAGTCGGGGGGCCGCGTCCTCCTCAAGCTCTCCGGCGAGGCCACCTTCAAGGTGGACCGCCCCGATCCCCGCAGCGCCGTGCTCACCCTCGAGAACACCCGGCTGCCGAAGAAGCTCGAGCGCAGCCTCGACACCAGCGCGCTGGAGACGCCGGTGAAGACCATCAGCGCCTTCGGCGTGCCCGGCGGCCAGAACCGGGTGCGCATCGTCGTCGCCGCGTCCGAGGCCCTGGACGAGACGGTGGTGAAGACGAAGGACGGCTTCGCCTGGCGGCTGACGGCGAAGGGCGTGAAGACCGAAGAGGTGGCGGTCACCCACCGCGCCGCCGGGTTCTCCGGTGAGGCCGCGGCCTACGCCGAAGAGGGCGCGCCGAGGCAGCGCCGCTACCGCGGCAAGCGCGTGTCCTTCGAGTTCAAGGACATCGACATCCACAACCTGATGCGGATCATCGCCGAGGTGTCCAAGAAGAACATCGTCGTCGCCGACGACGTGAAGGGCACCGTCACCATCCGCCTGCGCAACGTCCCCTGGGACCAGGCGCTGGACCTCATCCTGCGCTCCAAGAGCCTGGGCAAGGAGGACCTCGGCAACATCATCCGGGTGGCGCCTTTGGCCACGCTGGAGCAGGAGGCCAAGCTCCGCGCCGAGCGCCGCAAGTCGCTCGAGGAGCAGAAGCCCATCGAGGTGCGCCTCATCCCGGTGAACTACGCCACCGCGGACGAGATGTCCTCCCGCGTGAAGGAGGTCCTCACCCCCCGCGGCGGCGTGACCGTGGACACCCGCACCAACGTGCTCATCGTCCGCGATGTGGCCGAAGGCGTGCAGAAGGCGCAGGCCCTGGTGCGCAACCTCGACACCCAGACGCCGCAGGTGCTCATCGAGAGCCGCATCGTGGAGGCCTCCACCAACTTCACCCGGCAGATCGGCATCCAGTGGGGCGGCCACGCGCAGGCGGCGACCGGCTCCGGAAACCCGACCGGCCTCATCTTCCCGTACAACGCCCGCGTCGCCGGTGGCTCCACGGCGGAAGGCACCCAGGGGACCTCTGACGCGCCCAACTTCGCGGTCAACCTCCCGGCCGCTGTCGGCACCGGGAGCGGCGGCGCGCTGGGCTTCATCTTCGGGTCGGCCGGCGGTGCGGCGGCGCTGAACCTGCGGCTGTCGGCGCTGGAGAACCAGGGCACCGTGAAGACCATCTCCGCCCCCAAGGTGACCACCCTGGACAACAACACCGCGCGGATCAGCCAGGGCGTGTCCATCCCCTTCAGCCAGGTGTCCGCGCAGGGCGTGAACACCACCTTCGTCGAAGCGCGCCTCTCCCTGGAGGTGACGCCGCACATCACCCAGGACGGCAGCATCCTCATGGCCATCAAGGCGGAGAACAACCAGCCGGACCCGTCCAACACCGGCGCCAACGGCCAGCCGGCCATCCAGCGCAAGGAGGCCAACACCCAGGTGCTGGTGAAGGACGGCGACACCACCGTCATCGGCGGCATCTACGTGCGCCGCGGGTCCACGGCGGTGAACGGCGTGCCGTTCTTCAGCAAGATCCCGCTGCTCGGCTACTTCTTCAAGAACACCTCCGAGACCGACACCCGGCAGGAGCTCCTCATCTTCATCACTCCGCGCATCATCAACCGCCAGCAGATCGCGAACACGCTCTAGGAAATGGGCCAGACCATGAACCGCAAAGTCTTTGCAGCAGTGGCATTGGTGAGCGTGGTGGCGGGCTTCGGGTGCGTGGACCAGGACGCTCCGCTCATCCTGGGGAACATCCGCGGGTTCGATCCCGAGAACAACTGCGGCGCCGCGGACTTCGACACCTTCCGCCCCATCGCCGGGCACCTCGATGTGGCCGGCACCACCCGCTACACGCACTGGGTGGAGATTGCCTCCCAGCTCGGGCCGGTCAGCCGTGAGACCGGGGAGGGCGTAGAGGAGGAGACCTCTCCCAACGAGGCCATCGTGAACCGGGTCAACCTCACCTACGAGTCGGTGGGCGACGGCGCCCCGGCCATGGCGGAGGAGTCCTACCCGGTGCACTTCATCATCCAGCCGGGCACCGGCTTCGACGACAACGTGCTCCGCGTGGAGTTCTTCCCGCCCATCGCGGCGGAGACGCTCAAGACCGTGCCCGCGAACGCCCAGTTCACCCTCTACGTCACCGTCACCGTGAGCGGGAAGCTGCGCTCGGGTGCGCGCTTCGAGAGCGCCGGGCTGACCCTGCCCATCACGGTGATCAACAGCGGCCTCACCTGCGCGGACGGCGAGACCGTGGGCCTCACCTCCTACTGCGGGCTGCCTGGCGGCATCGACGGCGCCCCGGTGGTCTGCTGCCCCGAGGCAAATCCGTTCTGCGCCACGCCGAGTCCGGAGTAGGGTCCCCCAGCATGTCCTTCCTCACCCATCTCGAATCCGTCGTGAACCAGGTGGACGGGGCGCTCGCCTGCAGCGTGATGGGCTTTGATGGCATCGCCGTCGAAACCCACGAGAAGGAGGGGCTCGAGGACGTGGAGCTGCAGAGCACCTGGGTGGAGTACGCCAACGTGCTCTCCCAGGTGAAGACCGCCGCGGAGGTGCTCAAGACCGGTGACGTCGCCGAGCTCTCCATCAACACCGAGCGGCTGGTCACCCTGATGCGCCTGGTGAGCCCGGAGTACTTCCTGGTCCTCGCCCTGAAGCCGGACGGCAACTACGGCAAGGGCCGCTACGTCCTGCGCATCACCGCACCGAAGGTCCTGGCGGAACTGTAGCCAGCAGTTTCACCTTGGCGCAGGTCCAACCCTTCGGCTACACAACCGCCCGTTTCCACCCGGGACCGAAGGAGCCCGCACCATGGCCGGTGTCATCGATACGTCCGAGTTCCGCAAAGGCCTCAAGATCGAGGTCGACGGCGAGCCGTACGAAATCATCGACTTCCAGCACGTCAAGCCCGGCAAGGGATCGGCGTTCGTCCGCACCACCATCAAGAGCCTGCTCTCCGGGCGCGTGCTGCAGCCCACGCTCAAGAGCGGTGAGAAGGTGGGCAAGCCCGACATCGAAGAGCGGGAGATGCAGTTCCTCTACCGCCAGGGCGACGAGTTCTACTTCATGGACACCCGCTCCTATGAGCAGACGTTCGTGAGTGAGAAGGAGCTCGGGGAGGCGAAGAACTACCTCATCGAGAACCTCAACGCGCACATCCTGTTCTACAACGGGAAGGCCATTGGCGTGTCCCTGCCCAACGCGGTGGACCTCAAGGTCGTGAAGTGCGACCCCGGCGTCCGCGGGGACACCGTCTCCGGCGCCCTCAAGCCGGCGGAGCTGCAGACCGGCTACACCGTGAACGTGCCCCTGTTCATCAACGAAGGGGACGTCCTCAAGATCGACACCCGGGATGGGAAGTACCTCACCCGCGTGTCCACCGGAGGCTAGGCCCCCATGGCGCAGAAGAAGAAGACCCCCGGCGCGGCCCCCGCGGCCGCGGCCTCGGACACCTCGTCCGCGGCCGGCACCACCACCCTGGACGTGGACGCGCTCCGGCAGATCGTGGAGATCCTCGAGGCCTCGGAGGTCACCCGCCTGGTGTGGCGCCGCGGCGATGAGCGGCTCTTCATCCGAAGGGACACCGCCACCTCCCAGCCGCAGATCTTCCACGCGGCGCCGCTCGCCGCGCCGGTCACGGCCTCTCCGGCGGTGACCGTGGCCCAGCCCGCGCAGGCCCCCGCTGCTGCGCCCGCCGCTGCCGCTGCGCCCGCTGCCGCGCCGGCGGAGAAGCCCGGGCTCGTCATCACCTCGCCCTTCGTGGGGACCTTCTACCGGTCCCCGGCGCCGGACCAGCCCTCCTTCGTGGACGTGGGCAGCCCGGTGAAGAAGGGCCAGACGCTCTGCATCGTGGAAGCGATGAAGCTGATGAACGAAATCGAGAGCGAGGTGGAGGGGAAGGTGGCCGAGGTGCTGGCGGAGAACGGCCAGCCGGTGGAGTTCGGGCAGCCCCTGTTCCGGATCGAGAAGGCGTAAGTGTTCGAGAAGGTCCTCATCGCCAACCGCGGGGAGATTGCCCTCCGGGTCATCCGCGCCTGCCGGGAGCTGGGCATCTCCACCGTCGCGGTGCACTCCACCGCAGACGCCCACTCGCTGCACGTGCGCTTCGCAGATGAGGCCATCTGCATCGGCCCGCCGTCGTCTCGCGAGAGCTACCTCAACGTGCCGGCGCTCCTCTCCGCGGCGGAGATCACCGGGGCGGACGCCATCCACCCCGGCTACGGCTTCCTCTCCGAGAACGCCGAATTCGCCGAGGTCTGCGAGACCTGCAAGATCAAGTTCATCGGCCCCAGGCCGTCGGTCATCCGGCTGATGGGCAACAAGGTCCGCGCGCGCGAAGCCTCCAAGGCCGCGGGCCTGCCGCTTTTGCCCGGCTCCCCCGGCGTGCTCAAGGACCCGGAGGA
>CAZQVZ010000347.1:0-6394 GCA_964596895.1 uncultured Myxococcaceae bacterium
CGTAGTGCAGGCCGCGCAGGACGTGGGAGGCGATGGACACGGCGGTGGCGGGCCACAAGGTCTTGATGCCGCGCGAAGCCGCCCGGTCCAGGACCCTCGCCAGCGAGTCGCCGTCCACCTTCTCCATCACCAGGTAGTACTGGCCCGCCTCCTCACCGAACTCGAAGACCCCGACGACGTTGGGGTGGCTCATCGCCGCGGAGACCTTTGCTTCGGTCACGAAGCGGGAGATGAACTCTTCGTCCTCCACCAGGTGGGGCAGGACCCGCTTGATGACCACGTCCTTGTGGACGCCGGCGGCGCCGGGCAGCCGCGCGGAGAAGACCTCCGCCATGCCGCCGTGGCCCAACCTTTCCATCAGCTCGTACCGGCCGAGCCGCTCTGTGGAGGCGCGCGTCACCTGGGGCCCAAGCCTAGCACCGCGGGACAGGCCACCTCAGGCCCGGGGGCAATGCCGCGGCAGAAGGCCGGTCTCTACCTTGCGCGCCCCCAGCAACCCGCTGGGACACAAGGAGCCGTGCATGTCCAACGAGCAGAACAAGACCCTCCTCCGCCGCATCTACGATGACGTGTACAACCGCGGTGACACCGAGGCGCTGAGCGAATGGGTCACCAACGACGTCACCGACCACAACCCCTGGCCTGGCCAGCCCCGCGGCCTCAAGGGCCTGCGCCGGCAGGTGGAGCAGCTCCGCCAGGCCTTCCCGGACCTCCAGGTGACGGTGGAGGCGATGATGGGCGAAGGCGACAAGGTCCACGCGACGGTGCGCGCGAAGGGCACCCACAAGGGCGACTTCTTCGGCATCAAGGCCACCGGCAAGAGCGTGGACATGATCGCCATGACCACCGTGCGCATCCAGGGCGGCCGCATCAGCGACTGGCACCACGTGGAGGATCTCGCGGCCTTCCTGCAGCAGGTGGGCGCGCTGAACCTGGGCAACCGGATGGACGGGGAAGGCCGCAAGGGCCGCAACGAGGCGCAGCGGCTGTAGCAGCCCGGGTTGTCTGGTCGACGGCGCTCGGGCCGGCGGGCGGTGCGCCCTGGGGCGTGACCGCCTGCCTGCTCGGTGTGTCGTCCTTCCGGCGCGCCGGTTGAAAGGGGCTGTGGGCGCGGGGTAGACCCCTTGACCCCCATGCCACTTCGCCGACGCTCGCCCGTAGCCGCCCCCGCGCTCGTGATCGCGGTTCTCCTGACGGCCTGCCCGAAGGACGACTACGTCCAGCTCTACCGGACGCACGACAAGGCGCCCAACCTCACCGCCAGCCAGATCGAAAACCTGGAGGTGATGGGCCCCACCCTCATCGACCACGAAGGCGTGCGCGGGGTGAACTTCGCGGTGTACTCGGAGAACGCCACCCGCATGGAGGTGCTCTTCTTCGACGACCCGGAGTCCAACCGCCCCATCCGCCAGTTCCCGCTGACCCGCTTCGGGAACGTGTGGAACGTCTTCGTGGAGGGCGTGGGGCTGGGGCAGCACTACGGCTACATCGCCTGGGGACCGAACTGGGAGTACGACCCGAAGTGGATCCCCGGCCAGATTGACGGCTTCCGTGCGGACGTGGACGCGTTCGGCAACCGCTTCAACCCGAACAAGCTCCTCATCGACCCGTACGCCAAGGCGCTGCACCGCGACCACGACTGGAGCAAGGGGAGCCTCGCCACCGGGCCCGCGCGCACCGAGGTGACGTACGCCGCGGCCGCCAAGTCGGTGGTGGTGCGCAGCGACTACCAGTGGGGACCGCAGGAGCAGGCGTACCGCGAGAAGCGGAAGGATCCGAACGCGCCCGGGCACCGCTGGCAGGACCTGATCATCTACGAGACCCACCTGAAGGGCGTGACGAAGAGCTCCGCCTCCGGCGTGAAGCACCCGGGGACCTACCGCGGCCTGGGCGAGATGGCGGACTACTTCAAGGACCTGGGCGTCACCGCGGTGGAGCTGCTCCCCATCCACGAGAAGCCCCTGGATGGCGGCTACTGGGGCTACCAGAACATCAGCTTCTTCGCGCCGGAGATCTCCTACGCCTTCCGGCAGCAGCCGCACGAGGTCATCGACGAGTTCAAGTGGATGGTGGAGGAGCTCCACAAGCGGGACATCGAGATCATCATCGACGTCGTCTACAACCACACCGGCGAAGGTGGGCTGTGGCGCGAGAAGATTGAGATCGAGCCGTCGCCGGACTCGAAGCTCGACTCGCAGCTCGCGAACTTCGACCCCAAGGAGATCACCGGGCTGTATTCGTTCCGGGGGCTCGACAACCAGGCGTACTACGCGCTCAGTGACGTGGACCGCGGGCACTACTGGAACAACACCGGGGTGGGGAACCAGACCCGGCCCAACCACCGGCCCTTCCGGAAGCTGATCCTCGACTCGCTCCGCTACTACGTGGAGGAGTTGCACGTGGACGGCTTCCGGTTCGACCTCGCGCCGGTGCTGGGGGAGAACGACGGGCCGCAGTACTACTGGAACGGCCCCGCGCCCGGGGAGGGGTACTTCGAGCGGGTGGAGGAGATCCACCGCACGGTCCTGGGGGACATCATCGAAGACCCGGTGCTGCGCGCGCACAACACCCGCGTCATCGCCGAACCGTGGAGCCTTCAGAAGTACGCCATCGGCGGGTTCCCCAACGCGAAGGACGGCAAGGCCGGCTGGTACGAGTGGAACGGCCGCTTCCGCGACTGGACGCGCGAACTGCTCAACTGTGACGCGTGGCACTTCAACTCGTCGAGCCGGAAGTACTGCCACGACTGGGGGCAGGACAAGGGCGTGGAGGACGGCGGCGCCCTGCTCACCGGCACCGAGTTCCTCTACGGGTGGAACGGCCGCAAGCCCTACCACGCGGTGAACTTCATCACCGTGCACGACGGGTTCACGCTCTACGACCTCTTCTCCTACGAGGAGAAGATCAACAAGTGCGGCCCGCTGAACCCGGTGTGCTGCGACTCACCCAACAGCCCCTTCTGTGACCGGGACTCAGGCGACAGCCACAACCGCTCGCGCAACTGGGGCGACGAGGGCGGCGAAGCCATGAAGCGGCAGATGATCCGCAACGCCTTCGCCCTGCTCTTCATCGCCCACGGCACCCCCACCATGCTGGGGGGCGACGAATGGATGCGCACCCAGCTGGGGAACAACAACGCGTACTCCACCGGCGCCGACAACGAGTGGAACTGGTTCGACTGGGGCGTCTGGCGCGCCAACGACGAGCGGATCCGGATGCACGACTTCGTCCGCAGCATGATCGCCCTGCGCAAGAAGCACGCGCACGCCTTCGCCCGGACCGAATACGGTGGCGGCGGCGCGCCCTTCGCGTGGAAGAGCCCCCAGAACGGCGAGGCCACCTGGGACGGCCGCACCATGATGATCCACTACTACGACCCGTCCGCCGGTCCGGAGCTGGCCATCCTCATCAACATGGAGCCCACGGAGGTCCCCTTCACGCTGCCGTCGGGGCGCACCTGGAGGCGGCTGGTGGACACGCAGCAGCACTTCGACACGCCCGCGTATTTCGACTCGCCGCAGTTCCCGGGCACCAAGCCGGTGCAGCGGTCCTGGAACGCCACGCTGGAGGACGGCCCCCAGGTGCAGGGCAGCTACGGGGTGCCGGGCCGCACGCTCGTCATCCTGGAGGCACAGGGGAGCTAGATGCGCAGGTGGTGGGCAGTGAGCGTGCTGGGGGCGGTGGTGGCGCTGTGCGCCCCGGTGCTCCGGATGGTGTTGCTTCTGGAGAAGGACCTGCCGTGGACCTGGCAGGACGGGCGGGGGTTCGTCTCGGACCTCGCGGTGGGGACGCTCTTCGCTGCGCTGGCGGTGGCGCTCTCTTCCAGGACCCGCCTCGGCGCGTGGGTCCTGGGCGCGGTGTGGGTGGTGCTCAACTTCATGCAGTACGAGCACGTCCGCGTCTTCGACGCGGAGGTGCAGGTCACCTACGCGGCCTACCTCACCGACGCCACGTTCCTGCAGGGCAGCGCGCTGGAGGTCACCCACCCGGTGCTCTTCGGGGGCGTGCTGGCGCTGCTGGTGGGCACCGCGTGGTTCTGGAAGCGGCAGCCCGTCCCCTCCCGCCTCGTGTGGCGCACGGCGGCGGCGGGCGCAGTGCTGAGCGCGGTGACGGCGATGGGGCCCCTGCACGCGCACCACCTGCCCTGGCGGCAGCTCCACGTGCTGGGGCTCACCGCGCGCGCCGCGATGGTGCCCACCACCCAGGAGGTGACGGCGCCCACCGTGGAGGGGCTGGAGCGCGCCGCGCAGGTGTACCGGGTGGACCTGTCCGGCACGCCGCGGATGCCGCTGCCGGCAGCAGATGGAGGAGGGCGGCGGCGCAACGTGCTCATCGTGGCGCTCGAGGGCTTGTCAGGCGGCTTCCTGCAGTCGGTGGCGCGTCACCAGGGCGTGAGCTCCGACGTGTCGATGCCGCTCCTGGAGGCGACGGGCCACGAGGGGCTGGTCTTCGAGAACTTCCTCGGCCACCAGCGGCAGACGAACCGCGGCCTCTACTCCTTGCTGTGCAGCGACTTGCCCAAGCAGACCAGCGACGAGGCCCGGATGAGCGAATGGGTCCGCACCGGCGAAGCGACGCACCGGGCCTGCCTGCCGCAAATCCTCGAGGACGCCGGCTGGCGCACCGCGTATCTACAGGCGGCGCCCCTGGCCTTCATGATGAAGGACCAGTTCATGGCCTCCATCGGCTTCGAGGAGGTGCACGGCAACGCGTCCTTCCCGAAGGCGTACGCGCGCAGCAAGTGGGGCATGGACGACAAGGCGTTCTTCGAGCAGGCGGCGCAGAAGCTCATCGCGCTCGGCCAGCGGGAGGAGCCGTTCTTCGCCACGCTGCTGACGGTGGGGACGCACCACCCGTACATCATCCCGGACGGCTTTGGCCGCGGGTCCTCTCAGCAGCGCATCCTCACCTACGCGGACGAGGCCCTGGACACGCTGCTCCAGACGCTGCGCGAGGCCGGCGTCCTCGAGGACACGCTGGTCTTCATCACCTCCGACGAGTCGGGCGGCCTGGGCCGGGGAGACGACCTCACCCGCGCGCTGTCCCAGAACTGGCTGCCGCTGGTGGTGCTGGGGCCGGACGTCCCCGCCGCGCGCGTGGTGGCGCCCTACTCGCACCCGGATCTGGCGGTGTCGGTGCTGGACTACCTGGGGATGCCGGAGCGCGGCGGGCACCTGATGGGCCGAAGCCTCTTCCGCGACTACCAGGCGCCCCGGCCGTTCTACTTCGCCAACACCTACTTCAAGCGGGCCCACGCGCTGGACGAAGACGGCGTGCTCAGCATCTGCACGGAGACCCTGCACGACTGCAAGAGCTACGCGGTGGATCCGCAAAGGCCGTTCGGCCCCGCGAGGCGCCCGGTGGCCTGGCAGCCGTCGCGGCTGTCGGGCTGGCGGGGCGTCTGGGAGCGGAGCGTTGCGCCCATCGGGGAGTTCGCGCCCACCGAGCTGCAGTTGGTGAACCTGGGCGAGGTGGAGATCTCCGGCGACGAGGAGGAGATCCTCTTCGGCGGCCAGTACTTCAACGCCGTGCCGGGCGCCCGCTACGAAGTGGAGCTCGACTTCGAGGTGGCGCGGGCGGACGCGCTGGTGCTGGTGGAGCAGGATCTCTTCGCCGAAGGGCGGGTCCTCCACCGGCCACCGCTGTCGCTCCTGGGCGAAGGAGACCGGGTCCGCCTCCGCTACGACTTCGTCTTCAAGGAGGGGATGAAGGCGCTCGAGGCGCGGATGAAGGCGCGGCCCATCCATGGCACCGAGGTGCTGCTCCGCATCCACGAGGCGAAGCTCACCGTCACCCCCAACGTGGGCGACGGCACCTGGGAGAGGCTCACGGTGCACCACTTCCGCATCGACAGGCAGCCGCGGGACGAACGGCTGGTCTTCTCGCTCGCGGACGTCACGCCGTTCCGGAAGCCCCGGTGCGTCTGGGAGGACAAGCGGAAGCAGCAGCTCGTGGGGCGCTCCTGCCGCGCGACCTACCCCGTGTTCGGGCCCTACGCGTACGCGCGCAAGGGGGCGAAGGTGAAGGGCCGCTTCGAGGTGGAGATCACCGGCGGCGAGGCGAAGCTGCGCGCGGACCTGGTGTCGGAGATGAGCCGCAACCGCCACGTCCAAAGCGAGCAGCGGGTGTTGAAGCGTGGCGAGTCCACGGTCTTCGAGCTCGAGTTCGACGCCCGAGAGCCCCTGGAGGGCATCGAGTCGCGGCTGGAGTTCCGGCCGGTCTCGGAGAGCGCCAGCTTCGTGGTGAAGGACGTGTCCCTCACCATCGAGCCGCCTGCGAAGACGCGGATCGCGCCGGTCAGCGCGGTGCGGTGAGGGGCGCGCTCCCCGGTCCGCCGGCGCTCCGCCGCTGCCATGGAGATGACCTCGTAGCCGGGCCCGGAGCCCAACCCCGA
>CAZQVZ010000348.1:0-6327 GCA_964596895.1 uncultured Myxococcaceae bacterium
GACGCACTCGATGATCCCGCTCGGCTCCTGCACCATGAAGCTGAACGCCACGGCGGAGATGATCCCCATCACCTGGCCGGAGTTCTCGCGGATGCACCCGTTCGCGCCGGACGCCCAGACGAAGGGCTACCGGCAGCTCTTCGAGCGGCTCGAGGGGATGCTGGCGGAGATCACCGGCTTCCACGGCGTCTCCCTGCAGCCCAACGCCGGGTCCCAGGGCGAATACGCGGGGCTCCTGGTCATCCGCAAGTACCACCAGGAGCGCGGGCAGGGGCACCGGGACGTGTGCCTCATCCCGTCGTCTGCGCACGGGACCAACCCCGCGTCGGCGGTGATGGCGGGCTACCGCGTGGTGGTCACCCGCTGCGACGAGCAGGGCAACATCGACCTCGAGGATCTGCGGGCGAAGGCGAAGGAGCACGCAGACAAGCTCGCGGCCCTGATGGTGACCTACCCCTCCACGCACGGCGTCTTCGAGGAGGACATCAAGGCCATCTGCGAAGCCGTGCACGCCCACGGCGGGCAGGTCTACATGGACGGCGCCAACCTCAACGCTCAGGTGGGCCTGGTGCGGCCGGCGGAGGTGGGCGCGGACGTCCTGCACATCAACCTCCACAAGACCTTCTGCATCCCCCACGGCGGCGGCGGCCCGGGCATGGGCCCCATCTGCTGCGCGGAGCACCTCTCCCCGTACCTGCCCGGCCACCCGCTGGTGAAGACCGGCGGCGAGAAGGCGGTGGGCGCGATCTCTGCGGCGCCCTGGGGGAGCGCGAGCATCCTGCCCATCTCGTACATGTACATCGCGCTGATGGGCGGGGAGGGCCTGCGCAAGGCGACGGAGCTGGCCATCCTCAATGCCAACTACGTGGCGGCGAAGCTGGACCCGCACTATCCGGTGCTCTACCGCGGCAAGAAGGGCCGGGTGGCGCACGAATGCATCGTGGACCTGCGCCACCTCAAGAAGACCGCGGGGGTGGAGGTGGAGGACGTGGCCAAGCGGCTGATGGACTACGGCTTCCACGCGCCCACGGTGAGCTTCCCGGTGGCCGGCACCCTGATGATCGAGCCCACCGAGAGCGAGGCGAAGGGCGAGTTGGACCGCTTCTGCGACGCGATGATCGCCATCCGCCAGGAGATCGCCGAGATCGAAGAGGGCAAGCTCCCGAAGGATCAGAACCCGCTGAAGCTCGCGCCGCACACCGCCGAGGCGGTGACCCAGGAGACCTGGGAGCGGCCCTACTCGCGGCAGCGCGCGGCGTTCCCCACCGAGTGGACCAGGCGGCACAAGTTCTGGCCGTCGGTGGCGCGGCTGAACCAGGTGCTGGGGGACAGAAAGCTCATCTGCGCCTGCCCGCCCATCGAGGACTACCAGTAGCGGGTGCCTAGATTGGCGTGCGCGGCAGCGTCGCCGGTTCGATGTGAACGACCACGTCGACGACCTGGGGGAAGGCCTTCATCAGCCGCTCCTCCACCTCGTCGGCGAGGTCGTGCGCGCGCGCGGTGGTCATCAAGGGGTCCACCTGGATCTTCAGGTCCACCCACACCGAGCCCTCCATGCCGCGGCTGCGGACCTCGAAGCAGTGGCGGATCTCCGGGTGGACGGCCACCTCGCGCGCCACCGCCACGGGGTCCAATTGCGCGGTGTCCGAGAGGATCCCCACCGCCTGCCGGACGATGCCGAAGGCGACGAAGGCCACGAACCCCAGGACCAGGAGCGCGACGATCCCGTCCGCCTTGGGCAGCCCCACCTTCACCAGCACCGCCGAGGAGATCACCGCCAGGGTGACGAACACGTCGGACAGCGTGTGCTTGGCGTCCGCGATGAGCAGCGGGCTCTTCAGCTTCTCGCCGTAGTGCCGCTCCACGCGGGTGACCACGAGGTTGATCCCCAGGGTGACGATGAGGACGGCGAAGAGCGCGTTGTCCACCTCGGTGTGGCGGTCGTGGACGAGCGAGTCGAACGCCATCCGCCCCAGCTCCAGCATGCCGATGCCGACCATGGCGCCAATGCCGAGCGACGCCAGCGCCTCGAACTTGCCGTGGCCGTAGGGGTGATCGTCGTCCGCGGGGCGGGCGGCCACGCCCATGGCCAATAGCCCGAGGATGTTCGACGACCCGTCGATGAAGGAGTGCAGCCCGTCCGCGGTCACCGACGCGAGGTTGCTCTTGAGGCCCACGCTGACCTTCGCCAGCGCCACCGCCCAGTTGGCGATGAGGATCGCGCCGAGGACCCGGCGGATGGCGCGGGTGCGGTCAGCGGGCGTGGTGGCGACCTGAACGCGGTTCACGAAGCAGAAGGTACCCCGCCCGAAGGTCTGGGGAAGTTGATCTGCCGCAACGAGTTCGCCCGGCGGCGGCGCCCTGGGCCTCGGGTCTAGCGGAAGCGCTGGAAGTTCAGCCCGGGACCGCTGCTGGTGAGCTGGACGAAGAACCCGAAGGTGAACTGCACGGTGCCGTCTTCATCCAGCAGGCCCGGCGGCGGGTTGGGGAAGGGCTGCGCGCGCTCGAAGGCGCGGACGGCCTCGAGGTCCAGAAAGTCCAGCCCGCAGCTCCTGGAGACGAAGACCTCGCGGACCCGCCCGTCCTTGTTCAGCGTCACCGACACCACCGTCTGCCGGTCGCGGCCGCCGTACATGGACAGGGTGGGGTCCCGCCGGCGCAGCTCCGCGGCAGGGTGCCAGGTCATGCCAATGCCCTGCTTCACCCGGTTGAAGAAGCCCGCGTACTTCCATTCGCGGGTGTTGAGGAAGGTGCCGTCTCCCTCTTCGAGGTCGAGGTGATCGTTCGGGGCGCCGCCCACCACGCTGTCCAGCACGGTGAGCGAAGGCATCAGGTGCATGGGCGCCCTCGGCCCCGGGCGGCCCAAAGAGCCCTCTTGACCGCCTTCGGGGTTGCCCGGCACCAGCGCCAGCCGGTCCGAGTTGCCCTGGATCTCCAGACTCTCGGCGCGGTTTTCGACGCGCGGCCCGTCTCCGTCTGCCAAAGGCGCGTCCAGCTTCACCTCGTCCCGCGCGTTGACGTCGGGGACCTCCAGGGCGAGCTTCTGCTCCTCCGCGGTCCTGGGCTGATCGTCGTTCCCTTCGCCGTCATTGCCGGCCGCTTCGGAGGACTGGCCCACGGCCGCGCCGTCTACCGGCTTCTGGGGGCTCGTGGCCTGCGGCATCGGGTTGCGGTAGTGCGGCGTCTGCTCCTTTGCGCGGGTCTCCTTCTTCACCTTGTTCGAAGACTCGGAGAGGTACTTCGACTCCGGGTCCTCTTCACCGTTGCCTGGCGCGGTGGCCACGACCTGGCCCTTCGGACGCTCCTCCGGCTTCCGCTTCTTCTCCTGTGGCTCCACCTTCTGCGGCTTCGGCGCGCGGTCCGGGCGGCGGGCGGTCTTCGCCTCTTCGCCGCGGTTCTGCTCCCATTCATCCGAGGTCAATTGCCGCATGCCCACGGCCTGGGGTGGCGGCTTCCGGGGCGTCCGGTCAGAGGTGGGGTTCGAATCGAAGAACCCGGTGAGGGCGCCCAGGGCGAGCAGGCCCACGAAGGCCGCGTGAAAGACGAAGGTCCCCAGCGCCGCCCAGACGAGGGGCGGTGTCCGGCGGCTCCGACGGCGCCGGCCAGGCGGGTGAGGGGAGGGGCCCACGGCGGAAATGATAACCCCCGCCTTGCGGCCGAGCCTCCCGAACGCCTCCAGGTCGACACCCCGGCCGCACGCCCGCTGTCAGACCGTGTAGGCGCGCCCCGGGCCGGTGTGCGGCTGCGGACACCCCGCGCGGGGCCCCAGGCCCCGGGCGTCTCAGTAGATGGGCGCGACCTCGGCGCCGTTGAAGTAGTGCCGGAGGATTTGCCGGTAGTCGTGCCCGGCCTCCGCCCGGCCAATGGCGCCGGTCTGGCACAGCCCCACCCCGTGCCCCCAGCCGCCGCCGCGGAACACCCAGTGGGTGATGGCGCCGGTGGCGGCGTCCTTCTCCGGCCCCACCTCGAACATGGCGCTGTTGAGCATGCGGAAGCGGCGGCGGATGACCAGCTCGCCGCGGATCTCCCGGGCGCCGGATTCGCCCGAGATGAGCAGCGACCTGGCGCGGCCGGACACGCCGCGCTCGGGCACGGCCAGCGCCATCACCCGCCCCACCCCGAGCTCCGCCACCAGCGCGTCCACCTCCGCCGCGGTGAAGCGGCGCTCCCAGCGATAGCGCGAAGGCTTCGGCATGGAGGAGAGGCGGCACGCCGCCGGCAACGGGGCGCCGATGAAGCGGGACAGCGCCGACGGCAGCGGCTCTTTGCCCGTGGGCTCGATGAAGTCCGGCCGGCCCCGCAAGGAAGCGTTGGCGACGCCGCCCCACACGTTCTCGTTGTGCTCGGTGTGTCCGCCGCAGATGGCGCTGTAGACCGAGTCCACCAGCTTGCCGTGCTCGTCGAACAGCGCCTGGCCGCGGGTCTCGTCCACGGCGGCGTTGGTGGTGGCGGCCTCGCCAGAGAGCCCGCTGTACACGGCGCAGTGCTGCTCGCTGCAGAGCAGGTAGGGGTCCGCGAGGTGCCGCGTGCCCACCTTGGCCAGGACCTCGCCCCGCGCGGTGACCGCCTGGGCCTTCAGCGCTTCGTTGTGCGCGCTGGCGAAGATCTCGGAGGGCACCAGCCCCTTCATCAGGTCTTCGAGCCGCACCAGGTTCACCACCGCGATGCGCCCTTCGCGATCCACCGCCAGCCGCAGGCCGCCGCGGAACGTCCGGTCCGCGAACCCGTGGAAGTCGTAGCCGACGCCGTATTCCACCTGGCGGACCTCGAAGGGCTGTCCGTCCAGGGTCTCCGCTTCGATGAAGCCCTCGCCCACGGCGATGACGCTGCCCTCGGCGTTGACCAACTCCAGCGCGCCCGTCGGCTGTCCGGCGAGCTCCTCGAACAGGAGCGCCCGCCCGCCGTGGGCCCGGACCAGCGCGGCCTGGCGCGCCTGCGCGGCGGGCAGGTCTTCGAAGGGTTCATCCACCAGCACGAGGTAGCGCCGGTTGTCGATGACCTTGCCGGCGATGCCGAAGAGCGCGCCCAGGATCTGCACCCGGGTCTTCACGCCGCGCGCCGCCCACTCCGACTGGGAGGCGGCGAGCCCCTCCCGATCTTCGAAGCGGTGCTCCGCGAGCTGCACGTGGTGGCGCACCTTCGCCGGAGCGCCGTGCCGCACCCGCACCCGCCACACGCTGCCGGCCGGCGCCTCCACGCGCTTCTCCACTTCGCCCGGCACCTGCAGGCGCATCCGCCCGCGCGGCGAGAAGGTGACCTCCATCTGGCCCTCCATCAGCTTCACCGGCACCCAGGGCTCTCCGCCGCGGAAGTCGAGCTGCTTGGAGAAGAGGGCGTTGCCGCGGTCAGTGGGCGGCGGCGGCAGGTCGAGTTCCGCCGCCTCACGCCCTCGCCCTCCGGGAGAGGGCTGGGGGGTGGGCGCCTCTGCCTCCTCTACCCGCGGACCCTCATCCTCGGTCACGCTCACGGCGGGCGTGGGATGACCGCGCCCCGCGCAGCTTGTGGCCAGCAGCACGAGCAGGGCGAGACGAGCGCGCACGGTCCGGAGCGAGAGGGGAACTGAGAGAGGCGCCACCCGGATTCGAACCGGGGAATGAGGGTTTTGCAGACCCTTGCCTTACCACTTGGCTATGGCGCCATCAGCTCGGAGGGCGGCACTTATACGAGGCAGATCCCCGAGGGTCAAGACAACGCACGAGGCTACGCTGCGCGGCCATGAGCGCTGGCTTCGGGACCTACGCAGAAGAGCACCACGCCTTCCGGCGGACGGTGCGGCAGGTGGTGGAGAAGGAGCTTCGGCCCCACGCGCGCGCGTGGGAGGAGGCGGGGGAGTTCCCGCTCGAGGTCTTCCGCCGCTTCGCGGAGCTGGGCTTCTTCGGCCTCAAGTACCCGGAGGCATACGGCGGCACCGACGCCGGCTGGCTCTACGAGGCGGTCCTGCTGGAGGAGCTCGGCCGGTGCGGCTCGGGCGGGGTGGCGGCGGGCCTGGCCGCGCAGTTCACGATCTCGACGGGGCCTGTTCATCTCTTCGGGACCGACGCGCAGAAGCGCCGCTTTCTGACCCCGGCCATCAAGGGCGAGAAGATCGGCGCTCTGGGCATCACCGAACCGGACGCCGGCAGCGACGTGGCCGGGCTGCGCACCACCGCCCGGCGCGACGGCGACCACTTCGTCGTCAACGGCTCGAAGACCTTCATCACCAACGGCGTGCGCGCGGACTTCGTGGTCCTGGCGGTGAAGACGGACCCCGACAAGGGCCACAAGGGCCTCTCCATGCTGCTGGTGGAGAAGGGGACGCCGGGGTTCACCGTCGCCAAGAAGCTCGAC
>CAZQVZ010000349.1:0-6269 GCA_964596895.1 uncultured Myxococcaceae bacterium
GCACCACGTACTTGCCGTTCTCCAGCTTGTACTGCTCCTTGATGCGGCCGGTGATCCACAGGTAGCCGTCGTCATCCAGGAAGCCCATGTCTCCGGTGCGGAAGCCGCCGTTGCCGGTGAAGACCTTCCCGTTCTCTTCGGGCTGGTTGTAGTACCCCATCATCACGTTGTGGCCGTGGACGACGATCTCCCCCTGCTTCGCGTCACCGGTGGCCGCGGTGTCGATCTCGATGCGGGTGCCGGGGATGGCGCGCCCCACCGAGCCGATCTTCCGGTGCGCGGGGAAGTTGGCGGTGGCGATGGGCGAGGTCTCGGTCAACCCGTAGCCCTCGTAGACGGTGATGCCGAGGTTGTCGATGAACTCGGCCACCTCCTTGCTGATGGCCGCCCCCCCGCTGAAGGCGTACTGCAGCCGCCCGCCGAAGCGCTCGCGCACCTTGCTGAAGACGACCCGGTCGAAGAACGCGTGCTGCACGTCCAGCAGCGCCGAAGACCTCTTCTGCTCCGCCAGCGCCTTGCGCTCGGCCGCGACCTGCAGGCCCCTCTGGAAGAGGAACTTCTTCACCCCGGTCTCGGACGCGATGCGCTTTTGCAGCCCGTCGTAGATGCGGTTGAAGATGCGGGGCACCGCGAAGAGCAGCGTGGGCCTGATCTCCCCCAGGTTGTCGATGATCTTCTCCACCGCCTCGGCGATGCCCATGGACGCGCCCATGGAGTAGAGCCCGTGCAGCTCCACCACCTGGCCGAAGGAGTGCGCCCAGGGGAGGAAGGACAACGACCGGTCGTCCTCGCGCATGGGGAAGAGCTTGTGCATCGCCGTCACGTTGCCGGCGAGGTTGGCGTGGCTGAGCATCACGCCCTTGGGGTTGCCGGTGGTGCCCGAGGTGTAGATGAGCCCCGCCAGCTCCTTCGCCTCCGGGTTCACCAGCGGAGCAGGCGTCTGGGCGCCGCGGCGGCACCAGGTGCCCATGGCGTCCTCCGCCACTTCGTCCATGTCCATGCGCAGGACGTGGTCCAGCTTCGGCAGGCTCGCCTTGAGCTCCCGCACCTTCGCGGCGATGCCCTCGTTGGCGCACAGGACCACCTTGGCGCCGGAGTCCTCGAGGATGAAGTGCCAGTCCTTGGCGAGCTGCGCCTCGTACATGGGCACGTACGCCGCGCCGAGCGTGTACGCCGCGTACGCGCCGATGGCCCACTCACTGCGGTTGTTGGCGATGACGGCCACGCGGTCTCCCCGCGTCACCCCGAGCTGCGCCAGCCCGCCGCGGAAGTCGTCCACGAGCTGCCCGAAGCGGCCGTAGCTCATCCACACCCACTGGCCGTTCCGCTTCTCGCCGAACAGCTCGCGCGCGCCGAACTCCCGCGTGGAGTTCGCGAAGATGTCCACCAGCGTCCCGAAGTTCCTCACCATGGTCCCTCCCTGGGTCGTTGCGAGAGCGGGACCGTATGCTAAAGCGCGTGCCAATTGGGAGGCGCACCGTGGGGATCCTGGACTTCTTCGGCGGCGGAAGCCCTGAAGAGAAAGCAAAGAAGCTCCGGCCGAAGCTGGCCCAGAAGTACGGCGACCCGACGGTGCGCCAGAAGGCCATCCACCAGCTCGGGGAGATGAAGAACCCGGAGGCGGTCCGGGTCCTCATGACCCGCTTCACCCTCACCATCGATCCGCACAGCATCGACGCGGACGAAAAAGACCACGTCTTCGAGTTGGTGAAGGGCTTCGGCGAGATGGCCGTGGACCCGGTGAAGGAGTTCCTCCAGAAGAGCGACGCCGCGTCCTCCTGGGCGGTGCGGATCCTCGAGGATCTGGTCTCCGAAGAGGCGCTGGTCACCATCTGCCTCGAGGTCCTGAAGAAGATTGGCCCCGAGTACACGCGCGACCCGGAGAAGAAGGTGGTGCTCATCCACTTCCTCACCGAAAAGGGCGACCCGCGCATCGGCCCGGCGCTGGTCCCCTTCCTCGAAGATCCTTCGGACGACGTGAAGATCGCCGCCATCGCCGCGGTGGGGCCGCTGAAGCTGGAGGAGGCGCGTGGGCCGCTTTTGGGCCTGGTGACCTCGGACGACTCCGCCCGGCGCGTGAGGTCCGCTGCCATACAGGCGGTCCACGAGGGTGGCTTCGGGGTGCAGGGCCATCGTGAGAAGGTCGAGGCCGCGCTGTCGGATCCCTGGTTCGTCGACAAGGCCGGACAGATCAAGAAGCGCGGTTAGCCGCCCCCGGAAAGCGGGCGCCACGGAGGCCACATGCTGCGAGTCCACGTCGCGCTGTTGTCGGGAGCGCTGGCGCTCTTCGCCTGCTCGAAGGACCCCGAGCCGGAACCGGACGGGGGTCCCCTGGAGCCCTCGCTCACGCCGGTGGAGATGTGCGACCGGATGGCGGAGGCCCGCTGCAACCTGCTCGTGCGCTGCTACCCCGCGTTCGCCCGGGAGGCCCATCCCACCTGCCGCTCCGCGGAGCAGGCCCGCTGCCTGGACCGCTACACCGGGCTCAAGCCCGCCTTCGACGAGGACGCGCTGGAGATAGACGTGGAGCAGGTGCTCGCCTGCGAAGAGCGGATGGCCTCTTCGGCCTGCCCGCCCTCGTTCCCGCCCGGCTACGTGGGGCCCGCCGTCACCGCCTTCTCCGACTGCTCTTTGGACACCGGGCTGCTTCGCGGCAAGCGCGCCTCCGGCGACACCTGCGATCAGGCGGTGGAGTGCAAAGCGGGGACCACCTGCGTGAAGCCCGGCGGGGTGTGCACGGGGACCTGCTCGTCGTGGGCGCAGGAGGCGGAGCCCTGCGGCTTCGGCTGCGCGCCCGGCCTGTTCTGCGACACCAAGGGCACCCAGGACGCGGTGGATGACCGCTGCGCCCAGCCCAAAGGCGAGGACGCCGCGTGTGCGTCCTCGCTCGAGTGCGAGGAGGACCTGTGGTGCAGCGGCACCTGCAGGAAGCGCGGCGCCGAAGGGGACCCCTGCAAGTTCGACGGGCAGCGCCTGTCCACCTGCGCCCCGGGGCTCGCGTGTGACGTGGCGCCATTCGTGGAGGGCGCAGAGGGCCTCTGCATCACCCCGCGGGGGATGAGCGGGCAGTGCAACTTCCACTGGTCCTGTGAGGCCGGGCTGGTCTGCTTCGCCCTGGACTGGGTGGACTTCCCGGACGGCGCGCCGTCTGCCCCGGGCGCGTGCACGCCACGAGGCGTCATCGATGATCAGTGTTCATTCACGCCCTACCAGCTCTACCTGGGCGACTCCTGCGGCGGCGGGCAGTCCTGCACCTCGGACGGCGTCTGCAAGGCGCGGCCCGAGCGCGGACAGGCTTGCAACGCGTGGGCGCAGAACTGCTCCGGGCAGAACGTGCACTGCAAGCCGTCCGAGTCCGACCCGTCTTTGGGCACCTGCACCGGCCCCGCTCCCCAGAATGACCGCTGCGCCACCCCGCTTTCGGGGGGCGGGGTCATCTCCATCCCGTGTGATACCGGCTACTGCGACACCGGAGGGACCCTGAAATGTCTTCCTCCGAGCAAGTCACTGGGTCAGGAGTGTGCGTCCAACGGGGAGTGCCTTTCCGGACGGTGCGCAGTGCAGGAGGATCGCTCCCTCCGCTGCGCCGCCGCCTGCTAAGGCCAGGCAACCCTCGAACTTCCCGGCGCGGACGGTCGTCTGAACACCATGTCCGACACCGATCAGCCCAGGCGGGGCGGCTCACGCGGCGGAAAGGTGGTCCCCATCCGGGGCCGCCAGAGCGTGAAGCCGGAGCTGCCGCCGCCCCCCTCCGAACAGGTGGAGCTGCTCCTCGCGGAGATGGCCTCCCGCGTCTCTGAAGCCGCCGCCGTCCCCGAAGCCGAGCGCACCCAACTGGGCCTCATCGCCGATCTGCTGAGACCCAAGGCCGCCTTCGTCAGCCACTTCGTGGAGTCACGCGGGCAGCTTCAGGTGATGACCGTGCGCGGCCGCAACGACGCGCGCATCACCGCCTGCGCGCCGGGGGAAGGCGTGATCGGCCGCGCCTTCGAAGCCGGCGGGGTGGCGCGCGAGGGCAGCGCGGTGTCCGCGCCCCTGGTGGCGAGGAAGAAGCCGGTGGGCTGCGTGACCGTGCTCGACGCCAAGGTGCACGTCTCGGATGAGCTGATGAAGGCCCTGGCCGCGCACCTCGCCGCCGCCTGGGAGGTAGGCCGCCTGCACGAAGAGACGGTCCGCCGCACCCGGGATCTGGAGACCGCGGTGGCGGGGCTCAAGTCCATCGAGCGGGGGCGGGATGAGCTGCTCGCGCACGCCTCGCACGACCTCAAGAACCCGCTCGCCACCGTGAAGGCGTACCTGTCCATGCTGGAGCGCGGGCGGCTCGGGCCGGTCACCGACAAGCAGGCGCACGCCCTGGAGGTGTGCGGACGCAACACGGACCGGCTGGCCCGGCTGATCAATGAACTGGTGTTGCTCTCCCGCCTCAAGGCCGGGGACATGAAGCTGCAGGAGAAGGCGTTTGGCCTCAAGGCGGTGGCCGAAGAGGTGATCGCCGCGACGAAGCCCATGGCCCTTCAGGGGAGCGTGGAGGTGTCCCTCGCGCGCGGCGGCGAGGCCTTCGTCCGCGGGGACCGTGAGCGGCTGGTGGAGGCGCTCTCCAACGTCGTCGAGCAGGCCATCTACATCACCCCCGCCCACAAGGCGGTGAGGCTGGAGGTGGGCACCGACGACGCCGGGCTGGCGCGGGTGACGGTGGTGGACGAAGGGCCGCCCCAGGGTGCGGCGGAGCTGGAGCACCTCTTCGACACCTGGCAGCGCACGGCGGGAGGGCCACGGCCGCGGCGGTTCAGCCTCGGGTTGCCCATTGCCGCGAAGATCGTCCGGCTGCATGGCGGGCGGGTGAACGCCACCCCGGTGAGCCCCACCGGCGGGACCCGGGTGGAGCTGTGCCTGCCCCTGTACGCGGGCAGCGTCAGCCCCCAGGAGCTGTCCCAGGCGCCGAGGTCCGGCGGCATCCTGCTCATCGAAGACGACGCGGACTGCCGGGACGTGCTGCACGAGGTGCTGGAGGGGGAGGGCTACCGGGTGATCCCCGCGCAGAGCGGCGCCGAGGCCCGCGCGCTGCTGGGCCACATCCGCCCGGCGCTGGTGTTCCTGGACATCCACCTGCGCGACGAGGACGGCCGGAACATCCTGCGGCTCATCCGGGACACGGAGGCCCTGGCGCAGGTGCCGGTGTTCGTCATCTCGGGGGACAGTGACCTCGGCACCCTGGTGAGCGGGCGGGGCCCGGACCGGATCGAAGGCTTTCTCGAGAAGCCCATCCAGCTGCCGAAGCTGCTGGACACGGTGGCCTCGGTCGTCCGGCCGCGCCGGCCACCGGCGGCGTAAGTGGAGGGTTCCCCCGAAGGCGCGCGGACGTAGTATCCGCCGCCCATGAGCGAGAGCACCTCAGTCTACGAGCGGTACAAGGCGGCCTTCGCCCTGGCCGTGGCCAAGGCCACCTCCGTCCCGGTGGCCGACGTGACGCCGCAGATCAAGCCGGCCGAGCCGCAGCACGGCGACCTCTCCTTCCCCTGCTTCGCGCTGGCCAAGGCGCTGCGCAAGGGCCCGCCGATGATCGCCTCCGACCTGGCGACGAAGGTGGCGGTGCCCGGGCTGGAGGTGAGCGCCACAGGCCCCTACCTGAACGCGCGCTTCGCCCCAACGCCCTTCACCGGGGAGGTGCTGGGCGCGGCGCGGGCGGCCGGGCGCGAGTACGGCAAGGGCGAAAGCGGCAAGGGGCGCACGGTGGTCATCGACTACTCGGCGCCGAACATCGCCAAGCCCATCGCGTTCCACCACATCCGCTCCACGATGATCGGCAACGCGGTGGCCAACCTGCACCGCGCCGGGGGCTGGCGGGTGGAGGGCATCAACTACCTGGGCGACTGGGGCAAGCAGTTCGGGCTCGTGGCGGTGGGCTTCCAGGAGTACGGGGACCCCGCGCGGCGCGGCGAGGTGGCGCACCTGGTGGAGGTCTACGTGAAGGCCAACGCCCGCGCCGAAGCAGAGCCCGCCTTCGACGAGCGCGCCCGCGCCTTCTTCCGGCAGATGGAGGACGGGGACCAAGCGGCCCTGGCCCTGTGGAAGGAGTTCCGGGAGACCTCCCTGCGTGACTTCCAGACGGTGTACGCCCGGCTGGACGTGCGCTTCGAGCACTACGAGGGCGAGAGCCGGTACCACGGGAAGATGGACGCGGTGATCGCCCAGATCGCGAAGCGGCCGGGGACGAAGGAGTCCGACGGCGCGCTGATCGTGGACATGCCGTACGCGGACAACGAGCCGCC
>CAZQVZ010000350.1:5000-6267 GCA_964596895.1 uncultured Myxococcaceae bacterium
AGGGAGACACCCGCCCCATGGAGAACCGCCCGCACGCGATGGCGGAGCTGCGCCGCCGCCTGCGCGAGCGCGAACCGCTCTACGCCCGCGCCCACCACACGGTCTCCACGAGCCACCGCAGCGTCGCAGACGTGGTGGAGGAGCTGCGCGAGCGGGTGGGGCCCGCTGCGCGTGCGCGGGCGAGCTGAAGCCTCCGCGTCCCTCGCGCCAGGGGCTCTTCGTCCGGGAGCGCGGGGCTGGTGGCTGCGACCATCAGCTGGCGCGCCGCAGGGGCACCATCAGGTGCACCCGCCGCCGCCGGGACTTCGGCCGCGACTGCGAGGCGATGTCGAGGACGTCTGCGTGCAGGCGCTGGGTGTGCAGATCCAGGAACGCCGCCACGTCGTCGTCCCGCCGCAGGCGGAGCAGCTCCTGGACCTCGATCATCTCGTCCGCCAGTTCGTCCGGCTCCAGCGCCGGGCAGATGTACGGGAGGACCCGCTCCACCGAGCGCTGAAGCGAGTTGGCCAGGAGCCGCAGCGCCTCGCAGTCCGCGCCCGCCACCGCCGCGCCAATGGCCCGCCAGCGGTAGAGCGCGAGCGCCTCGAGCGGCGCGTCATTGAACGCGGCGCTGACCACCTGGTCCACCGCGCGCGCCGCGGCCTCGCGGGTGTCATAGCTGCCGTACGCGGCGCAGCGGCGGAAGGACTCCACGATGAGCTCATGCTCCATCTCCAGCCAGCTCTTCAGGGGCTGCCGTCGCTCCCGGCGGGTGCGCGCCACCTCCAGCTCGAGGCCAATGGTCTCGATGCCCCGGCGCAGCGCCAGGGGCGGCAGCCAGGGCGCTCGCCCTTGCCGGAGCTCCACCAGGCCGTAGGCGGTGAGGGGCGCGAGCGCGTCCCGGATGGCCGCCGCGCCCACGCCATGGCGCCGGCCGAGCTCGCTCAACCTCGGGAGGTGGGCCGGCCCGCGGTCGGTGCGGAAGAGCACCATGCGGGCCAGGGTCTGCTGCAAGGCGGTCATGGGGCTGGTCGGTCCGTTCATGGACGGACGCGTTGTGCAGCGGCCATGCCCGCTGCGTCCCAGAGTGGAGCGGCTGGCGGCCGCCGTCCCGTCGCGGCCACTGACGTCCGCGCGCGGAGTCTGGCGCGGATGCTCCACCTTCACTCTCGGCCGCTGAGAACGCCCGCAACGCGAAACCGCCACACCGGCGCCTGGGGGCGAGGTGCGGCGGTCCCTCGTGCGGGCAGGCTGGCTCAGTGGCCGCGGAGGACCGTGAGGCCGCTGC
>CAZQVZ010000351.1:0-6253 GCA_964596895.1 uncultured Myxococcaceae bacterium
GCTTCGCCTCCAGCTCGTCGTGCATGGCCAGCGTGCCGTTGAGCAGCCGCGAGCCGGAGCAGGTGGACCCGAAGCGCCGGGTGGCCTCGATGGCCGCCTCCTTCACCCGCGGATCCCCGGCGAGCCCGAGATAATTGTTCGAGCCGACCATGATCACCCGGCGGCCGTTGATGTCGACCTCCGTGCTCGCATGCGACGCCTCGATGGGGCGGAAGTAGGGGTAGAGACCCGTCGCCTTGGCGATCCGGTAGTCCTTCCAGTTCGTGCACTTGTCGAAAACGTCAGCCATGTCGGGGTGCCCCTCCTCGGGCGCGCGGTCTTCTAGAGACGTGCCGGGCTCCAGTCAAGTGTCGTTCCGGTGGCTCGGCGAGCAAATTCATCAAGAATTCTCATCACTTCCGCGGGCACTGCGGACTGCGCAGGAAGTTGCCCACCACAACGCCACGCCCGGGCTCGCAAGTACGCGGGACTGCTGGGGGCAGGCAGGCGCTGTCTGGGCTGCGCAAGAACTTGCTCGCGGGGGCGCGGCCACCGCCCGCTCCTGAAGCTTCCGAGCGACGATTCGTTGCATTGCGGGGTAGCGGGCAGTTCCCTACAGTCCGCCGCCCTTCGATGAGCCAGCAGAAGAACGATCTCGCCCACCGCTACGTGAAGCTGAGCTTCACCCGTCCGTTCTGGGTGCTCGGCGCGCTCCTCCTGCTGGCCGCGGCAGGCCTCGGCCTCGCCTCCCGCCTCGCCTTCCGCGGCTCCTTCGTGGAGTTGCTCCCGAAGGACACCCGCGAGGTCAGAGATCTCGAGCAGGTGGCCCAGAAGGCCGGCGGAGACGGGTACCTCGTCCTGCAGACCCACGGCGCGGAGCTGCAGACGCTCACGGCCTACGCCCACGCGGTGGCGCCGAAGCTCGAGGCGCTGCCCGAGATCCGCTACGTCGAGTACCGCTACGACATCGGCTTCTTCGAGGAGCGCGGGCTGTGGCTTCTGCCCGCGGAGAAGCTCGCGGAGCTCCACGACGACCTGCAGGACAGGATCCGCTACGAGAAGCAGGCGAAGAACCCGCTCTTCGTGGACCTGCTCGACGAGCCGCCGCCGTCCTTCGAGCAGATTGAGCGCCGCTACGCCGGGGACCTGCCGCAGAGCGAATACCTCGTCGCGCAGGACGGCTCTGAGCTGTACCTGTTCGTGAAGCCCAACGGCACGCCGGGAGACCTCGGGTTCACGAGGCGCCTTCTGAGCGTGACCGGCGTCGTGCTCGACGAGACGGCGAAGGACTTCCCCGGGGTGCAGACGGGGATGGCCGGCCAGTTCCCCACGCGCCTGTCCGAAGACGAGGTGATGCGGCGGGATCTGGCGTTCGCCTCGCTCTTGTCAGCGGCCCTCGCGGCGCTGCTGGTGCTCCTGGGGACCCGCCGCGCCTCGGGTCTTCTGGTGGTGGGGACGCCGGTGGTGCTGGGCCTGGCGCTGACCTTCGCGGTGGCGCAGCTGGCGGTGGGGCACCTCAACATCGTGACGGGGTTCCTCGTCGCCATCCTCATTGGCCTGGGCATCGAGTACGGCGTCCACCTGGGGATGCGCTACTGGGAGGAGCGGCGGGTGGTCTCCGCCCAGGAGGCCATGGAGCGCGCGGTGCGCGGGACCTTCCGCGGGGCGCTGATCTCCGCCGGCACCAACGCCGCGGCGTTCTTCGTGCTCCTGTTCGCGGACTTCCAGGCCTTCGCGCAGTTCGGCTTCATCGCCGGCACGGGCGTGGTGCTGGCGGTGCTCGCGGCGTACGCGGTGGGCCCGGCCGTGGTCGCGGTGGCCGAGCGCGTCCGGCCCCAGAAGCCGCTGCCCCAGGAGAAGGTCCGGAATATCGAGGCGCGGCAGTACCGGCGGATGCCCACCGGGCTCGTCGCCGCGGTCTTGGCGGGCATCGTCGGCTTTGGCGCCTATTCGGTGGTGGCGCTCCCGAAGCTGGGCTTCGAGACGGACCTCACGAAGCTGCGCGGCGAGACCGACGTCACCCGCCTCAACGACCACATGGTCGAAAAGCTCCGGGTGCAGATAAACCCCGCCATCGTCTGGGTGGAGGATCTGGAAGCGGTCCGCGCGGTGACGAAGGCCGTGGAGGACCTCCGCGAAGAGCACGGGGAGGGGGCCGCCATCCTCCGCACCGCGTCGCTCGCGGACCTGGTGCCCGAAGATCTCGACGCGCGCGGCGCGCAAATGGCGCGGCTGCGCACGCTCCTGGACGACCTGCCACCTTCCGTCCGCGAAGGCGCGACGGGGCAGAAGGTCCAGAGCCTGCAGACCCTGCTGGAGGCGAAGCCCTGGACGGCGGAGGAGGTGCCCCAGACCCTGCGCCGCCGCTTCGTGCCGCTGGATGGCGAAGGCCTGTTCGTCCTTCTGTTCCCGAAGCACAGCCAGCACGAGACCGAGAACCTCCACCGCTGGGCGACACAGGTGGGTGAGCTCATCTCCAGGGTGGAGGCGGACGGCGGGTCCCTGCACGTGCTCGACTCCAACCTCATCGCCGCGCGCGTGTTCGACCTGGTGGAGGCGGACGGGCCGTTCATCCTCTGGGCGGCGGCGCTGGTGGTCTTCGTGATGATCGCCGCGGGGCTGCGCAGCCTCAAGCACGCGGGCCTGGTGGCAGGGCCCCTGTTTCTGGGCATGTTGTGCCTCGGCGGGGCGATGCACCTGTTCGGCATCCGGCTCAACTTCATCAACGCCGTGGTCCTGCCCAACCTGCTCGCCGTCGCGGTGGACAACGGCGTGCACCTCTACCACCGCTACCGGCAGGAGGGCCCGGGCTCCCTGGGCCACGTGGTGCGCCACACCGGCGGCGCCGCGGCCCTGGCCTCGCTCGCCAACGCGGCGGGGTACGGCGCGCTGCTGTCGGCCACGCACCCGGGCCTGGCGTCCATCGGGCACCTCGCGGTCCTCGGCGTCATCTGCACCTTCCTGGGCACCGGCGTGTTCCTGCCCGCGCTGCTCACCGGGGTGGAGCGCTGGCGGGTCTACCGAGGCGTCCTGCAGCTTCCTGCTCCGGCCGGTTCCACGGTGTTGCCGCTGCCCGCAGCGCCGGCGCCCGAGCTCCCAGCGCCGCCTGCGGACGCACCCACCGAGCGCCCAGACGAGCGCCGGATTGCCTGAGCTGCGAACCTCCACCCCCGCTGGCCAACGCAGCGAAAATGAGCAGATTCCGCGGCAATGTTATGGTCCACCCGCTGTCTGTCGCGCCGGCGCGTCGGTTGCATTGCTGGCGGAGGCCCGTAGCTTTCCGGTGACCGAACGAGATGCGTCCCGAACCAGACAGCGCAACCGGTAATCCGCCGGTCAAGGTGGAGCACACGCTGCCCATGAAGGTGGCGGACCTGCTCATCACCTGCCTCGCGAGCTTCGCAGCGGCGCTGGTCCTCTTCGACGGCACCTGGCACCCGGCCTGGGGGTCGTCTGCCGTGGGCTTTGGCGGGATCGCGCTCGGGTTGGTGGCGGTCAGAGGCCTCGCGGAAGCCTCCCCGAAGCTCCGGTGGCTCCACACGGTGGGCAACTTCTGGCTCTTGCCCACCATCATCTTCGGGCACTTCAACCTGGGCCCCATCCTGGACTCGGCGCACCCGAGGCTCCTGGACGCGGAGTTGGCCCAGCTGGATCTGCGGCTGTTCGGCGCGCACCCGGCCCTCTGGCTGGGCGAGCGGGTGGGGCCGGTCATCACCGAGTTCGTGATGATCTGCTATTACAGCTACTTCCTCGGCCCGGTGGTCCTGGGCGTGCTGCTGTACGTGCGCAAGAAGAGCCTGGCCTACGCGGAGTACACGCTCGGGCTCACGCTGTACTTCGTCCTCAACTACATCTTCTACGTCGTCGTCCCCGCGGTGGGCCCGCGCTACTTCCTCGCCGGCATGTTCGACGCGCCGCTGCAGGGGCTGTGGCTCACGTCCACCCTGGACGGCCTGATGCGCACCCCCGTGTTCGACCGGGACTGCTTCCCCTCCGGCCACACCGGGGTCACGCTGACCGTGTTGACCTTCGCGTGGCGCTACCAGCGCAACTACTTCTGGGCCCTGCTGCCCATTGGCACGGGCCTCATCGCCGGCACGCTCATCGGCCGGTTCCACTACGGCATCGACCTCATCGCCGCGGTGCCCTTCGTGGTGACGGTGGTGACGGTGGCCTTCATGGTCCGCCACGCCCACGCGCTGGCGCTGCCGGAGCGCGCCTGGCGGGCGTTCCGCAACCTGGCCCGGACGTGAGCGACCCATCCCCTCCGAAGATCCGCGCGGCCCGGCGGGTGGAGGGCTTCGGAACCACCGTCTTCAGTGAGTTCTCGGCGCTGGCCGGGGCGCACGGCGCGGTGAACCTCGGGCAGGGGTTCCCAGACTTCGACGGCCCGGAAGAAGTGCGCGAGGCCGCCGTCCGGGCCCTGCGCGGCGGGCTCAACCAGTACGCCATGGGCGCGGGGCTTTCGGACCTGCGCTGCGCGGTGGCAGAACACGCAGCGCGCTTCTACGGGATGGCGGTGGACCCGGACACCATGGTCTCGGTCACCAGCGGCGCCACCGAGGCGCTCTTCGACGCCATCCTCGCGCTGACCGACCCGGGCGACGAGGTCATCCTCTTCGAGCCCTTCTACGACTCCTACGAGGCCAGCGTGCGGCTCGCCGGGGCCACCCCGCGCTTCGTGCTCCTGCGGCCCCCGGACCCGGCCCACGCCCACTGGTGGTTCGACGCGCAGGAACTGGAGGACGCCTTCGGGCCGAAGACGCGGCTGGTGGTCCTCAACACCCCGCACAACCCCACCGGCAAGGTCTTCACCCGCGCAGAGCTGGAGCTGCTCCGGGACCTGTGCGACCGGCACGACGTCAACGTGCTCTCCGACGAGGTCTACGAACACCTGGTGTTCGCCCCCGCAAGCCACCTGCGCCCGGCGACCCTGCCGGGCCTGGGTGAACGCTGCGTCACCGTCTCCAGCGCGGGGAAGAGCTTCGGCTTCACCGGCTGGAAGATTGGCTGGGCCATTGCCCCGCCTCCGCTGCGGGCGGCGGTGCAGGGCGTCCACCAGTTCGTGACCTTCGCGTCCGCGGCCCCGCTGCAGGCCGCGGTGGCGACGGCGCTGCGCCTGGGGGACGACTACTTCCGGGCCTTCGAGGCCGACTACCGCCGCAAGCGGGACCTGCTCGGGCGGGCCCTGGCGTCGGCGGGGTTGTCCACGTTCGAAGCCGAAGGCACCTACTTCACCATCGCCCAGCTCCCTGATGGGTTCGGGGGAGACGACTTCGCCTTCTGCCGCTTCCTCACGAAGGAGGTGGGCGTGGCGGCCATCCCGCCTTCCGCGTTCTACGGGCAGGCGCACCGGGAACACGGCCAGAGGCTCGTCCGCTTCGCGTTCTGCAAACGGGACGACACGCTGCAGCAAGCGGCAATGCGGCTGGCCAAGCTCTCGGAGGCCATTTCCAGTCGAAGCGCCGGATGCTAGACCCGCGCGCATGCCGACATCCAAGCGGAAGACCCTCAAGGGCGCGGTGAAGCGCCTCGTGCAGGCGGCGGGCAAGCGCTCCAAGACCGCGGCCGCAAAGGCGAAGCCGAAGCCGAAGCCCAGGCCGCCCACCGCCAGGGTCGCCCCGAAGGCGAAGAAGGGCCTCCAGCCCGCGAAGCCGAAGGTCGCCCAGAAGGCGGCGAAGCGCGCTCAAAAGGCGGCGAAGGCGAAGGCGGGGAAGGTCAAGCGCGGCGCCACCCGGGTCTACGACACCGCGGCCATCAAGCAGATCGCCCGGGACGTGGAGCGCTGGGCGGCCGAAGACCTCAAGCGGATCACCGACAAGGTCCCGCCCCGGCGCGCGCAGTTCCAGACCGACTCCGGCGTGCCCATCCCCGACCTGCTCACCGCGGCGGACCGGCGGGGTGAAACGCAGGAGCGGCTGGGGCTGCCCGGCCAGTTCCCGTTCACGCGCGGCGTGCAGCCTTCGATGTACAGGGGGCGGCTGTGGACCATGCGGCAGTTCGCCGGGTTCGGCTCCCCCGAGGACACGAACCAGCGGTTCAAGTACCTCATCAGCCAGGGCATGACCGGGCTGTCCACCGCGTTCGATATGCCCGCGCTCATGGGCTACGACGCGGACCACGCCATGAGCCTGGGCGAGGTCGGCAAGGAGGGCGTGGCCGTCTCCACGCTCAAGGACTTCGAGCTCCTGTTCGACGGCATCCCGCTCGACAAGGTGACGACGTCGATGACCATCAACGCCTCGGCGATCGTGGCGTTGTGCATGTACATCGC
>CAZQVZ010000352.1:0-6253 GCA_964596895.1 uncultured Myxococcaceae bacterium
GGAACACCTGCTCGGGGTTGCCGGCGCGGTTCATCTCCTCGATGGCGCGGAAGAACCGGTCCTTTTCGTCGCGGCTCTTGCGGATGTACGTCATCACCCGCTCCACCTCGATGGCGCGCAGGACCTCGGAGGCGATGGCGGCCAGGAGCCGCTCGTCCTGCTCGGTGAACGGCTCCTGGGTGATGCGATCCGCCACCAGCACGCCGCGCACCAGCCCCCCGCGCTCGACGATGGGCACCGCCAACAGCGCCTGCACCGGGGTGCCGCCGCCGTCGTACCAGCTGATGCCCTTGAGCCCGCCGGGCGCGCACATCCGCACCGGCACCGTCCGCTTGAGCACCCCACCCAGGATCCCCTCGCCCGCGCTGAAGCGCTCGCGCTGCACCCGCTCGGAGGCGCTGCGGCAGTCGTAGAGCTTCAGGGACCGGTCATCCGAGGTGAGCAGGAACGCCGCGCAGGTGTGCGTGCGCAAGGCGGTCTCGGCGATCTCCAGGGCCGCCCCCACCGCCCCTTCAATCTCCTTCACCGAGGCGACCAGCCACTTCTCCTGGTCCTTCACGCCCGGGAAGCTGTCCTGGGTGCCGGCGCTGACCAGGCGGAAGGTGCGCGCGCGCTCTTCGACCTCGCGGATCTTCTTCGACACCGCCTCGTCCTCCGCCTTGCGCGCGAGCATCAGCCGGGCGGCGAGCACCACGTGGTAGAGCGCGGCGAAGAGCAGGAGGAACGCCGCGTGGGTGAGGAACGCCGTCCACCGGGGCGCAGGCGGGGCCAGGGTCACCAGCCCGTCGAACACCAGCGCCACCCCCAGGAGCGTCAGCCCCGCCGTGCGCGGCAGGAAGCTCACCAGGAACGCCATCAGCAGATAGACGATGGGCACCAGCGACGGCCCGCCCACGCCCACCACCGCGTACGCGAGCGCGATGAGGCTCGCCCCCACCTCCAGGTCATCCCGCAGCTGGGGCGAGGCGCCCGCGCGGCTGCGGCGGAACCTGCGCCCAGCGGAGATGCCCAGGCCCACAAGCAGCAGCACCACACACCCCGCCTCCCACCAGCCGAGCCCGCCGAAGGCGCGGAAGCCGCCGCGGCCCATCTGCGCCAACGTGAGGAGCACCGCGGCGGCGGGGAGGGAGCGGACGGCGGTGCGCAGGACGACGGCCACGGGTCACTCCAGGTTGAAGACGATCTCTCCGGGACGGATGAAGCCCAGCTCCTCGCGGGCCGCGCGCTCCAGCGCCGCCTCGTCTTTGCGCAGGGCCTCTATCTCTTCGAGGTAGCGGGCGTTCTGGGCGCGCAGGGCGCGGTTCTTTGCCTCCAGCGCCTGCACGTCCGCATCCAGCGCGAGGTATTTGCGGATGCCGCGCGCGTCCGCCACGGACCACAGGGACAGGCACGCCGCCAGCCCCACCGCCCCCCACATCCACTTTGCGCGCGCTGCCATGCCCGGTGGGCAGGGTAGCAGTGGGTCTGGGCCCCGCAAGATTTCGGCTACGGACCTGTAGCAGCCGCCTTCTGCCGCGCCGCTCGGGGGGGCCGCGCCGGCGGCCGCCCCTCCCCGCCGAGCGGGTGGTGCTGCTGGTAGAGCGCGAAGAGCCTCGCCCGGGTGACGTGCGTGTAGATCTGCGTGGTGGAGATGTCCGAGTGCCCGAGCATGGCCTGCACCGCGCGAAGATCCGCGCCCCGCTCCAGGAGGTGCGTGGCGAAGGAGTGCCGCAGCTTGTGCGGCGACAGGGGCTTTTTGATCCCCGCCTTGAGCGCGTACCGCCGCAGCAGCTTCCAGAACCCGGCGCGGCTGAAGGCCCGCCCCAGCCGCGTCACGAAGAGCGCCCGGCTCTGCCGCCCCCGGAGCAGCGCCGCGCGGGGCCCGTCCAGGTACGCCCCAACGGCCTCCGTGGCCTTCTGGCCCACCGGCACCAGCCGCTCCTTCTTCCCCTTCCCCATCACGATCAGGTAGCCCGCGCGCAGCTGCAGATCATTGAGCTCCAGCCGGCACAGCTCGCTGACGCGCAGGCCCGTGGCGTAGAGCACCTCCAGCATGGCCACATCCCGCGCGCCCGCGAGCGTCTGGACCTGCGGCGCCGCGAGCAGCTCCTCCACCTCCTCCACGGTGAGGAACACCGGCAGGCTCTGCGGCACCCTGGGGCGGTCCACGTTCTCGGTGGGGTCTATGGAGGAGAGCCGCTCTTCCCGAAGGAAGCGGTGGAAGGTCCGCAGGGCCGCGAGCTTGCGCGCCTGCGTCTTCGCGGACAGCCCCTTTCGGGCGAGGACCTCCATGTAGCCGGTCATGTGGGCCCGGCGCGCCTCCGCGATGTCCGCCACGCCCTGCTTGCCGAGGTGGCCGAGCCAGCCGGTGATGTCCCGCGCGTAGGCGTCCACCGTGTGGGGGGACGAAGCCCGCTCCGCGCGGAGGTGGCCAATGAAGAGGTCGAGCAGTCCGTCCACGGTGGCGAAGGACGCTACAGCCCGCTACGGCGCGCGCAAGAATCCGGTCAGGACAGCTGGCCCTTGCCTTCGCGCAGGAGCTCCAGCTGATCATCGAGCAGCGAGACCACCGTGGACGGCTCGTTCTGCAGCACGCCGCCGTCGAGGATGAGCTCCAGCCCGTGGCCCAGGGTCTCCTTGATGTCCTTCGCGGAGATGAGGACCTCCCCCTCCGCATCCGTCGCGGACGTGGTGACGATGGGCCGGCCCAACTCCCGCGCCAGCGCACGCGCCAGTTCGGAGTCCGGCACCCGGATGCCCACCGTCTTCTGCCGGGTCATCATCATGTCCGGCACCGCGCGGGTGGCGTTGAGGATGAAGGTGAAGGCGCCGGGGGTGAGCTGCTTCATGGTCCGGTACGCGAAGTTGGTCACGTGCGCCCACTTCGCCACGTCCGAGAGGTCCGGGCACAAGAACGCCAGCGGCTTCTTCCGGTCCCGGCCCTTGAGCGTGTACAGCCGCTCGATGGCCTTCTTGCTGGTGAGGTCGCAGCCGATGCCGAAGTAGGTGTCCGTGGGGTACGCGAGCAGCCCGCCGGACTCGAGCACCTCCACCGCCCGGCGCAGGAGCCTGGGGTTGGGGTGATCCACATCAATCTCGACGATCGGCGCGGCCATGCCGCGGCGCTTTAGCGCGGCGAGGCGGCCGCGTCATCCTTCAGTGCGGGGGCCGCGTCTTCGCGCGGGACCTCCCCCACCTGCTGCAGCCCGCGCCGCAGGAGGATGGGCCCGATGAGCGTGCTGATGGTGACGATGGCGACGATGAGCACCTCCACCTCCGCCCCGAAGGTGGGGAAGGTGCGGCCCACCAGCACCGCCAGCCCGAACGTCACGCCCGCCTGCGAGACCAGCCCCGTCCACAGGTAGCGGCGCACCAGCGGGGCGTCCGGCGGCGCGAACCTCCGGCACGCCACCCAGATGGCCAGCGCGCGCAGCACCACCAGCCCCAACGCCAGTCCCCCCACGCTGCGCAGGGTCCCCAGGTTCAGGTCCGCGCCCGCCACCGCGAAGAAGAGCGCGAACACCGGCAGCCCCGCGTACTGGGCGGCGTCGTGCAGCTTGTGCGCCTGCGGCTCGTCGAGGTTGGCGATGGCGGCGCCCGCGGCGAGGGAGAGGAGCAGCGGGGAGAGGTGCATGTGCACGCCGGCTTCGGCGGACACGAAGCAGACCGCGGTGATGAACAGCGGCAACTCTCGGCTCACCTTGCGCAGGTAGACGAGCATCAGCACGCCGAGCACGCCGCCCACCAGCATGGACCCGAAGAGCTCCCAGCCCACCCCCCCGAGCAGCTCCCCGGGGCTGAAGCCCGCGCCCAGGGTGGCCTTGGTGACGCCCACCGAGAGCGCAAAGAGGATCAAGACCACCAGGTCCCCGATGATCACGAAGGCCATCAGGAACTCGGTGAAGGGCCCCCTGGCGCTCGTCTCCTGCACGATGGCGATGGTCACCGTGGGCGAAAAGGACGCGATCACCGCCGCCGCCAGCGCCGCCACCGCCACCGCCTGCGGCCAGGTCATGGGCGCCATGAACCCCAGGAAGGGCTTGAGGGCGAGCAGCGAGCCCGCCACCACGAGGAAGATCACCGCGGTCACCGCGAGGCACATCATGGTGACCTTGAGCCCCACGCGGCGGATGAGCCCCAGCTGCAGCTCGGTCCCTGCCACCAGCGCGATCAGCGAGACCGCCAGGCCCCGGACCAGGTCCAGCCCGCCCACCGCCTCCCCGGAGATGAAGCGCAGGACGTACGGCCCCACCGCGATGCCGATGAGCACGTACCCCGTCAGCCTCGGCAACCCGAAGGCGCCCGCCACCTTCCCCGCGAAGATCGCCGACAAGAGCAGCGCGCCGCCCGCAAACGTCACCGGCGTCCCCTGCTCCAGCCCCAGCAGGCCCAGCGCGCTCACCCCGGCGAGCATCGCCATCAGGAGCGCGAGTCGGATGAGCGCGGGCCTCACGCCGCCCCCCCGGTCGGGCTCGGCTCGGTCGGTGCGCGCGGGGCCGGAGGCAAGGGCGGCGCAGGCGGCGGGGCGATGCTGCGGTGGAAGGCGCGGCTGGCGAGGATTTCGTTCACCACCGCGGCCATCACGCCCACGTTGAAGATGAGCTGGGAGGTGGGCCCGCCCACGAGGATCACGTACTCGATGAGCAGGCACAACGAGACGCCGCCGGTGGCGATGAGGGCGAAGCCCGGCTCCGGAGGCAGGGGCAACACCCCCAGGGCCGCCTTGCGCGCGAGCTTGCCGCCCCACAGCTTGCCCATGAACCGCAGCGCGATGAACACCGGGAGGATGGCCCAGGCGAACCAGTCCGCCAGGGTCACGTGCGCGCCCACCAGGAACAGCAGGCCCAGGTAGACCGGCCGTTCGGTCCGCACCAGCGCGCGGGACGCCTGCGCCACCGCCTTCCCGCCAATGAACGCCAGGGTGGCGCCGCAGGTGAGCCCGGCGATGAGCGCGGACACCCGGAGCAGGGCCGCCGCCCCGGAGACGAGCCCCACCGCGCCCAGGAGGATCGCCGTGAGCTCCGCGCCCTGGGTGCCCTGGATGAGGTACGCGGTGAGCGCGCCACACAGAAGACCCAGGAGCACCGCCAGCGCCACCAGGCCCGCCGCCACCGACAGGTCGGGGTGCGTACCCAGAAGCAGCGCCACCGCCAACACGAGGATGCCCATCAGGTCGTCCAGCATGGCGATGAGGGCCACCCCCACCCCGCGCCGCCGGTCCAGCCTGCCGGTCCGGAACCAGAGCACCGCGAAGTGGCTGGAGGAGACCGACGCCGCCCCGCCCATCACCGCCGCCGCCCCCAGCGCCACCAGCGGCTGCTGCCCCGCCGCCAGCAGGAACAGCCCCGCCAGGGGGAGCGCCACCGCGAGGAAGGCCACGCCGGACTGGGCCGCCGCCGCCGCCCACACCCGGGACGGCAGCGTGCGCAGAAGGTGCGGCTCGAGGTGCAGGCCGATGAGCACCCCGGCCAACCCGAGCCCCAGGGCGAGCAGCGGGCGCGCCCCCGCGAGCTCCTCCGGCCGCAACAACCCCACCGCGCCGGGCCCCAGCGCCGCGCCGAAGACGAGGAACAGAAGGCCGCTCGCCGAGAGCTGCGCGAGGTTGAAGAAGCGGCCGGCCTGCAAGAGCCGCTGGTTGGACGCGAGCACGCTCAGGGCCGCCACTGCGATGAAGACGAGCAGCGTGCGCATGCTTCGGTCCTACCCCCCGAGCGAGGAGAGCTCGGCGGAGAGCACCGGCAGCGCCACCAGCCGGCCCATGGGGGGGTCGTCCGCGTCCATCTCCAGCTGCACCCGCGTCACCAGGCGCCGGGCCTCTTCGGGGTCGGTGATGGGGACGAAGGAGAGGGCGAAGAGCCGGTCCTCATCCGCGCCCAGGGCCAGGCTCTTGAGCCCGCCGAAGATGGGGACCTCCGCCGAGAGCACGGCCGCGGCGCTCCGGGCCCGCAGAATGACGGGCTCGCCCAGGCCGAACTGCCGGAACCGGCCCACGGCCTTCTCGGCCAGATCCACATGGTCGATCAGCGCGAGGAAGAGGTGCACACCCACCCCTTAAACCGAAACCGGTTCGGTACAAACAAAGAGAACGCCCGCCCCCGTGGCCCCGGATAGCGGGGGACCCCGGTGAGCGGGCGCTCTTGTGCGAGGACGACAGGTCCCCGCCCGTTACTCGGGCTTGTTGTCGCCGCCGCCCTGGTTGGCCGCCGCGGCTGCTGCTGCCGCCGCGGCCTCACGGGCCGCGCGCTTGCCCTCTTCGATGAGCTTCTTCACCTTC
>CAZQVZ010000353.1:0-6242 GCA_964596895.1 uncultured Myxococcaceae bacterium
AAGCCGCTGGGCGCCATCGTCCAGTTCGGTGGGCAGACGCCGCTGCGCCTGTCGGTGCCGCTGGAGAAGGCCGGCCTGCCGATCCTGGGGACCTCGCCGGACGCGATCGACCGGGCGGAGGACAGAGAGCGCTTCAGCCGGCTCATCGAGAAGCTGGGGCTGCAGCAGCCGGAGAACGGCGTGGCCCGCTCACCGGAGGAGGCGTACCGGGTGGCGGAGCGCATTGGCTATCCGGTGATGGTGCGGCCCTCCTACGTGTTGGGCGGCCGGGCCATGGAGACGGTCTACGACCAGGTCAGCCTCGAGCGGTACATGCGGGACGCGGTGCAGGCCTCGCCGGAGCACCCGGTGCTCATCGACCGGTTCCTCAAGGAGGCCATCGAGGTGGATCTGGACCTCGTCGCCGACAAGACGGGGAAGGTGCTCATCGGTGGGGTGATGGAGCACATCCAGGAGGCGGGCGTGCACTCCGGAGACGCCGCGGCGACGCTGCCGCCGCACTCCTTGCCGCCGGACACCGTGGAGCGGATGAAGGACCAGGCCACGGCGATGGCGCGGGAGTTGGGCGTGGTGGGCCTGATGAACGTGCAGTTCGCCATCCAGGGCAAGCAGGTGTGGATCCTGGAGGTGAACCCGCGCGCGTCCCGGACGGTGCCGTTCGTGGCCAAGGCCACCGGCGTGCCGCTGGCGAAGATCGCGGCCCTGTGCATGGTGGGCAAGACGCTGGAGGAGTTGGGCTACGTGGAGGAGCGCGCCTTCGCCCACTGCGCGGTGAAGGAGTCGGTGTTCCCGTTCATGCGCTTCGCGGGCGTGGACGTGATCCTGGGGCCGGAGATGAAGTCCACCGGCGAGGTGATGGGGCTCGCGGACAACTGGGCGCAGGCGTTCGCCAAGAGCCAGCTCGCCGCGGGCGTGCGGCTGCCGAAGAGCGGCCGGGTGTTCATCTCGGTGAAGGATGACGACAAGCCGGCGGTGGTGGACCTGGCCAGAAGGCTGCGCGCGCTGGGGTTCACGCTCATCGCCACTGGGGGCACGCACCGGTATCTCACCCAGAAGGGCATCGCCTGTGAGCCGGTGCACAAGGTCACCGAAGGAAGGCCGCACATCGTGGACCGGATCGTCGACGGGGACGTGGCGCTGGTCATCAACACCACGGTGGGCAAGAAGGAGATCTCGGACTCCTTCTCCATCCGCCGCGAGTCCCTGATGCAGGGCGTGCCGTACTACACGACGGTGCAGGCGGCGCGGATGGCGGTGGGCGGGCTCGAGGCCCTGGCGTCCGCGGAGCTGCCCGTGAAGGCGCTGCAGAGCTACCTCGGGCGGAGCTGAAGCGCCCGTGGCGGAGGGCGGGACGGCACGGGGGCTCGTTTGTCCCCTCTGCGGTGAAACCGTTCCGTTCGGGCAGGCGGCGTGCGGTGCCTGCGGCGCGTCGTTGCTGCGCGCGCGGCCGGAGGGTTCGACTGAGCCGGGCTGTGTGAATCACCCTGACCGGGCACCTCGCCGCGCCTGTGATCGGTGCGGTGCCTTCGTTTGCGAAGCGTGCCTGCGCGAGGGCGCCGGAGAACGGATCCTCTGCGCGACCTGCGCCGCGCGCGCAGACGCCCGGCAGGTGCCGTGGGAGCGGCGCGGGGAGTTGGGCGTGCTGCGCGCGTGGTGGCAGACGACGTGGGGTGGGCTGACGAACCCGCGCGCGGTGCTTCAGCCGCCGGTAGCCGGGGCGGGCCTGAGGGGGCCCGCGCTCTACGTGGTCGCACAGGGGACGGTGCTCATGCTCCCCCTGATCGCCTCCATTGCCGCGCTCGTCGTCTTCCGGAGCGCCTTCGTTGCGCCAGGCGAAGCCAGTCGGACGAACGTCAGCTTGCTGCTGGCGCTCCTCGCGGGCTGGGTGGTGGTGCCGCTCTTGACGCTCGCCGCGACCGTGGTCGTGAGCGGGTTGGATCACCTGGTGCTGCGGGTCGCCGGGGTCCGCGGGCGCTGGTCTACGACCTTCCACGGTACGGCCTGGGGACAGGCGCCGCTTCCGCTCGCCATCATTCCCGTCTGTGGCTTCTACGTGTGGGGCGTGTGGTCCGTCGTGGTCCGGTACCACGCGCTGAAGGCCGCGCACGGATGCTCAAAGGGGGCTGCGTTGGCGGCTGCCATCACCGCGCCCCTTCTATGCTGTGGTGGGTGGGCGGCCAACATGGTGCTGGTCTTCACGCGAGACATCAGCCGCTGACGCCCGGCCCGGCTCAGGTGCCGCAGCTTCCGCCCACGCAGATGTAGGGCGCGCAGCAGTCTCCATCCACCGCGCAGGCCGAGCCGATGCCCTCGCAGTGCGAGGTCCCGCCGGCGCAGGAGCCCTGGACGCAGGCGTCGGTGCAGCACTCGTCGTTCTGAGCGCAGGGCGCGCTCTGGCCTTTGCATTCGGGCACGCACACCGACCCGTCACAGACGAGGAAGCCGCAGCACTCTTCCGTGGGCCCGCAGGGGCTGCCGGCGCCGCCGCAGGTGGTCTGGGTGCATTTCTCGTTGTCGCAGATGCCGCTGCAGCACTCCTGGCCCACCTGGCAGGCGCCACCTCCGGCCTTGCAGCGCTGCTCCGAACACAGCCCCTTCGAGCAGATGCCCGAGCAGCAGACCTGGTCCACGTTGCAGTTGCGGTCCAGCGGCAGGCACTCCTGCTGGTAGGCCTGACAGGTCCCGTCGAAGCAGCCCAGGCGCCGGGAGGTGCAGTCGTCACAGGCGCCGCCGGCCACGCCGCAGCTCTGGGGGCTGTTGGGCCGGCACAGCCCGTCCGCGCCGCAGCACCCATCCGGGCAGGTCTTCTCGGAGCAGCCGGATTCGCCGCAGGCGGTGGCAAACAGGCCGGTGCCGCCAGCGAAGGTGAGGGCAAGTCCAAGCAGGAGGGCGCGAGCGGCTCGTGACGTCATGGGATCATCCTGCCGCCGGCGGCCCCGGGGCTGATCAGCTTTTCGTGGAGGGTGTTGCTCTGGAGGAACCAGAAGTCGACGTCCCCGAAGCTCAGGACCGTGCCGTCGAACAATGGGGCCTCGCGGCCGCCGACTGGATCGTCGTTGACGAAGGTGCCGTTGGTGGAGCCCAGATCCCGCACCCGGGCCCCATCCCGCGCGGCGTCCCAGCGCAGCGCTGCGTGGCGCTTGGAGACGGAGGGGTCATCCACCACCAGGTCCGAGTCCGGCAGGCGCCCCACCACCAGCACGTCTTCGTTGCGGACCGGGGGCAGGGTGGCGACGGTGAGGTGCTCGAACTCGAGGATGAGGCTGAGCGCGCTGTGGTCGGTGGCGGCGCGGTGGGCGTGGACGGTGCGGGAGGCGCCCATGCGCATTGCCTGTTCGGCCAGGATGGGCGCCGGCGGACGCTGAACCAAAGCGAAAGGACCCATCTGCTGACGGAAATGGGCTCTGGTCATTGACCGGGCCAAAGCGCGGATCTCCTTCACCGAGAGCACGCCCGGGACGATATGCGGCGCGGATCGCGTTGACGAGCCCGCAGCGTATTCCCTATACGCCCACGAATGAGCGACTCGATCCCGATCACCGCTGGCGGCCTGCGCCGACTCAAGGAGGAGCTGAAGCACCTCCAGACCGTGGAGCGGATCAAGATCTCGAAGGAGATCGAGGTGGCGCGGGCGCACGGCGACCTCAAGGAGAACGCCGAGTACCACGCAGCGAAGGACAAGCAGTCCCACATCGAGGGCCGGATCATGGACCTCAATGGGTGGATCGCCCGCGCGGACGTGGTGGACGTCTCCAAGCTCTCCGGTGACCGGGTGGTCTTCGGCGCCACCGTGGTGCTGCTCGACGTGGACACCGAGGAGGAGAAGACCTACCGGATCGTCGGGGAGTTGGAGGCGGATCTGAAGAAGGGCCGCATCGCCATCACCTCACCGCTGGCGCGCGGGCTCATCGGCAAGTCGCAGGGTGACACCGCCACCATCCAGAGCCCCAAGGGCCCCAGGGAGTACGAGATCCTCGAGGTGCGCTTCGAGGAGTTCGAGGACGACGTCTAGGCGCTCGTCAGCGCTGCGCCTGAGGCGTGCCTTCGTCCCGCGAGAAGAGCCGGGCTTCGTAGGCGGTGACCAGGGTGCCCACGAGCAGCACGAGCAAGAGGCTGCCGAAGAGGGGGCGCTCGAAGAGCAGCACCCAGTCCGGCGCCCGGTCCCGAAGGCCCAGGGCGAGGTAGGTCTGCCAGGTGGACCAGACCCCGAACGCCGCGGTGCAGAAGGACAGGGTCCAGGTGGCGAAGTGATCGGGCTTCTCGGTCTGCATGGCTCTGGTTGCTCCTGCTCGGCCGCCTGGCCTGCACAATGGATGGGCACCGCCCCCTATTCCTGGCAACCCGCAGCGTCCTGTGGCGCACAACGGCTGACCCCGATGACCGTCAACGCCACCTGCCCCCGCGGCCCGGGCAAGGTCACCTCCACCGTGTCTCCCTCCTCTTTGCCCAGGAGCGCGCGGCCGACGGGGGCGTTCACGCTGACCAGGCCCCGGCGGGCGTCGGCTTCGTCCGGGCCCACCAGCCGGTACGTGCGGGTGTGGCCGTCTTCGTCTTCGACGGTGACCCACACGCCGAAGGCGGCGCGGCCTTCCGGTGCGGCGTCTGGGCCGAGGAGGGTCACGGTGGCCAGCGTGGCCTCCAGGAGGGCCAGGCGGGCAGCCGCGTCGGGGGAGGCCGCCAGCGCCGAAGCATCCTGGCGCAGCCCGTCCGCCTGGGCCTTCAGGGCAGCGAACCCTTCGGGGGTGATGTACCGGGGCTCGGCGGCAGACGCGGTGGGCGCCGCCCGGACGAGCGGACCTTTGTCCTCCGTCTCTTCACTCGTGAACGCCTTCGACACCCCCAGAAGATAAGGTGCGCGACGTGCATCCGCTCCAGGCCCTCGTCGGGCCGCTCCGCTACGCGTGCCAGCGCGACTTCGCGTTCCTGGAGAGCGTGAAGGACCTGCGCGGGCTCCTGTCGCGCGCGCTGGAGGCCGCCGCGGCGCAGAAGGTCTCACCGCCGCTGGTGGCAGCGCTTCGGGCTGAGTTGGACCAGGTGGACAGCCCGCAGGCTGCGCGCAGGAGGGCGTCCTTGCGGCGGGTGGTGCGCGCGCTCGGCGAGGGAGGCGTGCCGCTGCCGCCGGAGCTCGTCTTGCTGGCGAAGGATGCGAATGGGGTGGCGCCCGCGGCCGCGCCGTTGGGTGCGCGGGGGCCGGGGGAGGATCTGCGGCAGGGCTCCTTGCTGGAGTTGGGGGCGAAGCCGGCAGCGAAGGCCGCGCGCGCGCCGGCCCCTCCGGTCGTCGTGAAGGAGCAGGTCGAAGAGGTCTCCACGCCCGACGTTTCGGATCCCGAAGCAGACGCCGCGGGAGCAGAGCCGGCGGCACCGCCGGCGCGCAAGGGCGGCGCCCGGAAGAAGAAGGCCCAGGCGGCGGGGGAGTCCGCGGCGGCGGTGCCCGGCGGCAAGAAGGCGAAGAGCCTGCCGGCGCCGGACATCCGGGCCGAAGCGAGGCTGCTCTCCATTGCCCCGCGCGCAGGGCCATTGGCCACGCCGTTGCGCAGCGTGGGATGGCGGCTGAATCCGAGGCTCGTCGCGGCGCTCAACCGCAAGGGGCTGCGCAAGGTGGGGGACGTGCTCTTCCTCTTGCCGCGCTGCTACGAGGACCGGCGGCGGATGAAGACCATCGCCGAGCTGATCCCGGGTGAGCGGGGCGTGACCGTGGGTACGGTGCAGCGCTCGGGCGACGCGTTCGTGAAGGGCGGGCGGCGCAAGATCTTCCGCGCGGTGATAGCGGATGGGACCGGCAGCATCTCGGCCACGTTCTTCCAGTCCGGGCCCTGGCTGCGCGCGCGCTTTCCCGTCGGCAAGCGGCTGGTGGTCTCTGGCGAACTGCGCGCGTCGGCGTCGGGGCGGGAGATCGTCCATCCGGAGATTGAGCCGGCGGATGATCTCGAAGGGTCTCCCGTCCACTTCAACCGCATCGTCCCCATCTACCCCGGCTTCGAGCGCCACGAGCAGCGCGCCTTCCGGGAGCTGGCGTTCAAGGTGGCCGAAAGCTACGCGCATTATCTGGACGAGCCCCTGCCGCAGGCGCTGAGGGAGCGGCTCGGGCTGTGGGGGCTGCCCGAGGCGCTGAAGCGGATCCACTTCCCCGAGGAGGGGGACGACCTGGAGCTGCTCGACAAGCACATGAGCCCCGCGCACCGGCGGCTCGCGTTCGACGAGCTGTTCTTCCTGCAGCTGGGCATGGCGCTCAAGCGGCAGGG
>CAZQVZ010000354.1:0-6239 GCA_964596895.1 uncultured Myxococcaceae bacterium
GGAGCCGCGTGTCCCATCCGCGCCAACGCCACGTCACATTGCGCGAGCGGCACGTGCATCTTCACCTGCGACCCGGACTGGTGGGACGTGGATGGAGATCCGGCCAATGGCTGTGAGTACAGCTGTGTCTTCCAGTCAGCCGTCGACGTCCCGGATCTGCAGTTCGTGGATGCCAACTGCGATGGCATCGACGGGGAGGTCCTCAATGCCATCTTCGTTTCCTCCCAGGGGGACGACAACAATCCGGGGACCATCCAGGCGCCGAAGCGGACCATCACTGTCGGAATGGCTGCGGCGGCGACTTCGGGTTCACCGCGGCCGCAGGTCTACGTGGCGGAGGGCATCTACCAGGAGACGCTGAATCTCCTCGCGGGCGTAGGCATCTACGGGGGGTACGACGCGAACGGGGGGTGGAGCCGCGGGATGCAGCACGTGAGCCACCTCGAGAGTCCGTCGGCCACTGCGGTTACGGCGCTTGGCCTCGCGCAGCCCACTGAATTGCAACTCATGCACGTGACCGCTTCAGACGCCGTGGGCACCGCGACGAATGGCGAAGGCAACTCGAGCATCGGAATCCTCGCGGTGAACAGCGGCGCCGCGCTGACAATTGCTGGCTGCACTGTGTCTGCTGGCGCTGGTGCGGAGGGTGCGGATGGCGCCCATGGAGGCGCGGGCGCAACGGGGGCAATCGGAGGCAACGCAGGCCAGGGCAACGTCTACAACTCGGGCGCCGCGGGGGCCTCGAGCTGTGGCGCGAGTGGCGGCGCGGGCGCCGCGGGAGTCTCCGGGTTGAACTACGGGAACGCCGGAGCGACGGGCACGACGGTTCCCGGCGGAGGCGGAACCGGCGCTCCGGGTGGACCGGGCGGCGCGCCGGGTCAATGTGGCGGAGTGAGCTCTGAGGACGGGCACCCGGCCCCGGGAGTTGTGGTCGGGTCTCCCGGGAATCCCGGTCTCAACGGCACGCCCGGACCAGCGCTTGGGACCTTCGACAGCTCTGGGCTCTACCTGGCAGCGGCTGGAGGCGCGGGAGACCTTGGCCGACCGGGCGGAGGCGGCGGAGGGGGCGGTTCGGGCGGCGGGTCTGCGCATGGCACTTCAATCTGGAATGCCTGCTCGTGCTCCGACATCTGGAGCGGCGGCGGAGGGGGCGGTGGCGGCGGCGGCTGCGGAGGGCACCCCGGGACGGGTGGCAGAGGGGGCGGTGGGAGTTTTGGAATCGCCTCGGTGAATTCGTCGGTCACGGTGATCGGAACGACCATTCATTCGGGCGCGGGTGGCGAAGGCGGCGCCGGCGGAAACGGCGGGCCAGGTGGGGCGGGTGGCTCGGGCGGACAAGGCTCGGATGGTCAGTACAGCTCGAGCTCCTGCAGCTCGCGGCGCGGTGGTCGCGGAGCAAATGGTGGCATTGGCGGGGCAGGTGGACGCGGCGGTGGCGGAAGCGGCGCTGCGGGTGGGCCGTCGGTTTGCATCGTGTACCGCGGTGCGCAGCCGACCATCTCTGGACAGACGTGCGTCAACGGCCAGGCCGGGGTCGGAGGCGCTGGCGGAACGAATGGGTTCCAGAGCGCGCCTTCAGGGGCAGCGGGCATCGCCCAGGCGCTGCAGGCGGTGCTGTAGCTCAGGACTGAGGGCGGCGCTGGTTTCGTTCAGGGACGAAACCTCATGAGCGAACCGTGGGAGCCGCCCGACCAGATGTCGGAGGGCGTCAGCACCGTAAGTGAATTGAGGCCGACTTCGTGAGCGACGTGCGTTGAGTGCCATGGCTCTTCGGGAACCTTCCGGAAGAGGGTCCCGGTGCTGTCCAAGACCCAGAACCGGTCTTCCGACGGACCGGCGACAGCGATCAGATCAGCCGCGCCGGGAACTTGACCGTGGGTCCATGTGCCATCGATCCACTTGGAAAAGCGTCCCTCTGAAGAAATCGCTACGACGACTGGACCCGGGCTGCCGGAGATGGCGACGAAAGGTGTTCCTGCGTCAGCGAGGATGCAGTCGAGATCCTCACTGCAGACCGATAGGTGGCCCTCCTTCGACGCAACCCAAACGCGGTCACCATCGGACCAAACGTCCGCGGGAGTCGACACACCCGCATCGACGGGCGAACACTGCGGAACCCCAGTATCTACCTCACAGCGTTCCACCACGGGTTCGTATGCGCCTGCCTGGTCGGTGGACACAAGCCAGAGGCGTTCGGTGCCGTCGGCTGTTTGTGACGCGTGCACCTTGTTGGGGCTGCGGTGATGGGCAGTGCTCGTCCAGGACATCCCGTTCCAATGCACGAGCTCGCCGTCGCCCCCTGCCCAGATGCTCTCTGGACCGGTCCCACTGATGGACTGAATGCCCCCACCGAAGGCCCGCGTCCGCACGAGGAGGCAGTTCCCGTCGAGGGTGCACCGGAAGATCCGGCCGTTTTGATCGAGCCCTACGTACACCGCCGTCCCTGTCGCCCATAACGCCTGAATCCGGTTTCGGCTGAATGCGTCAGTCGAGTGCGGCACCCACGCGCCTTGTGCCCACCGATAAGCAAAGCCGTACGCGCCCACAGCCAGCCCGAAGTCGCCCTGTCTCCAGATCCCGTGAACCCGATCCGACGGATGCAGCTGTCCTCTTGATTCCCACTGCTTTCCGTTCCACCTCAAGAATCCACCAACTGTGCCAGCCCAGACGTCATCTGGTGAAAGGCAGGCTAGGCTTGTGACGGGGGCTGGCGTTGTCAGCTTCAACTCCCATCCTGCATCCACGCTGCGCTCCCAGATCTCGCCGCTGGCCGTTACTGCCCAACCGTCCCCAGTTGGGAAGAGACAGCTCTCTCTCACTCCTGCCGGTCCTCCGGACCGAAGGAGTGTCCACTCTCCTTGCGCTTCCCGCTGCAGGATTTCTCCCGACGCCGTGAACGCCTGCATTCCCTCCGATTCGACATTCCATAGTGACGTAATGGTCGCCTGGGTGGGCGTCGGTTCCGCTTTCCACTGGGAACCGTTGAAGTGGACGATGGAGCCATCTTCGCCGGCTGCCCAGATCGCCTCTTCTCCATCTGCGAAAAGGCCCAGGAGGTTCGAACTCGTCGCACTTGCTTCCTTCTTCCAACTTTCTCCGTCCCATCGGAGGATGGTGCCAAAAGCGCCTGCCGCGAATGCGAGCCCAGGTCTGACTGCAATGACATCAGCCAGGGTACCTTCGTCGTGGGCATGAACCGGGGTCCACACGTGCCCGTTCCAACGCAGGATGGGTGCTCCCCATCCCACCGCCCACGCTTCGTCTTCCGCAACCCCGTCAACCGCCTGCAACCAGTACCCCGCCGGTTTCGGGTTGACCCAACACCACCTTTCTTCGTTGCAGAATGGCTGCTGGGTCACCGGACCCACGCCACCGTCCGGTTTGCCGGTACTCCCCGCATCGCTTCCACCATCAGTTCCGGCGTCGTCTTGGCCAGCCCCGGCATCTTTCCGTCCGCCGCTTTGCGCGTCTCGGGCGAAGCAGAGGCCCTCGGGAAGAAGGCAGTAAGCCGCAACCGGGCATTCCTCGTCCGACGAACATTCCCCCCTGCGCGTGCATCCCACATTGGAGGGAGCCGCGATCATCGCTCCCAGCAAGATGGCGTGAAGGGTTAGGGGTAGCCGGATCCTTTTCACCGCTGCACCTCCTCGAACTCGCCGCTCCAAGAAAAGAGCAAGAAGGCGGCGACTGTCGAGGCCACTCCTCCAGCCGCGATGCCTATGCTGAGGCTGCGCTGGCGCACGATCCGATCGTTGAGGTTTTGCACCTGCATCTCCGTACCAGGCATGTAGGCGTTCCCGGATCGCAGCGAGTTCAACTCCCGGCTGGATTGAAGTGCGCCTACGCCCTGCCAACTCGCGACGCTCAGAAGTGTCGCCGCCCCCACTGTCGCGACCCAGGCAGGGACCCTGCTGCGCTGCGCTAGCTCTGGGACAGGCTCTTGCGGGGAAACCAGCACCCTCGCGAGCGGGACTTCTGGATCCTGTTTGGGAAGCTCACTGGTCAGCTTCCCATTTACGATCGGCTGGACCGGAGGAGCGGCCGTGCCGGTGGCGAGGAACTCGGCCAACCGCTCGATTGCTCCTGGTGCGAGGCCTGTGCCGTACATCCTCACCCGCCCCTCCCGCATCTCCTCGCCCGTGGACGCGTCCACCGCGGAAGCAACGAGGTACCGTTCCCCGGGAGCGGGTTCTTCCTCGCGCACCGCGATGAGGAGCTGCACGCCGAGCACACCCGCTAGTCGTACCAGAGCCACGAGACGCGCTTCGCGTCCCCCCTTCGACTCTATGCATGGACCAAAGGAGGGATGGATGGCACCCTCGAACTCAGAGTCCAATTCGATGGCCGATGACCGCTCCACCCTGACGAAGCGAGCCGCGCCTCGCGCACTCGCGAATGCAGCTTCCACCCGGTAGGTGCCTGGAGGGACTGGCAGAGTGATCGGGCTCGGTCCGACAGGCCGTCCATCGACGAACACGGTCAGCCCACTGGGACGGGTGGTAATTCGAAGCGAGGCCACCGCATCCGCATCCACCTTGCGCCGAACACCATCCACGAAGCGGCGAAAGCCAGGGGGGTAGTAACTCTCATCCGGAACGTAGCCGCGGTCCACCCGCAGTACCCGGCGGATGGTCTCCTCCGCCTGCGTCTCGCGCTGGGTTCGCTGCTTGATTTGCGCGAGCATGGTCCATGCGTCGGACAGTTCCTGCCATTTGGCATCGGAAGGCGGCAGCCGTACGAGATCTTCAATCGCCTTTCGAAGGGTGAGTTCGGCGCGCTCATAGGTATCTGCGAAGAGATCCATCCGCGAACCCCGAATGAGTCGCTGGGCGTCAGCGAACGATCCCCGCGGCAGCCCGCCGACTCGCCCCGCCGTTTCGTCACTGTCGAGGACAGTCATTCCTGGCCGCTGTGAAACGGCTTCTCGCGTGAGCGCGGCCCACCGGGCTGTTCCGCTTTCTGAACAGGGTGCCGTGGCCACAACTGCGGTTTGCGCCTGCACCCTTCCGACGGAAATGCAGAGCAGCACACCGATGAGCCCCGCCACGTTCTGAGGCGTCCACCGCTGGCTGATCATCCCGGGCCTCCGTGGTCATCTCCACTCGCTGCTTTCTGCCTTGAAGGCGGCTTGTCACGCAAGGTGCGCCACAGGTCTGGCCGGCCACGTGAAGCGAACTCACTGGCATGGCTTCCCGCGTAGATCGCGTCTAAAACGCCCCCCTGACCCGCGCCGTCGCGGGGGAGGAGGGGCATGCATCCGATAGTGATCTCGGCCATCGTGACCGCCGTGCTGGTGGCGTGGATTGGCTTCGTCCTCGCCATCAACATGAAGCGGCACCCCGAGGGGCTCTTCACGCTCTTCTTCTCGGAGCTGTGGGAGCGCTTCTCCTTCTACGGGATGCGGGCGCTGCTGGTCCTCTACATGACCAAGGCGCTCTTCTACGAGGACGAGCGGGCCTACGCCGTCTACGGCGCCTACGGCGCGCTGGTGTACACCACCCCCGCCATTGGTGGACTGATCGCGGACCGGCTCATCGGGTACCAGCGCGGCATCATGCTGGGCGCCATCTTCATGGCCATCGGCCACTTCGTGCTCGCCATCGAGCACGAGGTCTTCTTCTACCTGGCGCTGGCCTTCCTCATCGTCGGCAACGGGTTCTTCAAGCCCAACATCTCGTCGCTCGTCGGCAAGCTCTATCCAGAGGGAGATGCGCGCCGGGATGGCGGCTTCACGCTCTTCTACATGGGCATCAACGCCGGCGCGTTCCTCGCGCCCCTGTGGTGCGGCACCATCGGTGAGCTGTACGGGTGGCACTACGGGTTCGGGCTCGCCGGGGTAGGGATGGTGGCGGGCCTCATCGTCTTCGCCATCCGCCGCAAGGTCTTCGGGGACAAGGGGCTGCCGCCGGATCGCGCCGCGCTCGCGAAGCCCGTCCTGCCGGGCGTCAACCTGAGCACCGCGGTGGTCGCCGCGGCGGTGCTGGCGGTGCCGGTGATGGCGCTTCTGGTCCGGTTCGACCGCAAGCTGGTCTTCGGCGGCGAAGACGGCTTCTCCCCGGGCACGCTCCTCACCCTCCTGCTCATCGCGGGCGCGGTGGTGGTGGTGGGCGGCGTGCTCGTGAGCGCCTTCCGAGGCCCGAAGGTAGAGCGCCAGCGCATCTTCGTGGCGCTGATCCTCACCCTGTTCTCGGTCATCTTCTGGGCCTTCTTCGAGCAGGCCGGCTCCTCCATCAGCCTGT
>CAZQVZ010000355.1:0-6210 GCA_964596895.1 uncultured Myxococcaceae bacterium
GGCGCCACAGCGGGTGCAGTCCATCTATCCCTCCTCGCTCCATTCCCACGCGGAGCGGTAGGCGCCGGTGGCCTGCGCATGATCCACGAAGCCCGCATAGAAAGGATGCGCGCACAGCGTGGCCGAGTCTCCCACCACGAAGAGGTGCCGCCTCGCGCGCGTGAGCGCCACGTTCATCCGGCGCAGGTCCGCCAGAAAGCCCACCTGGCCGTCGGGGTTGGAGCGCACCAGCGAGACCAGCACCGCCTCCTTCTCACGGCCCTGGAACGCGTCCACCGTGTCCACCTCCACGTCCGGCTGCCCGAGCGCCTCGCGCAACCTCGCCGCCTGGGCGCGGTAGGGCGTGATGACCGCCAGGTCCCGCGCAGGGAGCCCCGCCTCCAGCAGCGCCCGGGCGCGCGCGAGGACCAACGCGCCTTCGCCTTCGTTGTGCAGGCTCTCCTCACCTTCCGCGCGCGCCTCGTCGAACCCCTTGCCGGCGGTGTCCACGAAGAGCACGGGCGGCGCCTCCAGGGGCTTCGTCAGCAGGGCCTCGCGCACGCGCGAGGCCACGGCCGGATGCGCGCGCAGTTCGCCCCCGTACAGCTGCGCGGAGGGGAAGGCCATGATCTCCGCGTGCATCCGGTACTGCTCCTTGAGCATCCCCTTCACGCCGTCGCCGTGCTCCGCGAGGAGGCGCTCGAAGAGGCTGCGGGAGAGGCCCCGTTCGGCGGCGGCGCGCGAGAGCACCGTGGGCGGAAGCTGCTGGTGGTCGCCCGCGAGGATGACCTTCGGCGCCTTCAGGAAGGCCAACAGGCTCAACGGCTCCACCGCCTGCGTGGCCTCGTCCACCAGCGCGGTGTCGAAGGATTCGGCGGAGAGCAGGCTCCCCTCCAGCATCGCCAGGGTCGCGCAGAGGATGTCCGCGCCGCCGAGCACGTCCCGGACCGCCTTGCGCTCCAACTTCCGCGCTTCGTCAAAGAGCTTGCCGGCCTCGGCCTTCGAGACGCGGGCGTTGGCGAAGCGCTCCCGGCTCCGGCCCTGGGTGCGCTGGCGGCGCGCATAGCCCAGCAGCGCGTGCCCCTCTTCGAAGAGCTCGCGCGAGAGCTTGCGGTCCGGGTGCGCCTCCACCAACACGTCCAGGGTGTGGGCCTGCAGCCGCTCCGACACGCGGGCCGGGTGGCCGACGCGCACCGCCTTCAAGCCGCGCCCGAGGCACAGCTCCAGGAGGTGATCCACCGCGGCGTTGCTCATCGCCGTGCACAGCAGGCGGTCTCCGCGCGCCACCGCCAACGCCGCTGCGTCTGCCAGCACGGTGCTCTTCCCGGTTCCCGGTGGGCCGTGGACGAGGAAGAAGTCCTGCGCACCCAGCGCGTTGGCGCACGCCCTCTGCTGCTCGGGGTTCAGGGAGGAGCCGGCGTCCGCGGGGAACACAGAGGGCGCGTCGAACTGCGGCGGCTCACGGCCGAGGAGGACTTCGCGGGTGCGCCTGCCACGGCCCTTGTCCTGGCCCTTGAGGCGGGACAGCCCCGCGCGCGCCCGCTCGAAGGTGGCGTCGTTGGGGACCCGGTCCAGCCGCAGCCGCCCTTCGCGGACGAACTCCGGCGGCGTGCGGTCAAAGGCCACCTCCACCCTCCACGACGTCGCCCGGGAGACGACGCCGGAGGGTGGGGACTCCACGTCCGCCTTGCGCGGCCGGAACTCCACCAGGTCCCCGGGTGACAGGCGCACCGGCAAGGGCCGTCTGTCGAAGCGCTCGAAGGTGAGCAGCCAGCGGCCGCCGAGGCCCACGTCCTCCTCGCGCGCCTCGAGGTCGAGCACCACGTGTCCGCGCGCCTCGAGCTCCGCCAAAGGCAGCGTCTGCCGGTCCGCCTCCAGCCTCGCCCTGGCTTCGTCGCGCTCCAGCTGGAGGAGCTGCGCGAGCTCGTCGAACCACCTTTCGTCGCGGGACATGGGGCGCGCAGCATGCCCATCGCCGTGTCCGGCTCCAACCGTGACCGACCGGTCGGGCGTAGAACCATGGCCGGTGTCCCGTGCACGCACGCCCCCGCGCCCGTGCTTGGCTCCCTGGCCGCAAGGAGGACGCACATGGAGAAGCGCAGGATCGGCTCGCTCGAGGTGTCGGTGGTGGGGCTTGGCTGCAACAACTTCGGCAAGCGGCTCGACGAGCGACAGACGGCGGCGGTCGTGGATGCCGCGCTCGAGGTGGGGGTGAACCTCCTGGACACCGCCGACATCTACGGCGGCACCAGGAGCGAGGCCTTCCTCGGCAACGTGCTCAAAGGGCGGCGCGAACGGGTGGTGGTCGCCACCAAGTTCGGCATGCGCATCGACGAAGCGCGGCAGGGCGCCCATCCGGATTACGTGCGGCGCGCGGTGGAGGACAGCCTCCAGCGCCTGCAGACAGACCGCATCGACCTCTACCAACTGCACACCCCCGACCCTTCGGTCCCCATTGCTGACACCCTGGGCGCCCTGGACGCGCTGGTGAGGGAGGGCAAGGTGCGAGAGATCGGCTGCTCGAACTTCGACGCACAGATGCTCTCGGAGGCGGCCCGCGCGGCCTCCGCGGCGAAAGGCGCGCGGTTCGTCAGCGTGCAGAACGAATACAGCCTCTTCCAGCGCGAGCCCGAAGAGGCGGTCCTGCCGGCGTGCGAAGCGCTGGGGCTCGCGTTCCTGCCCTACTTCCCCCTGGCGAGCGGCCTGCTCACCGGAAAGTACCGGCTGGGCGCGCCGCCGCCGCAAGGCGCGCGGCTCACCGGGAGCGACCGCTTCGCGGACCTGCTGGCCCAGGAGAAGCTGGAGAGGGTGGAGCGCCTCATCAGCTTCGCCGAGGCGCGTGGGCACAGCCTGCTCGAATTGGCGTTCTGCTGGTTGCTCTCGCGCCAGCAGGTGGCCTCCGTCATCGCCGGGGCGACCTCCGCCGAGCAGCTCCGCGCGAACGCTGCGGCTGCGGGCTGGCGGCTCACTCCCGAGGAGCTCGCGGAGGTGGACCGCATCGCGCCGCGCTGAGCGGCAGCGCTACTCGCCTTCGTCCTCCAGCACCCTGGGCGGCGGGGCCACCATCGTCACCTGCGCCACCCGCTGTGGAGGCAGCGCCGTCTGCGCGGCGAGCTCCTCAATCGTCGGCCGCCGGCCGAGCTTCGCCGTCAGCTCACGCTCGGCGGCGACGAGGGCGCCCACGTCCGCGAGCATCCGCGCCACGTCACCATCCGGCGGTGGCGGCGGTGACGCCGCGCTCTTCTGCAGCCGCTCCAGCGCCGCCAGCCGCTGCGCTTCGATGCCTCGCTCCAATTCGTCCGCGTCGTCGCTCATCGCTTCAGCATAGGTGCCGAGCGGCAAGAACGCGTGCTAGGTCACGCGCCGTGAGCTTGCCAGGCCTGACATTCCTCGACTCCGCGGTGCAGATGCCCGCGGTGTTGCTCCCGGTCCGCAGCGTGGTCGTCTCCCTGGAGCAGGGAAGGGTGCTGCACTCACCAGGCTCCAGGCTGACGGCCCAGCAGCTGCGAGACGCAGGGGCGGTCACCGACATCGTCGCGTCGGGCCTCCTTCACCTGGGCGGCATGGAGGCCGCCGCAGCGGCGCACCCCAACGCGCGCCTGTGGGGTCCTCCCGGGTGCAAGGAGAAGCTGCCGAACCTGGCGTGGCACGGCGTGCTGGGGGCGGACCCGTGGCCGTACGAGCGCGAGCTCGCGCACGTGGCGCTGGAGGGAATCCCGAGCCTTTGCGAGAGCGTCTTCCTGCACACCGCGTCGAAGGCGCTGCTCGTGACGGATCTGGTCTTCAACATCGAAAATCCGAAGGGCTTCGGCGCGTGGCTCATCTTTTCGATCTTCGGGACGCATGGGCGGTTCGGCGTCAGCCGGCTGTTCCTGCGCCAGGTGAAGGACCGCGCCGCCTTCGAGCGGTCGCTGGCGCAGGTGAAGGCGTTGGACTTCGACCACATCGTGCCCAGCCACGGGTCCGTGTACTCGGGCGAGGCGAAGGCGAAGCTGCTCGAAGCCCTGAAGGAGCGGGGCTACTGACCGGGTCGTCGGCGACGTCCGCTGAGTGTCTTCAGCTCCGGTAGTCCGCGTTCTCGCTGATGTACTCGTGGGTGCGGTCCGCTCCGAGCACCTCCGCGCTGGCTGAGCCCAGGCCGAGCGCCACCTCGAGCTCCACCGAGCGCTCGTGTGGCGGATAGCGGATGGGCGGCTGGAAGGTGAGGCCGTCCGGCGGCGCCACCGACGCGTACAGCTCCGCGGCGCGCAGGTGGCGGACCCACGCTGCCTCCGCGTCAGCGTCGAGCCGGAAGGCGCCGCCTTCGAACATGGGGGTGCCACCCATGACCAGGCGCACCCGCGCGGGGTCTATGGCGAGGCCCTCCGCGCCCAGGTACTTGCCGATGGCCGCCACGAGCCTTCCTACGTTGGGATCGTTGCCGGCGACGGCGCACTGCACCAGCGGCGAGTTGACGATGGCCTTCCCCACGCCTCGGGCGAGCCGCGCATCCGGCGCTCCCGAGACCTTCGCGCGGATGACGTGGTGGACCCCCTCGCCGTTGCGGACCACGTCCTCCGCCAGGTCGCGGCACACGCGCACGAGCGCTTCGGTGAACGCGCGCAGGTCTGGACAGGGGACCTTCGCCGAGGACACCAGCGCGACGGTGTCGGAGGTGGAGGTGTCACTGTCCACGGAGATCAGGTTGAAGCTCTGCGCCGTCGCCTCCGCCAGCGCCGCGCGGAGGGCGTCCCGGGGAACGGCGAGATCCGTCAGCACGAAGACCAGCATCGTCGCCAGGTTCGGCTCGATCATCCCCGCCCCCTTGGCGATGCCGACGAGCCGACCCGCCCCGACCTGTTGCGCGCGCACCTTCGGGTACAGATCCGTCGTGCAGATCCCCTCTGCCGCGGGCAGCACCGAGTCCCCCTGCAGCGCCTCCACCACCGACGGCAGCGCCCCGACCATCGGCTCCACCGGGAGCCTCCAGCCGATGACGCCGGTGCTGCAGGGAAGCACTTGCGTGGCGTCCAGCCCCAACAGCCGGCCCACCTCTGCGCAGAGCCTCTCGGAGGCCTCCACGCCGCCGGGTGCGCACACGTTGGACACCTTGTTGTTGACGAGGACCGCCCCCAGCGAGGCCGACGCCAGCCGCCCCCGCCCAAGCAGCACCGGCGCGCCGGGAAACGCATTGCGGGTGAACTGCGCGGCGAAGGCCGGGCTCGGCGAGTCCAGGGCGATGAGGGTCAGCGCCATCTGCGCCTGACGAGGCGTCTCTTCGGGGACGAACGCGAAGCGCGCCGTGCCCACCCGGAAGCCGCGCGGGAGCTTCGCCTGGGACTGCAGCCAACGGCGGTGGTCCGCCTCAGAAGTGAACTCGAGCTGGGTGGTGGGAATGGGCGCCTCCGACAGGGCCCCGTGCGTACCACCGGTGGGACGGCCTGCCCATCGTCTGACAGGTCCGGAAGTTGGGGGCGGCGGCGCGCGCAGGTTCGGCTAAGCCCCCCGGTATGACCGCTGCGACCTCCCACGCCGAAGACCCGCTCCGCTGGAACCTCTCCGACCTCTACGACGGCCCCAGGGACCCGGCGCTGGAGCGGGACCTGCAAGCGGCGGATGACCTGGCCGCTGCCTTCGCCCAGAAGTACCGGGGCCGGCTGGCGCTGATGACGCCCGCTGAGGTGAAGGAGGCCCTGGGCGAATATGAAACGCTGGTGGACAGGGCCTACCGGCCGCAGCTGTACGCGTCGCTGCTCTTCTCTGGCCAGACGGATGACGAAGGCGCGCAGGCGCTCCTGAACCGCACCCGCCAGGCCACCACCGAGGTCTTCAACGAGGTGAAGTTCCTCGAGGTGGAGCTGAAGAAGCTGCCGGAGGAGCTCTTCGACGAGCTCCTGCGCGCAGACGCGCTCGAGCCCTTCCGCCACTGGCTCTCCGCCAACCGCCGCTTCGCGCCGCACACGCTCAGCGAGGCCGAAGAGAAGCTCTCCGACGTGAAGAACCTCACCGGCCGTGCCGCCTTCACGCAGCTGTACACGGAGGTCTCCGGCCGGATGCGCATCTCGCTGGAGTTGCCGGACGGCACGCGCGAGGTCACCGTGGCGGAGGCCCGGGCCCTGCGCTCCAGCCCGGACCGGGAGGTGCGCCGCCGCGCCACTGACGGCCTGATGTCCGCCTTCGAGGGCCAGAGCCACGTCCTCAACTTCTGCTTCAACACGCTCTTCCAGGACCACGCGCTGGAGACGGAGCTGC
>CAZQVZ010000356.1:0-6203 GCA_964596895.1 uncultured Myxococcaceae bacterium
AAGACGAAGAAGAGGATGCCCACGCGCAGGGCCACGGTGAAGACGAGGTCCCCCAGGACCTCCATCACCATCCCCACGTCCCCGCGGATGGACATCACCACCTCGGTGAGCGAGCTGCGCACCGCGCCGTAGACCACGTACGCGGCGATGCTGAGCTTGAGCAGGCTCTTGATGCCCTCGACGATCTGCTTCTTCGAGAACATGTTCTTGAAGCCCTGCACGGGGTTCAGCTTCTCCAGCTTCGGGGTCAGCGCGTCCTTGGCGAACAGCGGGCCGATGACGAGGAAGTCCACCAGGGCCCCCACCAGCGCGCAGGCCACCAGCACCGGCAGGGACAGGAGCACCACGCTGGTCACGCCCATCATCAGCGCGGCGGGGATGGCTTCGGTCAACTCGCCCGGGTGGGAGAGCTTGTCGAAGCCGAACTGGAAGAGCTCGTTCACGCGCGCGGTGACCAGATCCCAACTCGCCTTGAGCGCCGCCAGGCCCACCAGGAAGACCGCCACGCCGGAGAGGTCCTTGCTCCGCCAGACCTGCCCCTTCTTGCGCGAGTCGTCGATCTTCTTCGGCGTCGCCTCTTCGGTCTTTTCGCCGGACTGCTCGCCGCTCATGAGAGCTGCCCGACCGCCTGGCGCAGGACCTCGAACATGCCCTTGAACTCGGTCACCAGGCGCGTGGAGATGAGGTGCAAGGAGACCAGCACCATCAGCACCGCCACCATGGGCTTGAGCGACAGGGAGATGAAGAAGACCTGAATCTGCGGCGCGACCTTGTTGATCATCCCCAGGGACAGGTCGGTGAGGAAGGTGGCCAGGAGCACCGGCGCCGCGAGCGCCAGCCCCACCATGAACAGGTCCGCGGAGACGCGGATCACCGTCTCGAAGAAGGGCCACACCCCGCCGGTGAAGGCCGGGAAGCGGTCCAGCGGGATGGAGGAGAGGCTGTCCGCCAGCGCGGCGATGATCAGGTGGTGCCCGTTCAAGGTGAGGAAGAGCACCACCGCGAACTGCAGCTTGAGGCTGGAGAAGATGGAGGCCTGCTGCTGGATCTGCGGCACGTGCAGCTGCGCCATCGCCGTCCCACCGAGCGTGTCGATGAGGTTGCCGGCCACCTGCGCCGCCATGAACACCAGGTTCACGATGAAGGCGATGCAGATGCCCACGAACAGCTCCTTCATCAGCACCGCGATGAAGGGCAAAGGTGACACCGGCACCAGGGTCACCCGGTCCGCCACCATGGGGAACATCACCAGGGAGAGCAGCACGCCGAGCCCGATCTTCACCTCCGCCGGGACCACGTCTCCGCCGAGGAACGGGGAGAAGATGATCACCGGCAGGATGCGGCACATGAGCAGCGCCACCGTGAGGATGACCAGGGTGACGTTGAACTTGAGCCCCAGCTCGGCAATGGCCTCCGCCAGGTTCATCCGCCGAGCATCTCCGGGAACCTGTCGAACAGGTGGAAGGTGAAGCGCAGAAGCTGGCTGCCGATCCACGCGCCCGCCAGCGCCAGCACCCCGAAGACCACCACCACCTTCGGGGCGAAGGTGAGGGTCTGCTCCTGGATCTGCGTGGTGGCCTGGAAGACCGAGATCAGAAAGCCGACCAACAGGCTCATCAGGATGGGCGGCGCCGAGATGATCAGCGTCAGGTAGAGCGCCTCCTGGGTGATGAAGGTGAGCTGGTGCATGGCGTCTTTGGGCGCGGCTACTAGATGTAGCCGACCACCAACCCCTTCGCGATGAGGTACCAGCCGTCCACCAGCACGAAGAGCAGGAGCTTGAAGGGCATGGAGATGGTGGTGGGCGAGAGCATGTGCATGCCCAGCGCGAGCAGGATGTTCGCGACCACCATGTCGATGACGATGAACGGCAGGAAGAGGATGAAGCCTATCTGGAAGGCCTCCTTCAGCTCCGACACCACGAAGGCCGGCACCAGCACCATGAAGTCCTTGTCGCCAATGGCGTCGCGGTCCTCACCGGTGCGCATCTTCCGGGCGAGGTTGTAGAAGAGGGACCGGTCCTTGATGGTGACCTTCTTGAGCAGGAAGTCCCGCAGGGGCTCCTTGGCGCGGTCCGCGGCCTCCAGCATCTGGCCCACGGTGCGCGACGAGAAGACCTCCCCGCCCTGCTTGAGCACGTCCGCGCCCGCCACCCGGAACATCTCCTGGCCCACCGGCGCCATGATGTAGACGGTGAGGATGATGGCCAGCCCGGTGATGACCTGGGTGGGCGGGATCTGCTGCGTGCCCAGGGCCGACCGGACAATGGAGAGCACGACCGAGATCTTCACGAACGAGGTCACCATCATCAGGACGAAGGGGACCAGCGACAGCGCCGCCAGCGCGAGGATCAGCACCAGCGGGCGGTGCGCGAAGGAGTCCGAGCTGAACGCGCCCTCCGCCAGTTCCTGGGGCGTGGTGGAGGCAGCGCCACCGCGCTTGCCCTGCGCGCCCGCGTAGAGCGGCACGAGCAGCGCCGAGAGCCCGTACAGCGCGGGCAGGAGTCTTCTCACGGTCACGAGCGGTCCTTCCGGGACAGAAGCTTCATGAGGAATGGGCTGGCCGAGGCGGACTGGGGCTTCTGCTGCTCGGCGAGCAGCTTCTGCACCTCCTCGGGGTTCAGCTTCGAGATGAGGTTCATCCCGCCTTCGGCGCCGCCCACCAGCAGGTACTCACCGGCCGCGCGCACCACGAACAGCGAGCGCCTGGGATCCACCGGGATGCGCTCCACCACGGTGACGAGCCCGCGCGCGCCGCCGCCCAGGGGCGTGGCGCGCACGCCCATCAACTTGCGCAGGCCGTAGTTCAAGGAGACGTAGACGAGCCCCAGCACCATCCCCAGCACCAGGAGGGTCCGAAGGAGCGTGCCCGCCAGGGACTCGGGCTCCTCGTCGAAGGGGGCTCCGCCGGAGAGGCCCACGGAGGGATCCGTCGGGTCCTCCGAGATGGGGTCTTCCTCTCTGGCGGGCGGCGCCGCCACCGGGAGCGGCCCCACCGTGGAGGGGCCTTCGTCCGCGCCGGCAGGGACGACCTCGGCGGCGTGCCCGACGACTGCGGCAGGGGCAGCGGGCCTCGGCTCCGGGGCGGCCTGGGCGAAGACATTCAGCGCGCCGAGACACCACAGCACGCACAAAGAGCGGTTCACCCGCCGAACGGTATGCGAACCCACGCCAGACGACAAAAGACCCGCCCTGCTCTGCCGCCTGCTCTCCGGACGGCCGCAGGCACTACCGGACGTGGACGATGACCTTGTAGGGCGCGCCCCTCCGCTCCACGTCCAGCGTCAGGCGGGTCGCGTGGGCGATGCCTTCGTAGGCCTCGAGCGCCTCGCCCGGGGAGCGCAGGGGGCGCCCGTTGATCGCGCCGAGCAGGTCGCCGCTGCACAGGCCCATCTTCGCGAAGAGCGAGTGCGGCTGGACGCTGTAGAGCTTGAAGCCGCGGGCCTCGCCGTCGGTGACCGCAGGGACGATGCGCGCCTGCAGCGCGACCTCGGTGGGGTTCTGCAGCGCCAGGTCCACCACGGCACGGGAGAGGGTGACCGGGCCCGGCGGTCCGTTGCAGCTCGCGGGCGGGGTCGCAGAGGGCATGGGCGTATCCGCCGTGCGCGGCACCTCCACCCGCGCCTGTCCGTCCGCGGTGCGCAGCTCGAAGCGGTCTGGCCAGACGCCCAGCGCGAAGGGGTGACCGTGCGCATCCTCCGCCGGAAGCCCCGAGGCCCGGGCCACCGCGACCAGCTCCAGCGTCTCGGCCGCCAGGTCCCCCTCCCGGTCCAGGTGCGCAGACACCGCCCGGGCCAGCGCCTCCAGCCGGGCCTGCACCTCCAACGTGCGAAGGAGCTGCATCTGCTGCAGGAGGTTGCCGAGCGAGAACGCCTCGGGCTGCTCCTCCCACAGCGCCCGAAGGCCCACCTGCTCCTCGCCGGTGAGCCCCGCGAAGGCGGCCGTCCCCTGCGCCACCACGCCCGTGGTGTCCATCTCCATCATCTGACGGACGCGGTCGGCATTGAGGCCCAGGATCAGCGCGGTCCACGGGCTGCCGTCCGAGAGCACCGCGATGAGCTCTTCGGTCTGGGGCTGCGCGTGGTACGCCGCCTCACGCTCGTCGCCCCACTTCACGAACTGCCCGGCGAGCTCCCCGAGCCGGTCCGAGGTGAAGCCCAGCGCCTGCACCCGCGGGGCGAGCGGCTCCACGTCGAACGGCGCCTGCTTCATCCACAGGGAGCGCAGACACGGCCCCGGCCCCCCGTGCCGGGCGCCCAGCCGCGCGTGGAGCTCGTCGCCAGGCATTTCGCCGCCCCGCACCTCGATGCGCCCGGAGAAGTGCCGCTCCACGAAGGAGTAGGGCAACAGCCGCACCGCCAGCACCGCGCCGCCCGCGAGCAGCACCAGCGCCGCGACGCCGATGAGGAGCGCCCGCCGCATGGGCCTAGCCCGCCATGGAGAGGATGCGCACGCCCAGGTGCCCCTCCACCTCCACCAGCTCGCCGCGCGCCACCACCTTGCCGTTCACCGACAGCTCCACCGGCTCCCCGGGCACGCGGTTCAAGTCCAGCACCTGCCCGACGCGCAGGGAGACCACCTGCTCCGCCGTCACCGGCACCCGCGCCAGCTCCACCGCGATCTGCAGCGGGATGTCGTTGAGCAGCTCCCCGCCTTCCTTGTTCGTCGACTCGTCCACCGGCATCCCCTCTGGTGTGTACCGCGCGGCGCTGGGGTTGGTGAGGTCCTCGTCGTCCATGGGGCCGTCTTCGACCCCGTCGTCGACTGCGCCCACCGCCCCTGCCAGCGCGTCCTGCGCTTCGTCCTCTGCGTCCGGCACGTCGTGCCGCGCTGGCTCGCCGAAGACGAAGGCGCCGATGCGCGCCTTGTAGCGCCCCTCTTCGACGAAGACCTCCGCGTCCATCTTCCCCACCAGCCCCATCCCCACCCGCAAGGACGCGCTGCCGCCTTCGCCCCTGTCGGTGCGGACGCTGAGCGCGTCACAGAGGACGACGTCTCCCTGCCGCAGGGTGGCCAGATCCCGCGCGCCCACCTCCGCGTAGCCCACCTCCGCGCGCAGCCAGGTCTTCACCCCGGTCAGCCGCCCCACGTGCCGCAAGATGCGCGCACGCCGGCGCGCGCGGCTCTCCGGCGCCAGCTCCGGCGGCGAGGCCAGGGTCAGCACCGTGGCTGGGATGAACAGCCGGATGAAGCCCGCGTGCGGGCCGAGCACGCACTTGAACTGCACCACCACCACGTTCTGCTCGTCGCCGAGCAGGGCGAGCGCTTCGTCCACGCTGCGGACCACGCCCTCCATCCGCAGCCTCGGCAGCCCGGGGTCCACGTTGGGCGAGAGCGCGCGCAGCGCCTCCAGCACCACGAACCCCATCACCCCCTCTTCGATGTCCGAGAGCGGCCGCAGCGCCATGGCCTCGCCCGCGCCGCCGAGCAGCATGTCGATGGCGGCGTGCGCGAGCCCCAGCTCCACCTCCATGAAGCCGCGGGTCTTGTGCGGCAGGGGCGCCAGGGTGGCGAAGAAGGTGGGATCCGACACGTGGCGGCGGAAGTCCTGCGGGCGGATGGTGTGCACCGAGTCCACCAGCAGATCCGCCGGCACCTCGAACAGCTCCGCCAGCCGGGTGATCACCGCCTGGTTCACGCGCCCGGTGGAGGACGCAGACGGCACCAGCCACTCCAGCTTTTCGGTGAGGATGGCCTGCGCCTGCGTCACCCGCTCCAGGTTCTTGAAGACGAACGGCCGCCACGCCCTCCCCGAAGGGGCGAACGCGGGCTGGGTGACCATGACCGTGCGCTCCCCACCGTCCTCGTGCTTCCTCACGCCCGCTCCTCGATGCGCAGCTCTTCCAGGGTCAGCCCGCGGCCACCGAGCGCCTGCTTCAGCGTGTCCGCCTCGGCGCGCAGGAGCTTGAGGACCTCGCGGTCACTGCCCTGGAACACGGCCCGGATCTTCCCGTTGCCGCCCGACACCTTGATGGACAACCCCGCCAGCACGTTCGAGCGCAGGTCGATCTGGAACTCCGCCTTGCCCGCGGCGTTGGTGCCCACCCGCGCGCTCTGGACGATCTTCTGGGCGATCTCGTTGGCCAGCGCCCGCAGCCGCTCCGAACTGCCGCCTTCCTTCGGCTTCGCCACCGGCACCGGCGCCATCAGCGCGGGGTTGAACCGGAACCCGCCGGCGAGCGCCGCCTCCTTGCCGCCGTCCTT
>CAZQVZ010000357.1:0-3830 GCA_964596895.1 uncultured Myxococcaceae bacterium
CACAACGAAGAGGAGAGACGACATGAGCACCTGGAAGATCGACCCGAGCCACTCGCTGGTGGAGTTCTCGGTGAAGCACATGATGTTTTCGACGGTGAAGGGCCGCTTCGGCGCACTGGAGGGCGTGGTGACTCTTCCGGACGCCGGCTATGACGGCCTCTCCATCGACGTGACCATCGACGCCACCAGCATCGACACCCGCGCCGAGGACCGCGACAAGCACCTGCGCTCCGCGGACTTCTTCCACGTGGAGCAGCACCCGCACCTCGTCTTCAAGTCGAAGAAGGTGGAGCACAAGGGCAGCAACAAGCTGAAGGTGGTGGGAGACCTCACCATCCGCGGAACCACCCGCGAGGTGGTGCTGGACGTGACCGACGAAGGCCGCGGCACCGACCCCTGGGGCAACCAGCGCGCCGGCTTCTCCGCGAGCGCCACCATCGACCGGCGGGACTTCGACCTCACCTGGAACACCGCGCTGGAGAAGGGCGGGGTGCTCGTGGGTCACGACGTGAAGATCAGCGTGGAGGCGCAGCTGGTGGAGCAGAAGTAGCCGCCCTCAGGCCTCGACAAGAAAGGGCCCCTGCTGCGCGGCGAACGCACGGCGGGGGCCTTCGTCTTCGCTCGAGCCGGAAGCGCTATTCGATGCAGGTGTAGCGGATGGTCACCGGCGTGTAGATGCCCAGCGTGACCAACCCCAACAGACTGTCGACGAACGTGTGCTCCGACTGCACGCGGGCCACCCCGTTGGGGCAAATCTGCCCCGTCTTCACGTGCGCGGAGTCGGTGGAGACGAGCCCGTAGATGAAGATGCGCCCGGTGGTCTCGTGGGGCTCGCCCTCTCTGACGCCCCGGTTCACCACCGTGGCGCGCCAGCAGCCAGAGCCCATGGCCAGAACGCCCACCAGCAAGGCCAGCGCAGCGCGACGGCGGGAGCGTCTAGAGGATGGGAACGTCATGGGCGTCCTCCTGGGCAGGCTGCGAGTCCGGCGGCGCCTCTGGCGAAGGGGTGGACCTGGGCGTGGGGGCTCGCCGGGCGGGGCGCTCACCGGCGGCGCACGCGTAGGTCACCTGCATGGGCGTGAAGATGTTCCAGGTGATGTAGCCGACGAGCAGGTTGAGGAAGCTGTGCTCGGCCTCGAACAGGGCGATGCCGCTGGGGCACTCCGCGTAGAGGGGCTCTTTGCCCACCGGCGCCACCCCGACGACGACGTAGGGCTTCCACGCCTCCGTCGTGCGCTCTCCGACCCTGAGCCGCTCGTCCCGCACCGAGTGCTTGTAGCAACCGGTGCCCACGAGCAGCGCCAACAGACAGCCTGTCGCTGCGAGCTGCTTCATGAGCGCGGAAGCTAGCGAATCACCGCCCGCAGCCAAACCTTTCACGGGCAGGGTGCGCTGGCGGCATCGTGCGGCGAGACGATGCGAGGTCCCCCTTCGCTCCCCACGCCCTCCACGAAGCAGAGCACCTGGGACCTGGGGCCATCGTCGTTGAAGACGATGTAATGGCCGAGCTCATGCGGCGAGCTGAAGTGCACCACGCCGCCGGTCACCCCGTTCAGGTTGCCCGCCACGCCGAAGTCCGCCGCCGGCCGCTGTGCGAGCGCCATGGCCCCAGGCAGCGTCTCCTCCACCGTCGGCCCCACGAGGGGGCCACCCAGAGACACCGCCACCGCCTGCTGTGCGAGCGGATGGAAGTAGCCGTCCACCACGCCCGCGGTCATCAGATACGGCCTGGGGCCGCGGTGGGCGAAGGGCTCCTGCGCCACGCGCCGCGCGCGCGCCACCGGGTCCACGTGGTCCCAGAGGTTCTGGAAGACGTGCAGGAGCGGGTGGTCGCGCGTGAGCGCTTCGCCCTGCGGCATGGAGAGGAGCAGCTCCACGAACGGCTTGAGGTGCACCGGATACGTCGCGCTGTGCGCCACCTCGATGAGCATGCCGCCGGAGCCGGAGAAGACCCAGCCATCCACCCGCGGATCCACGCCCGCCGCGACGATGCCCAGGGTGCTCCCCATGGAGTGGCCCATGGCGGAGAGGCGGCGCTCGTCGTAGCGCGCGCCGGCCACGTCCAGGGACTCGATGAGCCGCGTCAGGTAGACGAACTCCATGACCGCCACCGGCATGTTGTCGAGCGTCTGGCGGATGTTGTACGGCTCCTCGAGCCTCCCGAAGAGGCTGTAGAACTCGAGCCCGCTCTCGTCCGGCGGCGACTTTCGCGTGCCGTGCAGCGGGAAGTCGAAGCCGAGCAGGGCGATGCCGCGGCGCGCGAGGTACGCGGCAGGACCTGAGCCCTTCGGTGCAGCCGGGCGCGGCGGCGGGCCATCCTGCGTGGTGGGGCCGCGGTCGATGCCTTCGTACGCCTCGCCGCCGGAGCCGTGCAGGTAGATGAGCAGCGGGAAGCCGTCCTCCGGCATGGGCGTCTTCGGCACGGTGATGACAAGCCGCGCCTGCTGCGTGCCGGTCTGGACGGGGCGGCCTTCGGCGTCCCACGAAATGGCGCCATGGCCGGGCCTGTCGCCGCTCTGCACGTTGGGCACCAGCCAGGACGAGGTGTAGACGCGGTAGTCGTCGTACTCCTCGGCCGGCTCCCAGCCTGCGGCCACGGTGGGCGCGGGCAACCCTTCCACGAAGTCCACCAGGCTCGACAGCGCGCGCTCCGGATCCAGGGTGCGAAAGACGGTGGCCGCCACCACGCGGGAGGGGTCCTCCTCGCGCTCCTTCAAGAAGGCACGCAGCGGCGCAAGCTCAGACGAAGCGCGCGCGTCCGCGCCCTCCGCCTCGTCGTCCTCTGACGCGATGAACGCCGCGTGGAACGACGGGGTGCGACCGAGCGGCTCGCCGTTCACGTCCTTCACCCCCTCCGTCACCACCGCGGCGTAGAGCGTGCCGGGCCGGCGGACGAACCCGAAGACCGGCGCGAGCGCGAGCAGGTTGTCCGCGCGGGTGACGCCGCCGTCCTCGGTGAAGGTGACGTTCAGCGGGAAGCGGCGGCCGCGTTCGGGCGACGCGGGGTCGATGTCCACCAGGTAGACCGCCGCGTCGTCGGCGCGGGAGGCCTCGGGCGTGGCGGGGAGGGACGTGGGATCCAGCGCGCCGCTCATCGGGAAGAAGACGCCGTTGGTGAGCCCCCAGCCTTCGCGCGAGCGCTCGTTCGCGGTCTGCAGCCACGCGGTCAGCAGCGGGCTGCGCGGCGCAGGATAGCGGGTGAGCCCCAGGCTGCCGTCCTCGCGCGTGCGCAGGCTGCTCGGCAGCGGCGCGGACCAGAAGTCGGTGTCCGGCGCCTCGAAGCGGGCCTGGGTGGGACGCTCGACGAACTTCTCGACCTTCTCACCGCACGCGGTGGCGAGGAGCGCGGCGACGAACAGGAGCGGCAGGGTGGCGAGGCGGGGCATCCCCCGCGCTTAGCGGCAGATGGCTCGCCCGCGCAAGTTGCGGCGGCCACGCAGCGCGAGCCCCGCCAGGCCGAAGAGCGCCACCCACGCGGCGCCGCCGCCGGCGGAGCCCGCCTCACAGCCGCAGCCGGAGACACCGTCGTCGGTGCCGTCACCCCCGGTCCCGCCACCGTCACTGCCGTCGCCACCGCCGTCGCCACCTTCACCGTCGCCACCACCGTCGGTGGTCTCCGCAGGCGCGGTGACGCGAATCGAGAAGGAGACCTCCGCTTCCCCGCCGTCATCGTCGGCGACGCGCGCCCGCACCACATGCTCTCCGGCAGACGCGGTGGGAGGTGTCCAGGTGTAGAGGCCCGAGGCGTCCAGGGTGCCCGGACCTTCGAGCAGGCTCCAGGTGAGCGGATCCGCGGCGCCGGCGGGGTCCGTGGCTTCGAGCTGAAGGGA
>CAZQVZ010000357.1:3930-6195 GCA_964596895.1 uncultured Myxococcaceae bacterium
ACCACCTGGGACGGCGCAGAGACCGCTCCCTGGGCGTCGGTGACCGTGACCTCCAGCGCATGGCTCCCGTCGTCGAGGATGGTCCGCTCCGTGCTGGCGGCCGCGCCTTCGCTGAGCTCGCCGTCCTCCCACTCGAAGCAATAAGTGAGTGCTTCGCCCTCAGGATCCTCAGCGACGACCAGAACGCTCACCAAAGCGCCCTCATCCACCGGTGCGGCGGTGACGGAGACAATCACTGGCGCAGCGTTCTCAGGCAGCGGGTCGAACTGGAGCGTCTGAAGGTGCAGCCGAAACATGTAGTGGTCAGCGGGGACGTGGTGCTCGCCCACCACGACGTACTGCCCAGGCGCGGTGCCCGCGACGCCCGGGACGGCATTGCCGCCCAGGCCGGGGAGCCGGGCGTGGGTTGCTTTGAGCTGGCCGTCGCGGATGCGCAGCGCGGTCGTTCCGTTTCCGGTGAGGAGGACATGGCTCTGACCGTCCCACGCCGCCCCAACCCTGTGGGGCGCGCAGGGTGAGCGACACCGGCACTGCATCGCGCGCAGCAGCCAATCATCTCCGCAGGTGAAGCGGATCCCGTGATGGGAACCTCCCGCCTCAGAACCCGAACGACATCCCCAGCTGCGCCCCGCCGCGGATGTGGTGGTCGAACGAGAAGACCCGCCCGCCGGTGCGCAGGGTGACCGGGCCCACGGGGAAGATGAGGTCCCCTTCGAGCCGCGCGTCGAGGCCGCGGTTGCCCACGAAGAGCGCAGGGGTGAGCTCCAGCCCCAGCGGCCGCCCGTCTATCCGCGCCAGCGCGTACCGGTGCGGCAACCCCACCTCCAGACCGTTTCGCTCGGCGCCGCCAAAGACCACCCGCCGGAAGCCCACCGACAGCCCCAGCTCCACGTGCTTCTTCGGCTTCGGCCGCAACAGCGCGTGCGCTTCCATGGAGCCCCAGGTCTGCAGCCCGTCCCAGGTCCCTTCATAGGACCCGCCCACGCCGAAGAAGCCCTGCGTGTATTCGAAGGAGAAGCCGCTCAAGGGGACGAACACGTTTGCGTCCGCCGCGCCCGCCATGGCGCCGCCGGTGAGCCCCAGGCGAAGGGAAGGGCACTCGTAGCGGGTCAGGGTCTCTTCGTTCGCGTCGCCATCCACCGCGTAGAGGACGATGGGCAGGGCGGCCACCACCACCACCGCCGCGACCAGGAGCAACTCACCGCCGCCGCCGCCCCCCCCACCGCCAAGGCTGCTCCCACCGCCCCCACCACCGGAGAGCGGCGCGTCCGCGCTGCTGGCCCCGGACGTCGAACCCGCGGGCACACGCGGCACGAGCACCTCGCCCACGTCGCCGGTGCCGCCGCCGCCCACGTTCAAGCTTCCGTCCGCGCGCGCCTGCAGCGCTGCTTCGAAGCAGCGGGCCCCGAGCGACACCCCCCGCTCCTCGGCGAAGGCGCTTCCACCCATGAGCACCGCGAGGACGAGCGCCATTGGCCGCATGCCAGAAAAAGTGTGCACGGCATGTTCCACCCTGAAAAATCAGGTGAATGCGCGTGATGTCGCATGTCTCAGCGCGACATTGGCGCCGCCCGCTGCGTAGCCTGGTTCGCACGCGGCCGCCCGCCGGCTTGCATCACGACCTCTGCGCCATGTAAGCCTACGTGTCACCCCGAGGTGACAAGTATGGATGCACGCAGAGGGCTCGTTCTTCTCCCCCTCCTCTCCACCCTCGTCCTCGTCTCCTGCGACGACGACCAGGTGATGGACGCTCCTTGCCGCGAGGACTCCCACTGCGAGAGCGGGCTGCTCTGCGAGGACTTCGCCTGCATCCCCGCGGAGAGCAAATCCTGCGAGGTCGTGATCGAAGGCAACCCCATCCTGCAGCCGAGCCCCTTCACGGTGGCGCTGGGGATGCTGGACGTGACCGAGATGAAGCAGGCGGTCACCCTCCACAACATCGGCAACTGCACGCTGACGCTCTTCGAGGCGACGGTGGAGGGCGGCGCCGACAGCCCCTTCAGCTGCGATCTGTGCGAAGGCAAATTCCCCATCGAGATCTTCCCCGGCCGCAAGAAGGACCTCGAGGTCACCTTCACCGCGAAGGACATCGGCGCGTTCAACGACCACCTGGTCATCCTCAGCGACGACAGGGAGTTCCCCGAGATGCGCGTGCCGCTCCACGCCGAGTTCCGCGGCGTGCCCGAGCTGCGGGTGGCGCCGAACCCGGTGGACTTCGGCTACGTGGCGCAGGGCCGGGTGGGCAAGAAGATGGTGCAGATCACC
>CAZQVZ010000358.1:0-6175 GCA_964596895.1 uncultured Myxococcaceae bacterium
GGTTGACCGAGGGGTGGAAGCGCAGGCCGCCCTTGAAGGGCCCCAGCGCGGAGTTGAACTCCACCCGGAACCCGCGGTTCACCTGCACCTCACCTGCGTCGTCCACCCACGGCACCCGGAAGATCAGCTGGCGCTCCGGCTCGCAGATCCGCTCCAGGAGCCGCCCGGCCATGTACGCCGGATGCCGCGCCATCACCGGCCCCAATGACTCCACCACCTCCCGCACCGCCTGGTGGAACTCCGGCTCGGCCGGGTTGCGCTGGAGCACCGCTCCGAAGATGGCCTCCAGCTTCTCGTCGATTCGCTGCATCGCGCCCGCCTCCGGCATCCAGCCAACCGCGCCCGCCGCACTGTGTCACGCGCAAGATGAAGCGGCGCCTCGGCCCGTGAGCCCGGGTGACTTGCCGCCGATAGTCCGGGCGTCCAACCCTCGAGGAGTCACGCCTTCATGAAGAGCCCGAAGCTTTCTGCCCTCGCCGTCGCCGCGCTGCTCGTCTCCCCCGTCGCCGCCTTCGCCCAGAACGACGCCGCCCAGAAGGGACAGGCGAAGAAGGCGGAGAACGCCCAGAAGCAGGAGGCGAAGGGGGCGGAGGCGAAGGCCACCGGCGCCGCGGACAAGGCGAAGGAGGCCCGCGCGCAGGCCGCCCAGAAGAAGCAGGAGGCGAAGAAGCAGGCCGCCGAAGCCCGGAAGGAGGCCCAGGCCTCGGCGGCCGAGGCGCGCAAGAACGCGAAGGGCGAGGCGGACGAGAAGAAGAAGGAGGCGAAGACGCGGGCCGCCGAGCGCAAGGCCGAGGCGAAGAAGAAGGCGGCCGAGGCCCGCGCGAAGGCCAATGAGCTGCCGCCGGCGGTGAAGAAGGCGGAGCTGGCAGCCATCAGCGCCGAAGAGGCCGCCGAAGCGCAGATCGCCGACGCCGAGGCCGCCGCCGAGACCGCGAAGGCCACCGCCGACCAGCGCCACGCCGAGTCCGTCGCCGCCGCGGAGCAGAAGCTCGCCACCGCGAAGGCCGCCGCAGAAGAGCGCCGCGCCGCCGCCCGGGCCACCGCCGACCAGGCGAAGGCGGAACACGAAGCCCGCGCCGCGAAGTAGTCGCCTCGCCTCGCGCAGGCGCCACCGGTGCTGGCGAGACCCACGCGCGTCCGGCATAGTCCTTCGCCCATGTCCGCGCGCGCGCTTGCCCTGCTGCTCCTGCTCGCTGGTTGCAGCGCGCCGTCCTTCCTCCAACAGGAAGACGCTGGCCAGTCAGATGGAGGCAACACCGACGGCGGCGGGCCCCTCCCCGACGCCGGGGCCACGGATGCGGGCAGCCCGTCCCAGACGGTGCTGCGCGTCCACTACCCCGCTCAGGGCCGCATGCTCTTCGCGCGGGGCGCAGGCGGCGGACTCTCCTGGAGCGAAGGCGTGCCCATGGCGCCCGGCGCGGATGACGTGTGGACGCTGGCGCTGGACGGGCTGACCGCCTCCGTGGAGTGGAAGCCGCTGCTCGACGACGAAACCTGGGCGCGCGGTCCGAACTTCCACGCGGAGCCGGGTGGGACGGTGGACGTCTTCCCGCATTTCGTCGCAGCCCCGGGGACGGTCACCAAGCTCTATGAAGCCTTCTCGTCGCACCTGCTCGGCAACGCGCGGGACGTCTGGGTCTACCTGCCGCCGGTGTATCTGCAGAACAGCCGCGCGAGGCTGCCGGTCCTGTACCTGCACGATGGACAGAACCTCTTCAGCGCCCAGGACGCGTCCTACGGCGTGGAGTGGCAGGTGGACGAAGCCTTCGACGCGGCGGCCGAAGCCGGCACCTGCGACGACGATCCATCCAGGACCTGCCAGAACGACGGCGACTGCCCCCTGAGCGCCTGCCACACGTTCGCGCCGGCCATCGTCATCGGCGTTCAGAGCACGGCGGCGCGCATCGAGGAGTACACCCCCACCGCAGATTCGACCTACGGCGGCGGCAGGGGGGATGTGTATCTGCAGTTCCTCGCCACCGAGCTCAAGCCGCAGGTGGACGCCGCGCTCCGCACGCAGCCGGGCCCCGAAGGCACGCTGTTGGCCGGGTCGTCCTTGGGCGGGCTCATCTCCGTTCACGCGGGCCTCACCCAGCCCGAGGTGTGGGGCCGCATCGGCGCGCTGTCGCCGTCCTCCTGGTGGGATGAGCGCTCCATCGTCTCTGCGGTGGCCGCGTCCGCGCACCAGACGCCGAGGCCCTTCCGTGTCTACGTGGACGTCGGGGACTCAGGACCGACGGAGGACGGCAAGGCGGACACGGAGCTTCTGGCGGCCGCCTTCCGCGACGCCGGCTACACCGATGGCGAGGACTTCCTCTTCCTCGTCTCTCCCGGAGACGCGCACAACGAAGCCGCCTGGGCGAGGCGGTTCCCGGGCGCCCTGCGGTTTCTGCTCGGCCCAAGGCCCTGACCTGAAGTTCCCTCCCTCTGGGAGAGGGTCAGGGTGAGGGCGGCGCGAGCCCCTCACGACGGCTTGAACACTTCCGCCAGCGGCCACCGCGACCTCCGGAGACGCCGCCGTGCGCGGGGCCTCTGGAGGCGAGAACCGGTCCTTGCGCACGTAACGGCCGCGTCTCAATTCCAGCACCTCCACCCACGCCTCCTCCGGGTGCACCCGCCAGGACTCGCGGATGGCGTACGTCGCGTCCGGCGCGCCTTCGATGACCCGCCGGGTCCGCTCTGCCCGCCGCTCCTTGCGGACCATGACCAGGTCCGGCACCGGCACGCTGAGGTCGTAAAGGATGACGTCCGTGGGCGCGATGAAGCCCCAGCCGCGGCCGGCCTCCTCCACCTGATCAACCAGGCGATGGGCCAGGCGCCTGGCCACCTCCTGGTGCATGAGCGTGGGCGAGGGGTTCATGAAACAGCGTCCCCTCGAGCAACTCCCAGCGCTGCACCTCCGGCAGCCGCAGACAGTCGCGCAGCCTGTAGGGGCCTCACTCCATCAGCCCCACCCGCAGAGGCTCCCCGGTGGCCAGCCACTCGCCGAGCCGCAGCACCTCACACCGCACGCGCAACTCGCCGCCTGCGTCCCTCACCACGTGCAGGTGCCGGTAGACCCAGAAGCAGCCCGGGTGCTCGCGCACCTTCCGCTCGCACAGCTCCCAGACCATCTGCTGGAGGGGTCCTTTGTGGCCGCCCTCCACCGCCTCGATGTTGCTGAGGATGCCTGCGAGCGCGAAGGGATCCTTCAGCGCCTCCACCAGGACCATCGCGTTCCAGACCGCGGCGCAGAAGCACAACGTCTGCTCCAGAAGCTGCCGGTCCTCGCCCGCGCCCGCCAGCGCCACGTGCTCCCTCGCGAACCCCACCAGGGCCCCCTGCGCGCGCGCAGCCCACTCCCCTTCCCACTTCCCCGCCATCTCACGCCTCCCTCGCCCACCAACCGTTCGGGCAGGCGCACATCACGTCGCGTGCCATCTCCACGCGCGAGAGAGGGCAGGCAGCCGCCCATCCCGGGGCACGGACGGGGTGGCCGCCCCTGTGGACCGCTCGGCTGCCCAGCGATCCGGAGGGCGTGGGCGGCTTTTGGCTTCCGGAGGACACACCCTTCGCTCGATGCATGCCTACCTGACCTCCGAAGCCGCGCAGCGAATCCGTCACGGCGCCACCGCGCTGCGGCGGGAAGACCTCCTCTCGGTCGACGGGACGCCGATGCCTGGCGAATCCGTGCAGCTCCTCGACCCGGATGGCCTGGCCGTGGGCCATGGCGATCTCGAGATGGACGGGCCCGTGTCCATCCGGAGGCTCGGCCTCCCGGACGATCCCGCAGAAGGCGTGGTCCCCCGCCAGCTCCGGCGCGCCCTGCACCGCCGCGCCCAGCTCGTGGACGACCCGCGCTACTGCCGGCTCGTCCACGAAGACGGAGACGGCCTGCCCGGGCTCGTGGTGGACCGCTTCGAAGGACACGTCGTCGTGCAGACCACCACCCGCGGCATGGACGCCCGGCAGGACGAGATCGTCCGGGCGCTCGCGGAGGTCGTGGACATCCGCAGCGTGATCCTGCGCAACGACGCCCCACGGCGGCTCCGGGCCGGCCTGCCGAAGGGGAAGTCCACGGTGCTCTCCGGCGCGCCGCCCCGGTGGATCCGCATCGCCGAGCTGGGGGCGCGGCTCACCATCGACCTGCACCAGGGGTTCGACACCGGTTACTCCTACGCGCTGCGCGAGGTGCGCCGCATCGTCGCGAGGCTCTCACCGGACGCGCGGGTCCTCGACCCGTCGTGCCACGTGGGCGGCGCGGTGGTCCAGGCGGGGCTGCACGGGGCCCGGGAGATCGTCGCCTTCGCGCGGGACCCGGACTCCACCGACCTGGCGCAGGAGAACATCGAGGCCAACGGCCTGCAGAACCGCGCCCGGGTGGAGTGCTGCCCTGCGCCGCTGGAGGCCCTGCGCCAGCTCGACCAGGTGTTCGACGTGGTGCTCCTGCACGCCCCGCCGCGCGGGCTCGATCAGAAGACCTGGTCCAACGAGCTGTACGAGCTCATCCACGAGAGCCTCCGCGCCACGCGCCACGGCGGCAAGCTGCTGGTGGCGGCGCCGGACGCGGCCCTCGGCGACGAACCCCTGGAGGGGCACATCCTGCGCGCGTGCCGGGAAGAGGGCCGGCAGGCCTTCCGCATCCTGCGGCCGGCCTCCCCGGCGGACTTCCCCGCGGTGGCCGGCGCGCCCGAAGCCCTGGCGTCCGTGGTGCTGGAGATCGCCTGACGGGGCGGGCTTCGGCCGGGCTACTTCGCCAGCGCTGCCTTGCGGACGTGTTCGAACACGTTGGGCACCGCGGTGCCGTTGGCGCGGTTGGCCACCCACTGCGGCACCGAGCCGCCCGGGTCCGTGTACACGTAGTAGGTCGCCTTCGTCTTCTTGCCGCCGTCCTCCGGCTCGAGGTGCCAGTAGCCCTCGTTGATCTCCACCCGGACCACGTTGTCCGGCTTCTCGGGCGCCTTGTCGTTGGCGGGCTTCCAGCTCACGCGCAAGAACCCCTTGCCGTCCTTCCACTTCGATTCGTCCACCAGCTTGATGACGTAGTCCCGCCGGTCCACCAGGGGCGCATTGATGACGCTGTACAGATAGATGACCTGGCCGCCGCCCTCGCGCGAGAGGACCTTCGCGACCTCGGTGTACGGCATGGTCTCGGTGTATGCGTCGTAGTCGCGGATGGCCTTCCAAACCTGCTCGGGCGGCGCGGGGATGGTGCCCACCGCGCGCATCTCCCGCACCTTGGAGCCCTTGCGTTCGCGGGCGTAGACGGTGAGCGAATCGGTCTTCCTGGCCACCTCCCAGCCTTCGGTGTCTGAAGCGGGATCTGCGGCGAGGAGGACCATTGTGAGCGCGCCGAGTGAAAGCATGTCCCCATCCTAGCCGAGGAGTTGTAAGAGTGGCCGCTCCCGGCGAACTCCCAGACCGGCCAACGCGGACGGACATTCATGGACGAAAACACCCCCCAGGCCCCGGACGACTCTCTGGAGACGGTCCGCAAGGTGTACGTGAAGGACCTGAAGGAGAAGCAGCCGGTCCACACCGTCTTCAAGGTCACCCGCAAGCAGAAGCAGACCGGGCGCAGCGGCAAGACCTATCTGATGGTGACGCTCGGAGACCGCACCGGCGAAGTCGACGCGCGCGTGTTCGACAAGGTGGAGGAGCTCGACAAAACCTTCCTCGAAGGGGACTTCGTCCTCGCAAAGGGCGCGGTCACCTCCTGGCAGAAGCGCCCCCAGGTCGTCATCGAAGCGGTGGAGCGGCTGGACCCTGAGCCCATCGACCCCGCGGAGTTCGCGGTGCCCCCCAGGCCGGTGCTCGAAGAGAGGCCGGCCGCGGCGCCCAGGGCCCAGGCTCACGACAAGGCCCAGGACAAGGCCGCCGCTGACCGCGGGGAGAAGCCGGAGCGCGCGGCAGACGGCGGCGCTGGCGGCGGCGGTGGCGTCCGCGCGGTGGGCCACATCCGGGAGTTGGTGGAGCGCGTCGGGGACACGTACGTGCGCAGGCTGCTCATCGCCTTCCTGGACGACGCGGAGATCTCTCCCCTGCTGCCGGTGGCGCCTGCAGCCAAGGGCGTGCACCACGCGTGGAAGGGCGGGCTGGCCGAACACATCCTCTCGGTGATGAAGCTCGCCCACCGGATCTGTGACCACTACCCCATGGTGGACCGGGACCTGGTGCTCGCGGGCGCGCTCTTGCA
>CAZQVZ010000359.1:0-6148 GCA_964596895.1 uncultured Myxococcaceae bacterium
CAGCACCAGATCCGCATCCACCTGCACACGGCCGGCTTCCCGCTGGTGGGCGACAAGATGTACGGACCGGACCCCGACTACTTCGACCGGTTCTCGAAAGGCGCGCTGGAGCCCGAAGCCTGGGAGCGGCTGCGCCTGCCTCGCCACGCGCTGCACGCAGCCGTGCTGACCTTGCCGCACCCCGTCACGAAGGACCTCGTGCGCTTCGAGGCGCCGCTGCCCCCTGACCTCGCCGCGTTCCTCGCCTGAGTCAGCGCCCACCCAGGCCGGGTGAGTGACCCGCCACCCCCCCGAGCGAAGCGGCTGATCCACCGCGCCTTTCTCCGTGGCACGGCGGCTGCTCAGCGCTGGACCGCATGTTTGACTCCAGCCCGCTCGAACGCCTCGCGGACGGCCTCCGGCCTCGCGGCGTGGACGTGGGCGCCTGGCGGGAGGAGTTCATCCTGCGCCGGCTGCGGCGGGGCGCGCTCCTCTCCGGGGACGTCTTCCTCGACCGCCACGTCGAGCGGCTGCTCGAGGCCCCCGAGTCTTTGGACCGGTTCCTCGAAGACCTCTCCATCGGCGTGAGCGCCTTCTTCCGGGACCCATTGCCGTTCGCCTGGCTGGAGGCCCAGGTGGTGCCGGAGCTCCACCGGCGGAGGGCCTCCGTGCGCGCCGTCAGCGTCGGCTGCGCGGGCGGCCAGGAGGCGTGGTCCGTGGCCATGCTCCTCGCCGAGCGGGCGGAGGCCTTCGAGGTGACGGGCCTGGACCGCTCCGGGCCACTGCTCGCGGTCGCGGAGGAGGGCAGCTACGCCGAGGGCGACGTGGAGGGCGTCACCTTGCAGCGGCTGCAGCGTTGGTTCGTCCAGAAGGAAGGGCGCTACGACATCGCCGCGCCCTTGAGGCCCTTCGTCCACTTCTCCCGCCACGACGTGGGCGGGGGCCGGCTGCCCCAGGCGTTGGGCGCGGGCACGGTGGACCTCCTCCTCTGCCGGAACCTCCTCATCTACCTGTCGGAGCACGCCCGCACGGCGCTGGTGGACGCGATGGTGGCGGCGCTCTCGCCCGGCGGGTTCCTCGTCATCGGTTCGGCGGAGAAGCTCTCGCCGCGCGCGGACCTCGTGCCCGGGCCGGACCGCACCTGCACCCTCCGGAAGGTGGGCTGACCCTCATGATCCGTCGCTTCGACACGGTGGGCGCCCGCTTCGCGCTCGGCTTCGCGGTGGTGGTCCTCGTCGCGCTGCTCGTCACCCACAGCGAGGGCAAGCGGCGGCAGGGGATGTTCGAAGACCTCGCGTCGGCGCAGCTTCGCGCCTGGACCGTGGAGCGCGCGGCGGACGTCGCCCGCATGATCGAGGCCAACGAGCAGCAGATGCGGGTGCACGCAGGCTCAGCGCTCCTGCAGCCCGAAGGGGGAGGCGGCAACATCCCCGGTCTGCGCCGGCTCGCGCAGATTCGGAAGGAGCTGCCGCACTTCGAGGCGCTGTGCGTGCTCGACAACCGCGGCGGGTTCCTGATGGGCCACGGCGATGGCTGCCCCATGGCGCGTCGCGGCCTGCGCATCTTCCTGCAAGACGGCCAGCTGATGATGGACGTGGGGGTCCCGCTGGCGAGCGGTGAGGGGATCCTCGCGAGCCGCGCGCGTCTGGAGATCGCGGACACGCTCCTCGCCGACGTGGCAGTCGCCGGCGTGAGGGCGCAGGCCCGGTTCCTCGACGCCTCCGCGGAGCCTGGGGCCGGGAAGGCGGAGGGCGGCCTCCTGAAGCACCGGGCACACGTGGGGGACTACCCGCTCTGGATTGAGAGCCGGCTCCCGCGCGCCGAGCTCGCCGCAACCTGGCAGTCCAGCATGTGGGCCCTGGCGGCCGAGCTGGCGGTGGCGCTGGTGGTCTTCACCCTGATGCTGGTGGGGCTCCTGCGGTCCTTGCGGGTGCCCTTGCGCCGGGTGGTCGAGACCACGGAGTCACTGGCGGCCGGCAGGTTCGACGTGCGCGTGCCGGAGGTGGGCCCGAAGGAGGTCCGCCAGGTGGCCCGGAGCGCCAACCGGATGGCGGAGAGCCTTCAGCGGCTGTACGGCAACCTCGAGGCCGAGGTGCAAAGGCGCACGCACGAGTACCTCGTCACCCTGGGCCACGCGCAGGAGCTGCAGCGGCTCGCGCAGGCGCAGGCGGAGGAGCTGCAGGCCCAGAACGAAGAGCTGCAGGCGCAGGCCTCCGAGCTGGCGCTCCACCAGCACACGCTCTTCCATCAGTACGAGCTCCTGGCGGAGAAGAACCGCGAGCTGGAGCTGGCGAGCCGAATGAAGAGCGAGTTCGTGGCCAACATGTCCCACGAGCTGCGCACGCCCCTGAACGCGGTCATCGGGTTCTCGGAGCTTCTGGACCAGGGCTACGGCGGCGCGCTCAGCGAAGAGCAGCGCGAGTACGTGGCCGACATCCACAGGGCCGGCCGGCACCTGTTGTCGATGATCAACGACATCCTCGACCTCGCGAAGCTTGAAGCCGGGAAGATGAACCTCGCCCAGGAGTCCGTCCCCCTCTCCTTGCCCCTGCGCGAAGCCGAGCAGATGGTGCGCGCCCTGGCGTCGCGCAAGGGGCTGCGCTTCGCGGTGGAGCTGGACCCCACCGTCAGCGTGGCGGGAGACCGGACCCGGCTGCGGCAGGTGGCCTTGAACCTGCTCTCCAACGCCTTGAAGTTCACGCCGTCCGGTGGCCAGGTGAAGGCGTGGGTGCGCCCCTCCGCGGACGGCCGCTGGGCGGAGCTGGGCGTCAGTGACACCGGCATCGGCATCTCGCCCGAGCACCATGAACACATCTTCGAGGCCTTCCGGCAGGTGGACGGCAGCGTCACCCGCAACTTCGAGGGCACCGGGCTGGGGCTGAGCCTGGTGAAGCGCTTCGTCACCGCGATGGACGGGCGGGTGGAGGTGCAAAGCCGCGAAGGGGAGGGCGCGACCTTCGTCGTCCGCTTCCCGCGCGCGGACAGTGAAGAGGTCGCAGCGCCGGAGGCGCCGCCCGAGCACCAGGCGGCGACGTTGCGGGTGCTGGTGGCGGAAGACGACGGACCGGTGCGCGAGCTGGTGCGCAAGCTCATCTCCTCTCGCGGCCACGAGGTGGAGGTGGCGTACGACGGCGCGGACGCGGTGGAGAAGCTACAGGCGTCGCTGCCGGACGTGCTCGTGCTGGACCTGATGATGCCCAGGCTCGACGGCTTCGAGGTGCTGGAGCGGCTGCGCCAGATGCCCGGCGGGGAGCGGGTGGCGGTGATGGTGCTCTCCGCCAAGGACCCCTGGGGCAGCGAGGCGGACCGGCTCAAGTCGCTGCGGGCGGAGTGGGCGCTCAAGGGCTCCATGCAGTCCGCGCAGTTCGTGGCGCGGGTGGTGGGGCTGGGAGCGCAGAAGGCCGCGGCGAGGGCGGCATGAGCCCTTTGGCCGGTCAGACCCTGCTGCTCGTGGAGGACAACCCGCTCAACCAGAAGCTCCTCGTGCGCTTCTTCGAGGGCAAGGGCTACGCGGTGGAGGTGGCGGGCTGCACGCAGGAAGCAGAGGCGTGGCTTGTGACGGGCAATCCTTCGCTGGTGCTGATGGACGTGTCCCTGCCGGGCGAAGACGGCCTCACCTTCGTGCGGCGGATGCGGGAGGGCGGCGGACTGCAGATGCCGGTGGTGGCGGTGACCGCGCACGCCATGAGCGGGGACTGCGACCGGGCCCTGGAGGCGGGCTGCGCTGCGTACCTCGCCAAGCCGCTGGACCTGAAGGTGCTGCTCGAGACCGTCACCGCGCTCTGCGCGTCCCAGGCGGTGGCGTAGATGGCGCGCTACGACGTCGCTGCCAGTGGGCCAAGGCCCACCCCGCCCCCGCGGATCCTGGTGGTGGACGACGAAGAGGCCAACCTCCGGCTGATGCGCGCCTACCTCACCACCGACGGGCTGGAGCCGGTGCTCGCGAGGTCGGGTGAAGAGGCGCTGGCGAAGCTGGGCGACGGCGTGGACCTGGTGCTCCTGGACGTGCGGATGCCGCAGATGGACGGGCTGGAGGTATGCCGCCGCATCCGCGCGGACCCCGCCAACGTCCGGCTGCCCGTCGTCTTCCTCACCGCGGAGCCGCAGGACGTGGAGTCGGAGCTCGAAGGGCTCTCCGCCGGCGCCGACGAGTACCTGCACAAGCCCATCAACCGCGGGGCGCTCCTGGCCCGGGTGCGGAGCCTGTTGCGGCTGGCCAACGCGGAGCGGGACCGGCAGCTCATCACCCAGCTGGCGCAGGCGGAGAAGCTCGCGGCCATCGGGCAGATCGCCGCGGGCGTGGCGCATGAGATCAACAACCCCCTGTCCTTCATGCTCTCCAACCTCGGCTCCCTGCGCAGCTACCTGCAGGACTTCGAGCGGGTGCTGGCGGCGTGGCGGGAGGGACCGGAGCAGGGGCGCGCGGCGGAGGCCGCCGTGGCGTTCGGCGAGGTGATGACGGACGTGCACGCGCTGGTGGACGAGACCCTGCAGGGCGGGCAGCGGGTGCGCAGCATCGTCGCGGGGCTGAAGACGTTCTCCCGCAACGACGAGGCCCCTCCCGAGCGGCTGGACCTGGCGGACATCGCCACCTCCACGCTCTTGCTCACCGAAAGGGAGATCAGCTCGCGCGCGGTGCTGGTGAAGTCGCTTGCGCCCGCACCGGTGGCCGCCGCGCCGCGGAACCGGATGGAGCAGGTGGTGCTGAATCTCCTGGTCAACGCGCTGCAGGCGCTGGGTGGCCGCGAGTCGCGGGAGGCGCGCATCAGCGTTCACAGCGGCGTGGAGGGACCGATGGCGTTCCTGCGCGTGGAGGACACCGGCTGCGGCATGCCGCCGGAGGTCCGCGAGCACCTGTTCGAGCCGTTCTTCACCACCAAGCCGGTGGGCGAAGGCACCGGCATCGGCCTGTCCTTCTGCGCGAACGTGGTGCGCAAGCTGGGCGGGGACATCTACGTGGAGAGCGAAGCCGGGAAGGGCAGCGCGTTCACGGTGAAGCTGCCGGCAGCGGCCTGAGGCTCCCTCTCCTTCTGGGAGGGAGGTGTCGTGCCTGCGCAAGAGCTGCTTCGGGGGGCGACGCTCCGGCGCGTTCAGCCCTGCGCGCCGAACGCGGCGCGGCTACGTCCGCCGCTTCTTCAGCTCGCGAATCGCCTCGAGGTCGGCCAGATCCTTCGCGCGGCCAGCAGCACGCTTGGCCCTCTCGAGCATCAGGAGCGACATCACCCGGACCCTTCGTCCGTACACTTCGGTCTCGACGGAGTCCGTCAGCAACTCGGCATGGCCACCCACGCCAGTTACCTCGCCGAGCAGGTCGAGGTCCCCGGCGCTGGTCTCGAGGGTGAAGTTGAGGCCGCTGCGAAGGGTCGCGGCGTCGAGGCGAAACGGCAAATCGGCAGGGGCTCCGCGGAGGGTGGGACGGAGTGGGGCAAGCGCGGCGGCGAGCCGCTCCATGTTCTCCGGCGAGCGCCGGTAGCAGATGTCCAGATCTTCGGTCATCCGCGTGTAGCCATGCGCAATGACCGCCACGCCTCCGATGATCACGAACTCCACGTCGTGATCGGTCAGGACCTCAAGGAGTCGTCGGAAGTCGGTCACGGCCGGCCCTCAGCTCCTTCGCGAACTCAGCCATCTTCCGGACGAGCTCCAGCCGCTCGGTAGGGGTCATCCGAAGGCTTCGCTCGAGCTGGGCGAGGTCGATGCCTGGCTTCAACTGGTCGAGCAGTCGGTACTGCCAGGCTTCTTCTGTAGGGTCCCAGCTCACGCCTCGAGCTTAAGCCTGCAGACGACCTGCCGCCACCGGCCGCACCGCCTCTTCACGCTCGAAGAGCACGCTCAGCCCTGCGCGCCGAACGCGGCGCGGACCACCACCCTGGGCTCGGACTCGTCGGCCACGCCGGTCAGGTAGTTTCCGCTGAAGCAGGCGTTGCAGTAGGTCTCGCCCTTCGGGTCACCCACCGCCTCACCCAGCCCCGCCAGGGAGAGGTAACCCAGGGAGTCCGCGGTCACGTAGCGGGCGATCTCCTCCACCGTGTGGCTGGAGGCGATGAGCTCCTGCCGGCTCGGCGTGTCGATGCCGTAGTAGCAGGGCCACCGGGTGGGCGGGCTGGAGATGCGCAGGTGCACTTCGCTGGCGCCCGCGGCCTTGAGCATCTTCACGATCTTCCGGGAC
>CAZQVZ010000360.1:0-6138 GCA_964596895.1 uncultured Myxococcaceae bacterium
CGCCGGCGGTGATCCGGTACTCCTGCATGGCCTGCAGCAGCGCCGCCTGGGTCTTGGGCGGGGTGCGGTTCACCTCGTCGGCGAGGATGATGTTGGCGAACAGGGGCCCCTTCATGAACCGGAAGGTGCGGCGGCCGGTGGCCCGATCTTCTTCGAGGATGTCGGTGCCGGTGATGTCCGACGGCATCAGGTCCGGCGTGAACTGTACGCGGTTGAAGGAGAGGTTCAGGACCTCCGCCAGGGTCTGGATGAGCAGCGTCTTGGCGAGCCCGGGGACGCCCACGAAGAGGCAGTGGCCGCGGGAGAAGAGCGAGATGAGCAGGTGCTCGACGACCTCGTGCTGGCCGACGACGCGCTTCTCGATCTGGGAGGTGATCTCCTGTCGCGCCTGCGCCAGCTCCTCCACCGCGCGCAGGTCATCCTGCGAGGGGGAGGCCGCCTGCTGGGTGACCGGGGTGCCAGGGGCTGCGATGTCCATGTCGCGGTCTTGTAGTCCCCCGCGCGCGCGGGCGGAAACCGATTCATCCGAGGAGAGGGCCATCGGCGCACAAACGGGCAGAAGGGAGCGCTATTCCGTCTCGTGGCCGCCGCCCGGCGTTTGCGGGCTCCGCGTGGAGCGTTGGTAGAGTGGCCCGAAAGGGCGAGGGCAGCCATGCAACCAGACACCGCGAAGTACAACGCTTCATTGGACCCCGGGGACCAGGAGATCTGCGACCTGCTGGCCCGCGAGATCGACCGGAACCTGCCTGGTGCCGAGAACAAGATCTGGCACGCGCACCCGGTGTGGTTCCTGGAGGGCAACCCCGTCGTCGGCTACAGCAAGTTGAAGGGCTGCGTCCGGCTCCTCTTCTGGAGCGGGCAGTCCTTCGAGGAAGAAGGGCTGAAGAAGGAAGGCACCTTCAAGGCGGCCGAGGCGCGCTACACGAGCGCGAAAGAGGTCAACAAGAAGGACCTCGAGCGGTGGCTCTCGAAGGCCCGCGAGATTCAGTGGGACTACAAGAACCTCGTCCGCCGCAAGGGCCGGCTCGAGCGGCTCACGCCTCCCTGAGCCGGGGGATGCCTCCGCTCTCCGGAACCAACACGTTCCGCCCGCGCTTGTGCCGGTAGAGCGCCTGGTCCGCGCGCTCGAGCAGCGCCTCCGGGGTCTGGGCGCCCGTGGCGTCCCCCATGACGTCGGTGCTGGCGGCGACGCCAAAGCTCGCCGAGAGCCGCACCCCGGGTCCGAGCGGCGGATGCCGCGCCAGCTCCTCGTGGGCCCTGTGCACCACGGCCTCGGCACCCGCGCGGGTGACCTCGGGCAGGACCACCACGAACTCGTCTCCTCCGGTGCGGGCCACCAGGTCTGATGCGCGCGTCACCCGGGAGAGCACCTCCGCCAGGGCCTTGAGCGCCCGGTCTCCGGCGGCGTGGCCCCAGGTGTCGTTGAGGTGCTTGAGCCGGTCCAGATCCACCATCACCACCGACAGGGGGGTCTGCGTCCACCGGCACCGCCGCAGCCGCTCGCTGAGGAAGGCGCTCATGCGCCGGCGGTTGCCCACGCCGGTGAGCTCGTCCACCTCCTGGAGGTATTGCTCCTGCTTGAGGTGCTCCGACCAGACCAGCGAGTTGCGCACCCGCGCCACCAGCTCGCCCGGATCCACCGGCTTCACCACGTAGTCGAACGTCCCCTCTTCGAAGGCGCGAACCTTGGTGGCGGGGTGATGAACCGCGCTGAGCATGATCACCGGCACGCTCTTGCCGTGCGCCGTCTGCCGGATGGCGCGGGTGAGCTGCAGGCCGTCCATGCCGGGCATGCACAGGTCGGTGACCACCACGTCTGCGCCGTGGGCCTCCCAGGCCGCGAGCCCCGCCCTCCCATCCGGCACCGCCACCACCGCGAAGGCAGCGTCGAGGATCTCCCGCGCCGCCTCCCGCGTGGCGCAGTCGTCCTCCACCAGCAGCACGCGGAAGCGCCCGTCGTCCCGCGGCGCAGGCCCGCTCGCCGGCTGGGTGGCGCCGCCCGCGTCCGCCTCCAGCCGCCTCAGCACCAGCCGGTGGGCCGCGCGCAGGTGCGAAAGCGCGGCCTGCGCGTCTTCATTGAGCCCCTCGGCGCAGCGCGTGGAGAGGCGGTCCAGCCGCTCCTCTGCTTCGGAGATCTGCGTCCACAGCTGCCAGAGCAGCTCCTGGGGGGCGCGGTTGACGGGATGGGTCGACACGAGGTGCTCCGCGAAGGTGGGATACCGGCCGCCCGGCTTCAGAGCAGGGGCCGTGCCACGGCGAGAAGGGTGGGTCCGCTGCCAGACGCTGCAACCCGCCCCGCAGGTCGAGCCCGGGGCAGAAAGAAGTTCAGCGCCTGGATGGTCGAAGTTTCAGGAAGGTCCTGCTCCCACCTCGCGTAGCGTGGCGCGTCATGAAGCGCGCTCACCTGCTGTTCGCGGCGATCGCCACGGGGCTGCTCTCTGGCTGCGAGGTCGCCTCCACCACCGACGGGACCGCCACCCGCTTCGCCTACGCGGAGTCGACGAGGCTCATCCTGGTGGCCGTCCCCGCGGTGCTGGTGGGCGGATGTCTGGCGCTGACGCTGTTCCGGTCCATGCGGCTGGGGGGCTGATTGCAGCGGGGTTTCTGGGCCCGTTCGCAGGGTTGATCATCCCACCCGGGGAGCTTCGAACGGCATCCGCGGGGCGTTGAAGGGAACTGGCCGCGCGTGGGTGGGCAAGCCGCTTCGCACGAGCTGCCGTGAAGTCGCGCCGGTACGTCGCTTGCGCGTCCCGGCGCGCTTCGTCCGCGGCTTGCATCACGCGCGTCCATGTCCCCCGTTCGATTCATGTGGCCGCTGCTCTTCGGACTCGTCATCGGCTGCGTGCCGTCCGGCGAGCAGCCTCCTTCGCCCGCCGCTCCGCCGGTGCAGGTGGAGCCGCCGCCGGCTGAAGAGCCTTCCTCCGAAGTGCGCGACCCGGTGAGCCCGCGGGAGCAGCCCGCTGACGACCCGTTCGCAGAGGGGCTCATCCGCACCTGGTCCCTCCAGCTGGCACCGGAGGACTGGCAGACCTTGCAGGACACCGCGCTCGACGAGCAGTACGTCCCCGCGACGCTGCAGATAGACGGCGAGGACGTGGGCCGGGTCGGGGTCCGGTACAAGGGTTCGCACGGCACCCTGTACCGGTGCTTCGACCCGGTCACGCTCGAGGGGCTCTGCGACAAGGTGTCGTTGAAGATCAAGTTCGACGAGTACGTGGACAAGAAGCGGTGGCGGGGCCTCAAGCGCATCAACCTCCACTCGCTCATCTCCGACCCGTCGCTCCTCCACGAGAAGCTCGGCTACCAGCTGTTCCGCGAGAGCGGCATTCCCGCGCCGCGCTCCTCCCACGGACAGGTGGTCCTCAACGGGCAGACGCTGGGCGTCTTCGCCGTCACCGAGCAGATCGACGGGCGCTTCACCGCCGACCGCTTCAAGCACGCACCGGACGGGTACCTCTACAAGGACGCCTGGCCGAAGACCACGGACCCCGCCTACTACGCGTCGAAGCTGAAGACGCACGAGGAGGACGCGCCTTCGCACCAGCGGTTCATCGACCTCGCGGGCGCGCTCGCCACGAGCCCACCGCAGGCGCTTCGCGGCGTCCTGGAGCAGTACCTGGGGCTGGATCACCTGACCCGGTACATGGCGGTGGATACGGCCATCGCCAACTGGGACGGGGTGACGGCGCTCAAGTGCGGCAGCGACGGGACGGCCCCGTGCGCGAACCACAACTTCCATGTCTACGAGGATGTCTCCAGCGCGCGCCTGTGGCTCATCCCGTGGGACCTGGACCTGACGTTCTCGCTCAGCCACGGCATCGGCCGGTCCAACCACGGCTTCGATGACGTCCCCGCGTGGGACGAGGCGCCCGGGGACTGCGCGGCGCGCTACCCGGTCTTCGGCGGGAGCTCCAGGGTGATTGCCCCCGGCTGTGACCCGCTCTTCGCGGGGCTCGCGACTGGCGCGGGACCGGACTTTCGGCGCGCGCTGGCGGAGCTGCTCGAAGGACCCTTCCGGCTGGAGAAGGTCTACGCGGACGTGGACCGGTGGGCGGCACACCTCGCCCCCGCGGTGCAAAGCGATCCCACGCTGGACTTCGAGCACTGGCAGTGGGCGGTCGAAGCGCTCAAGCGCGACGTCGAGGTCCTGCACCTCCGCGCGGCCCTGCTTCGGGACGGGCAGCGGCCGGTGAAGTTCAAGCTCGCGTCCGGAGCCGTGAACGACTTCGAGGACGTCACCGCCTACGGGCTCGCCGCGGGGACGGAGCTCAACGCGAGCGCCCACCAGCGCGTCGGGCGCACGCTGAACCGGCAGGCGCCGCTCACAGGCGCGGCCGACGCGCGGTTCGACTTCACCTTCCAGGATGGCCCGGACACGCAGGCCTGGGGGCAGTGGGGGCTCTTCGCCTTCGAGCTCGAGGGCGCGCCCGCGGACCTGCGCGGAAGGGCGCTGAGGATCCGACTGGCCAGCAACACCCAGCGGTCGGTGCTCGTCGAACTGCGCACCCGGCCGAACGCGGCCGGGAAGGAGGGCGCCCTGGTGTGGAAGGTGGTGGTCCCTCCCGGCGGCGGCGACTTCGAGCTGCACGCCGCGGATGCCCAGCTGCCGCCAGGCGCCGCGGCCGAATTCCCCACGCCCGAGTCGGTCCTCTCGCAGGCGGACGCGCTGGTGCTCGTGCCCCTCGCGGTGGGGCGGGGCGCGGACGGGCGCTTCCCCGAAGGCAAGCGCGACGAAGGCTGGATACAGGTGGACGACGTGGAGTTCGTCGCCCGGTGACGTTCCCGGAGGGGGCTGCCTCAGCGGACCTTGGGGCGGTCTTCTTCGGGCGGCTGGGGAGGCGAAGACGCGCCCTTGGGACCTGGGGCACCCGCGCCCGGGGGCGGAGCGGCAGCGTCCGCAGCAGTCTCTTCGCTCGGCATGGACGGATCCGCGAGCGCGCGGGAGGACGCAAAGCGCGCGGCGGCCTCCGTCACCGCCTCTTCGGGGATCTTCACCAGCGCGGCCACCGCCTGCCGGGTGCGCGCGGCGCCGTCCTGCTCACCGAGCTGCTGGTGCGCGTGGTGCAGCGCCAGGTGCACCTCGGGGTCGAAGGGGTTGATGGCCAGGGCGTCCAGGTACGCGCTCTTCGCCTTCTTCCAGTCCGAACGCGCGAAATGGATGCGGCCCAGGTGCACGTAGGTGGCCGGGACGCCGGGGTGCACGCGCAGCGAACCGGCCAGGACCCGCTCCGCCTCATCCAGCCGCCCCAGCTCCAGGAGGGTCAGCGCGTACTTGTTGGAGATGGCCTCGTACTTGTCGCCCACGAGCTTGTGCGCCTTCTGGTACTGCGCCGCCGCCGCGCCCACCCGCCGGCGCTCGCGCAGGAGCTCTCCCAGGTGCGCGGACTTCCGCGCCGGGACCTCGGTCACGTAGGCGAACTGGCCGAAGGAGATGTCGCGGCCCTTCTTCTCCTTTTCGTCCTTCCCCTTCTTGTCCTCCTTGAGGATCACCTTGTCTTCGAGCGGGAGCAGCTCCTTCGGGAACTCCTGCTTGCGGATGTGCGCGAGCCACGCCTTCTCGAACCCGCGGAAGGACTGGCCCACCGCCGCCTCCACCGCCTGCTTGTCGGTCTTGCCGTCCCGCAGGCCGTGGATGAGCGTGCGCAGGGCGCCGTTGCCCTTCGCCTTGTGGATGAAGTCGATGGCGTAGAAGACCTCCGCGAACGCGGTGGCCGCGTCTTCGGCCGAGGGCAACAGCGCCATCGACGGATGCATCTTCTCGAACGGGATGAGGTTGTCCTCCTTCAGCCGCCGGCCCAACAGCGCCTGGCTCGACGGCGCCAGCGCCAGCCCCGGCTCTCCGCGCCAGCGGGACTCGAGGTACTTGGCCAGCCCTTCGTGCAGCCAGATGGGGACCTGGTTGCGGCTCTGCCGCGAGACCACGAGGTGGATGTATTCGTGCGCCAGGGTGTCCAACCAGTCGTACCCGCGCAGCACCGCCTTGGGGGAGGTCACCATCAGCTTGTTGAACTTGCAGATGGCGATGGTGCCGGTGGTGGAGATCTGCTCCTTGGTGAGGGTGGACACCCGCGCCAGCTCCGCGGCGTTGTTCACCACCTCCACCCGCACCTTGCCCGGCGGCGCGTAGCCCAGGTCCTC
>CAZQVZ010000361.1:0-6137 GCA_964596895.1 uncultured Myxococcaceae bacterium
CTTCCGCCGGAGGTGGTGGGGCGCTCGCGGGAGATCCTCGCCAACCTCGAATCCGGCGAATTGGATGACGCCGGAAGGCCGCGGCTCTCGGGCGGGCGCCCGCGCGCCTCGTCCAGCGGGCAGCTGGGGCTCTTCGTCTCGGAGGGCGGCCCTTCGCTGACGCCCGGAGAGGCGAAGGCGCTGGCGGGCCTGCGTGAGCTGTCCCCCGAGACGACCACCCCGCTGGAGGCCCTGAACCTGTTGGCGAAGCTGCGGCGGGAGCTGGCGGAGTAGAGTGCGCGGCTGCCCATGCCGCTCGCCATCCCGCACGCCCCCAGGCCCGTCCGGCTCGCCCAGGTCCCCGGCGCCGTGCGGCGGCTCGTCGTCGCGGTGGGGGTGGGCCTCTTCCTCTGCGCGGCGCTGACAGGGGGCGCGGAGCGCGCGGCGCGGTGGTTCTCCGAGGAGCGGGCGTTCCTGGCGAAGGCGCAGGAGGTGCCGGCCACGGTGGCGCGGGTGCGGCTCCCGCCGAAAGAGGCGCGCGAGCGCGAGGACGCGGAGTTGGACGTGCTCTACGCGTTCGCGGGGCTGCAGCGGTCGGTCTCGGGGGTCCGCGCCTCCGCCCTGTGGGCCGCAGGGGTGGGGCAGGGCGCGGAGGTCACGGTCCTCGTGGACCCAGCCGAACCGGAGCGTCCGCGGGAGGCCGGCTGGGCCCGCGCGCGCGCAGGCCTTCTGTGGCTTCTGCCTGCGGCGGTGGCGCTGGGCGTGCTGCTCGGGGCTTCGGTCGTGGGCTGGCAGCTTCGCCGCGTGTACCGGCGGGAGGTGAACCCGCTCCGGGTGGGCGCGCTGGTGTGGCTGACGCCGGATGGTGAGTTGCCCCGGACGCGCCAGGAGATCCGCTTCGGCGCGCGTTATCTGCGCGCAGAGGCGTGGCAGAAGGTCCGCGTGCGAGGGCGGCCGGGCAGGGCGCCGGTGCGCAACGGCGAGAAGCTGCTCGGGGCGGTGGTGCCGGGGGAGCCGGGCTGGGCGCGGCTGGTGGACGAGGACCTGGCGCGGACGCTCGGCTGGCTGAGGTGACGCAGCCTCAGGCGTGGACGAAGAACTCCACCGCGAACACGCCGAAGGCCTGCTTCACCGTCAGCCCGTTGCCGCGCTCGAGCGCCGCGGCGGAGAGCGGCGGCTTGCCGTCCTCGTTGAAGTCCCCGGGGCGAGCCATGGCCAGGAGCTTGAGCTTGATGTCCCTGGGGACGGCGACCACCGGCAGCCCTTCGTTCGCCGCCTGCCAGGCGGCCATCTCGTCGGCCCTGCGCCAGCCCTTCATGGGCCCTTCGTGGCGGAGCCAGTCCACGGTCTGAGCGAGCGTCAGCTCCCTCGGGCCGAGGAAGTGGGGGATCTCCACGCCCATGGCGCGGGTGACGTCCCAGACGAACACGTGCGCGCGCGGGCGGCCGGGCGCGTCCGGCTCGTAGCGCGGGTTGTGGCCCACCGCGAACTGGTCCAGCACCAGCCGGTAGAGCGCCTTCGAGCGGCGGCCTTCGCGGGAGTGCACCGGCGGCGAGATGGCCTTGAACAGGTCCCGGCGGGTGAGCTCCGGCGGCGCGGTGGTGCCGTCGAAGCTGAAGGCGGAAGGGGTGTGTTCGTCTTCGCCCACCGGCGGCCCCGGCACCTTGCGCGCGCCGAGGAGGGCGTCGAACCCGGTGACCTCGTCGTCGGCGGCGAAGGCGGACTGGAGCAACTCCCGCTGCGCCTGCTGGGCGTTCTCCACCCCGCCCAGCTGGACCGCGAGCAGCCGCCGGCTCGGGCTCTGGACGGGGACCGAATTGGAGGAGGCGCTGCGCGCAGGCGGGGTGACGGGGACGCGCGGCGTGGAGACGGCAGAGGAGGTGCGCGCAGGCGGGGTGATGGGGGCGCGCGGCGTGGAGACCGCCGAGGATGTGCGCGGGGTCGCCGGGGCGGTGGGGGGGCGCGGACCACCCGGGGCGCCGGGGCTGGTTGTGCCTGTCGCGGGGCCGCGGCCCGGGCCCTGGGGCTTCTGCGGTGGGGCCTTGCGCCGTGGGTCCTGCCCGCTGCCGGAGCCGTCGTCTCGCATCGGGCGGGGAGTCTAGCGCGCGGCGCCAGGACCCGTGGGCGGCGCGTCGCCCCGCGGTTCGATGTTCGATGACGCCGTGCGCCGTCCGCCTGCGGGGCTGGGCGTGAAACGTCCCCTGGCGCGGTCAAAAAATTGCCGGGGCCCGCCACGGGTGATCACATGGCTGTAGCTCACCCCCACACCCACCTTCTTCTGCCATGCGCCAAGCCCCCGCCTTGCTGGCCCTGCTGCTGCTGACGGTCTTCTCGACCGCCCCGCGCGCCGAGGACGCCGCCGAGGCCGAGTACCAGGCCGCGCGCACCGCGTACTACGCCCTCAAGGAGGACGCGCAGCGGCGGAAGTTCCGGCACAACTGGCAGAACGTCGCCCGCCGGTTCGAGTCCGTCGCGAAGAAGCACCCGAGGTCGCGCCGCGCGCCGGACGCGTTGTTCACCGCCGCGGAGCTCTTGCGCGAGCTCTCCCGCATCTCCTTCCTCGAAGAGGATCTGCGACAGGCCATCAACCACTACGAGCAGCTGCTCGCGGACTACCCGAAGAGCACCCTCGCGGACGACGGCGCCCTGGCGTTGGCGCATCTGTATGTGGAGCGGCTCGGCGAGCCCCTCAAGGCGCGGCAGGTGGTGGACCGCGCGCTGGAGGAGCTGCCGAAGGGCGACATGCACGGGAAGCTGGTGGCGCTCGACGCGGCGCTGCCCCAGTCCGCCTCGCCGCGGCCCACCGGCAAGAAGGTGGTGAAGGAGAGGGTCGCCAGGGCGGACCCGAAGCCTGCGCCCGCCGTCCCCCGGGAAGAGGGCCCTGGAGCAGGGCAAGGAGCCGGCACAGCGGTGGCCGAGTCCGCGCCGTCGCTGCTCGAGGCCATCGCCCGGACGGCGCGTGCGCCGGAGGGGACGGCTGCTGACCCTGGCGTGCCCGCAGCGCCAAAGAAGCCTGCCGAGGCCGAGGCCGAGGCCGTTGCGGTCGCCGGCGCAGCACCCACGAAGCCTGCGCCCGAGGCTGCGCCCGCGACGAAGTTGCCCGAAACCGGACCGACCACCCGTCCCGGCGCCACCGCCTCGGCCTCGCCCTCGGCCTCGGCCGAAAAGACCGAGGCGCCCGGGCCTGAGACGTCCGCGCCCACAGAGGCCGTGGCCGCAGCGTCTGCGCCCGAGGCGAAGGAGCCACCGAAGCCGGACCCGAAGGCCGCGAAGGAGCGGCTCGGGCAGGTGGCGAAGAGCGGGGAGGTCTCCGAGGTGACGCTGGCGGAGCAGTTGGGGCTGAAGGTCCGCCGCGTGGTGATCGACGCCGGGCACGGCGGGCATGACACCGGCGCCATCGGCAAGAAGGGGACGCGCGAAAAGGACATCACCCTCCTCATTGCCAGGCGGGTAGGGGACATCCTCACCGAGGCCGGGCTGGAGGTGATCCTCACCCGCGACGACGACACCTACCTGCGCCTGGAGGACCGCACCCGCATCGCCAACGAGGCGAAGGGCGACCTCTTCATCTCCATCCACTGCAACGCCGCCGAGAGCCGGAAGGTCCGCGGCATCGAGACCTTCACCCTCAACGTCGCCTCGGACCGCTACTCCATCCGCCTGGCGGCGCGGGAGAACGCGGCCAGCGAGCAGAGCATGAGCGACCTGCAGTTCATCCTCGCGGACCTCGCCACCAAGGCGAACACCGAGGAGTCGGAGCGGCTCGCCCGAAGGGTGCAGAGCGCCATGGTCTCGAAGCTTCGGCCGAAGTACGCAGGCGTGCAGGATCTCGGCACCAAGCAGGCGCTCTTCTACGTGCTGCTCGGCGCGAAGATGCCGGCCATCCTCGTGGAGACCTCCTTCCTCTCCCACCCGGAGGAGGAGCAGTGGCTGGCCTCGAAGGCCTACCAGGAGGATCTCGCCCAGGCGATCGCCGGGGGGGTGCAGGGCTTCCTCGAGGACCGCCAGCGCGTGGCGAAGGTGCAGTGAACAACCGCGCGCCCCTCGCGTACCATCCGGGGTCATGACGTCCCGCCTTCGCAGCGCAGCCGCCGTCCTCTCGCTCGTCCTCGTCACCGCCGCGCCCACCGCCGTCGCGCAGGACGCCGCGCCAAAGACCCCCGCCCCCCTTCCACCGATTGCACCCCCGCTCGGGCGCATCGGGGACGTGGTGCAGGGCGTGCCAGAAGGCGGGGTGCGTGGAAGGGAGAAGGTCGTCACCGCCACGCTGGACCGCTGCGAGACGGAGCAGGCCTTCTACCTCGAGCGCTTCTTCACCCAGGGCGCGCTCGGCGCGATGGGGCAGGTGAACGCCTGGTTCAAGGAGAACCCCGCCGTGATGAAGCGGCTCTTCGGCAAGGGGGACCTGTTCGTGAAGACGCTGGACGGCGCCCGCTCCGGCACCTTCCATGACGGCGGGCTCTGCCCGAAGGAGAAGCCGCAGGCAGACGGGTGGCGCCTCGCCTCGGGCGCCGCGCCCAAGGCGCTGTGCAAGACCGAGCAGGGTCCCCGCTCCGAAGGCGGCCTGTGGCTCTTCGTCCGGCCCGGGACGAAGGGCGCCCTGACGCAGAAGGACTTCCGCGGCGCGGTGCTGCTCTCGCCTTCAGACCCCGCGGCGGCGAAACCCTGCCTGCCACGCCTTTCCGCGGCGGTGTTCGACGCGGCGGGCAAGACGCGCCTTCGCTACCACGCGGACTGGAACGGGGCTGCGGAGGTGGAGGTGCTGGGCAATGGCTGCCAGAGGCTCCGCTTCACCTTCGACGAGGCGAACCGGCACTTCGCGCCCACCCTGGACGCCCAGCCCGGCTGCCGCCGCAGGTAGCGCGCTTCAGTTGGACGGGGCCTCGCGCAGCTTCCCGTCGCCGCGCCCCTTCCCGTTCCCGCTTCCGTTCCTCGCCCGGCGGGTCTTCCGCTCCGTCCGGAAGTCCCCGACGATCCGCCGGCCGAGGAACACGCCGAGCACCATGCTCAGCACCATGCCGGCGGCGGAGACGGCGGTCATCACCGTCTCCCCGCGGCTCAACGACGCGCCGAACTGCGCGGTCAGGAACGTCCCCGGCAGGATCCCGATCAGCGTGCCCAGGGCCGTGGGCCAGAAGCGCGCGCCGGAGGCGCCGGAGAGCGCCAGCATCATGTCGGTGGGGATGAGCGGGTTGAAGGCGACCAACGCCGCCACCTTGTAGTCGTGCTTCTTCGCCACGGCCTCCAGCGCGTCGAAGTCCTGCCCCGCGAAGCGCTTCATCATCCGCGTGCCGAGCTTGCGCCCGATGATGAAGACCACCCAGGCGCCCAGCAGGCTCCCCAGGAGGGCATACGCGGTCCCGAGGATCACCCCGAAGAGGATGCCTCCCACCGCCGTGAACACCTGGCCGGGCAAGAGGGTCAGCGGCCGAACGCCCAACAGGAGGACGTAGACCACAGCAGCCCACATGCCCAGGGGCGACAGGAAGGCTTTCAGCGCCTCCCGGTCCAGGACGTCCGGTCCGAGCAGCCGCAGCGACAGAAGCCCGCCAATGGAGGCCAGGACCGGTGCGAGGACCTTGAGCCAGAACCTGACCTTCTTGCCGCGATTCAAATGGGGTGCCCCCTCCGTGACGATACGGCTGGCTGCAAGGTGGGAAGGGGCGCAGGAATGCGCAATCGAACTGCCCTGTTTCCAACGCAGGCAAGCACATACGCCCCCTCAATTGCTCTGCAGGCGGGCGGTCCGGCGGCAAGCAGGCTGCTTCTGTGCGTGGCTTGCTTGCACGCGGAGGCATCCGGACCAAGTTTTCCTGCAGAGGGAGCGAGGGGCAGGTTGACCGAGGAGGATCCGAAGATGAGTGACGAGAAGGACAACAAGGGCGCGATGACGGTCGCTGAAGCGGGCCGCAAGGGCGGCGAGACCGTTCGCAATGAGCGGGGTCGCGAGTTCTACGAGACGATCGGGCGCAAGGGCGGGGCCACCGTGAAGGCGGAGCGTGGCCGGTCCTTCTACGAGGAGATCGGCCGCAAGGGCGGTGAGACCGTCAAGGCGGAGCGCGGCGCGAAGTTCTACGAGGAGATCGGCAAGAAGGGTGGGGACCGCGTCAAGGCGACCCGCGGGCCGGGCTTCTACGAGGAGATCGGCCGCAAGGGTG
>CAZQVZ010000362.1:0-6120 GCA_964596895.1 uncultured Myxococcaceae bacterium
CGCCGGAGCTGTACCTCAAGCGGCTGGTGGTGGGCGGCTTCGAGCGCGTCTACGAGATCAACCGCAACTTCCGGAACGAGGGGGTGAGCACCCGCCACAACCCCGAGTTCACGATGCTGGAGTTCTACCAGGCGTACGCCACCTACGAGGACCTGATGGACCTCACCGAGCAGATGCTCTCGGAGGCGGCGCAGGCGGTGGCGGGGAACACGAAGCTGCCCTACCAGGGGCACGAGCTGGACTTCGGCAAGGGCTGGAAGCGGATCCCCATGATGGAGGCCATCCGCGAAGCGCTGCCGAAGCTGTCCGACAAGGACATGCTGGACCCGGACCGGCTGCGGCACGCGCTGCTCGAAGGGGACCGCAAGGACGCGGAGCGCCGCGCCATCGTTGCGATGAACCACGGCGAACTGGTGGGCGCGCTCTTCGAGGAGCACGTGGAGCACACGCTCCTGCACCCCACCTTCATCACCCAGTTCCCCACCGCGGTGAGCCCGCTGGCGCGCAGGAACGACTCGAACCCGGAAATGACCGACCGGTTCGAGCTGTTCGTGGCCGGCCGGGAGATCGCCAACGCTTTCAGCGAACTGAACGACCCGCTGGACCAGAAGGAGCGCTTCCTCTCGCAGCTGGAGGCGAAGGCGCGCGGACAGCAGGAGACCATGGACTACGACGAGGACTACATCCGGGCGCTGGAGCACGGCATGCCGCCCACCGCGGGGGAGGGCATCGGCATCGACCGGCTGGCCATGCTCTTCACCGACGCGCCGAGCATCCGGGACGTGATCCTCTTCCCCCTGCTCAAACCGCAGGGGGGCCAGAAGGCCTAGATGGCGCGCCCGTTCCGCGAGACCGTCTACCACCGGGGGCTGGTCGCGCTCGGGGGCCTGTTGTCCGCCGCTGGCGCCGTGGCCCTGGTGGTGTACGTGGCGCAGGTCCGCGCTGCGGAGGTGGCTCTCTTCCCGGAGGTGGATCTCGCGCTGATCGCGGTGGGGTGGGGCGCGTTCCTGGAGCTCTTCTCCGCGCTCGGCCGCGGCGCGCTGGCCTTCATGAACGCCGGCCGCCCCCTCCCCGGGCCCGCGTGGCTGCTGGCGCTGGGGGCCACCCTGTGGCTCGCGGGGTGGGTGGTCATCGCCCTGGGCATCCGCCGCTCCCCGCCCATCACCGACGCGCCGTCGGAGGCGAAGGACGCGCCGCTTCTGCCCGCGCTCGCCCGCTACACCGACTTCCACTGGGGCACGTTGGCGGCGTACGGCGGCGGCATCCTCTTCGCGGAGGTCGCCTTCATCATCGTCCACACCGGGCTCGCAGGGCCGGTGGGCCTGGCGCCGGTGTTGGCCTTCGTCTTCGCGCTGCTGGTCGCCTTCGGGGTGGCGTTCGCGGCGGGCTTCGCCGGCGCGGCCAACGGCGGGCGGCTGGCCGTTCCCGAAGCCACGGTGGGGCTCGTCTACCTGGGCCTGCCCCTCCCCATCCTGCTCACCGCGCGGCACTTCGTGCCCGGGCTGCAGTTGGCGCTCGGCGAGCACCTGCGGGAGATCACCCACATCGCGGAGCTGCTCGGGCGCGCGGAGGGCAGCTACTGGCTGGTCTTCGGGGCGCTGGTGCTCCTGATGGTCCTGGGCATCACCAGCGGCTTCGTGGCCACCGGCTCGGGCCGCGTGGATCTGCGCACCGGGTTCGAGCTCTTCGTGGCACGCCGCCACGTGATGGTGTTCCGGCCCAGGCTGCTGTTGGGGACCCTCGCGGTGCTGCTCTTGGGGATCATCCCCCCCCTGCTGGTCCTGGCCATCCTGCGCGCCACCGAGGCGGCGGTGGAGCGCACCCGCATCAAGCGGCTCGGCCAGACGGATCCCTTGCGCGCCAGCGAGGCGATGCACGCGGCGAAGCTCAACGAGCAGACGCCCACCATGATGATGACCGCGCTCAGCGTGGGCGGCGTGGGCGTGGGCGTGATGGCGCTGATCATCGTGCTCTCGGTGATGAGCGGGTTCGAACTGGACCTGCGCCAGAAGATCCTCGGCACCAACGCCCACGGCGTCGTCACCCGGTATGGCATGGACGCCTTCGTGGACCACGACGAGGTGATGGGCAAGGTGAAGGGGGTGCCGCAGGTCATCGGCGCCACGCCGTTCATCCTCAACGAGGTGATGATCTCCAGCGAAGGGGACATCTCCGGCTCGGTGATCAAGGGCATCGACCCGAAGACGGTGGGCGAGGTCACCGACCTGCCGCAGAACATCCTGCCGGGCGGGTCGTTGGACTACCTCGTCCACCCCGAGAAGATCCTCTCCTCGCGCCAGCAGCAGTGGGGCGGCACGCTCTCCGACGAGCGGGAGGCGGCCCGGCGGGCCAAGCCCCGGGAAGAACCCCGCGAAGAAGCCCCCGAAGACGCCCCCGAAGTCGCAGACGACGACCCCTTCGCGGACATCATCCGCACCCCGAGCCCCCGCGCAGAGGATGGGCCGGTCCTTCCGGGCATCATCGTGGGCAAGGAGCTGGCCGCGAACATGCGGGTGGTGGTGGGGGACCGGCTGAACGTGGTCTCGCCACTGGGCGGGGAATTGGGGCCACACGGGCCCATGCCCAAAAGCCGCCCCTTCCGCGTGGCCGGCATCTTCTATTCGGGGATGTTCGAGTACGACTCCAAGTTCGTCTACATCTCGCTGAAGGACGCCCAGGACTTCTTCGGCCTCAAGGGCGTCAGCGGCATCGAGGTGAAGCTCGCCGAAATAGACGACGCGCGGCGGGTGATGAAGCGGGTGCAGGACGAACTGGGCGGCTATCCGTACCGGACGCGCGACTGGGGGGACATGAACAAGAACCTCTTCGCGGCGCTCCGGCTGGAGAAGCTGGTGATGGGGGTGATCCTCTCCATCATCGTGATCGTCGCGGCGGGGCTGATCGTGGCCACGGTGATCATGCTGGTCCTGGAGAAGCGCAAGGAGATCGCCGTGCTCAAGGCGCTGGGCGTGCCGGACGGCGGCATCGTGAAGATCTTCCTCGCCGAAGGCCTGCAGATAGGCGTCGCCGGAGGTCTGTTGGGGCTCATCTCCGGACTGGCGTGGTGCTTCTTCGTGGACCGCGTGGGGATCAAGCTGGATCCGGAGGTCTATTACATCCCCGCGCTGCCGGTGAAGATCGAGCCGTTGCAGACGGCCATCCCGGTGATCATCGCGGTGCTGGTCACCTACCTCGCGTCCATCTATCCGGCGCTGAAGGCCTCGCGCGTGGAGCCGGTGGAAGGGTTGAAGGCGGAGTAGGCCATGGCGTTTCTGGAGATCCGCGACGTCTTCAAGAGCTACCACCTGCACGGCAAGCGCATCGACGTGCTGCGTGGGGTGTCCCTGGACATCGAGCAGGGGGAGCTGGTCTCGCTCATCGGCGCGTCCGGCGCGGGCAAGAGCACCTTCCTGCACGTCATCGGCACGCTGGACGCGCCGGCGGCGGGCGGGATGCGCTGCGGGGGCAAGGACGTCTTCGAGATGACCGACGCGGAGGTGGCGGAGTTCCGAAACCGCACCATCGGCTTCGTCTTCCAGAGCCACTACCTCCTGCCGGAGTTCAGCGCCCTGGAGAACGTGGCGATGCCGGCCTTCATCCAGCGGCAGGACCGGACGTCGTCGCTCAAGTACGCGCGCGAGCTCCTCGAGCGGGTGGGGCTGGGCGCGCGGGTGGATCACCGCCCCGGCGAGCTCTCCGGCGGCGAGGCGCAGAGGGTGGCCCTGGCGCGGGCGCTGGTGTTGAAGCCGGCCTTGCTGCTCGCGGACGAGCCCACGGGGAACCTCGACCCGGCCACCGGCGCGGGGATCCATGAGCTCCTGCGAACGGTGAACCGGGACCTGGGAATCACCGCGGTGGTGGTGACGCACAACGAGGAGCTGGCCCGGTCCATGCCCCGGCGGCTGCGGTTGTTGGACGGCAAGGTCGTGCCTGCAGACGCGCCGTGATTTCCCGTTGAGCACCCCCACCCACTTCCCTAGAGTGCGCCGCCCTACTGCGTGGTGCCCTTTTTGACCCTCCCTTCCCACAGGCTCCTGGCCGCCGTCCTCGTCGCGGCCGTGTGCGCCGCGCCGTCCCTGACGCACGCGCGGGTGCAGCTCCTCGACAAGCAGCTGGAGCCCCCGCGTCCGCTGTCCGGCGCCGAACCGCAGACGGAGGACGCGCAGGCGCAGCCTGGGCCTGAACCCGAAGGCGCCGAGGCAGAAGACCCAGAGACCGAAGACACCGAACCCGAATCCGACGCGCCCCTGGCAGAGGACGAAGAGGAGGGGGACCCGAACGTCATCCGGGAGCTGCGGGTGGAGGGGAACCGGCGGGTGGAGTCTGCGGCCGTCCTCCGGGCGCTGACGCAGAACCAGGGAGACGTGTTCGATCCGGCGAAGACCACGGCCGACATCCAGGCCCTGTGGAAGCTCGGATACTTCTCGGACGTGCAGCTGCTCGTGCAGCGGCTGCCGCAGGGCGGGCTGGTCTACGTGGTCCGCGTCCAGGAGCGCCCCACCATCCGTGAGGTGAAGATCGAAGGGCTGGAGGAGCTCTCCAAAGACGACTTCAAGGAGACCCTGGACCTCAAGCCCAACGCCGTGGTGGACCGCGAGGCCATCCGCCGCAACGAAGGGAAGATCCAGCAGAAGTACGTGGACAAGGGCCACTTCCTCGCCGAGGTGACGCACCGGCTGGACGAGGTCCCCGGCGTCAACCAGGTGGACGTGGTGTTCGTGGTCCGCGAACACGCCAAGGTGCGGGTGCGGGAGATCCGCTTCATTGGCAATGAGACGGTGGAGGCGGGCACCCTCCGGGAGGCCATGGCCACCAAGGAGGCCACCTTCCTCTCCTTCATCACGGGGGAAGGCACCTACCGGGAGGAGCTCTTCCAGCGAGACCTGGCCATGATCCAGGCCGTCTACTGGGACCGGGGCTTCATCAACATCCGCGTGGACAAGCCGGTGGTGACCATCTCCGCGGACAAGCGGGACATCTTCATCACCCTCAAGCTGGAGGAGGGCGAGCAGTTCACCATCGGGGAGATCGACTTCGCCGGTGACCTGATCGTCCCCAAGGAGCAGCTGCACGGGCTGATGAGCTCGGCGCCGGGGGAGCTGTTCAACCGCTCCAAGCTGTCGCGGGACATCATCGCGCTGACGGACGTCTACTACGACGACGGGTACGCCTACGCGAACATCAACCCCGTCACCGCGGTGGACGCGGAGGCGAAGACGGTGGCCCTGACCTTCGACGTCCAGAAGGGCCGGCAGGTCACCGTCGAGCGCATCGACATCACCGGCAACGCGAAGACGCGGGACAAGGTCATTCGCCGGCAGCTGCGCGTCTACGAAGGGGACCTCTTCAGCGGCACCGGCCTGCGCCGCAGCCAGGACCGCGTCACCGCGCTCGGGTTCTTCGAGACGGTGGACGTCACCCACAAGCCCGGCAGCGCGGATGACCGGATCGTGGTGGTGGTGGAGGTGAAGGAGAAGCCGACGGGGACCTTCCAGGTGGGCCTGGGCTTCTCCAACGTGGAGAACTTCGTCCTCACCGGGCAGATCCAGCAGCAGAACTTCCTCGGCTGGGGCCAGGCGGTGTCGGCGTCGGTGCAGTGGTCCAGCCTGCGCCAGTTCATCCAGCTCTCGTACTTCGAGCCCTACTTCCTCGACACCGACTTCATCTTCTCCACCGACCTGTACCGGGTGCAGGCGGACTACCTCGGCTTCATCCGCGACTCGACCGGCGGGAACGTGAACTTCGGCCGGCACCTCTGGGAGGACGTGATGCTGAACCTCACGTACACCCTGGAGTTCGTCGACGTGGAGCCGGGCACCGACTACGTGGAGAACGTGCCGCTGGCCAACCAGTTCCGGTCCGGCCGCACGTCCTCCTTGCGCGGCAGCATCACCTGGGACCGGCGGGACAACCGGCTCTTCCCGTCCAAGGGCTTCATGCTCTTCGGCAGCGTGGAGTACGCGCCGGAGCAATTGGGCGGCACCTTCCTCTTCACCCGCTACACCGCGTACGGGCGCTGGTACCGGCCGTTGCCGTTCGGCAGCGGAGTCAAGACCAACCCCCCCCGGGGCTACGGGGCGCAGTTGGACGCGCAGAACCCCCGCCCCCAAACCCAGCGGT
>CAZQVZ010000363.1:0-6061 GCA_964596895.1 uncultured Myxococcaceae bacterium
AGACGCAGCGCCCCTTCTTGCGGCCGCTCACCAGCCCCGCGTCCTTCAACGTCGACAGGTGCTGGGAGACGGCCGGCTGCGAGATGTCGAAGCGCGCGGTGAGGTCCTTCACCGCCGTCTCGCCGCGCGTCAGCGCCTCGAAGATCGCCCGGCGGCTCGGGTCCGCGAGCGCCCAGAAGATCTTGTCCTCGGCTGCGGAGGTGGCGGCGCGCTGCATGCCCAACCAATAAGCAATTACTTATCGGTCGTCAAGGACACACGTGTGCCAGCGCGGGGGGCCAACGAATCTCGGGGGAGTGAAGGTGAAGCTGCCGCCGCTCAGTCGGCGCTGCTGTCTTCCGCCTTCTCCAGCGCCAGGCGCGCCGTGGACAGCTTCTCCAGCGCGTGGCGGAGGACCTCGCTGATCATCGTCTTCTCGGCGCGGTCCGGAGACTCGAGCTGCCGGAGCGCGGCGTCCAACTCCCCCTGCGCGCTGGCCACGGTCTCCTTCGCGAACCGGATGCGCTCCCGGAGCCCTGCCACGTCCACGCCGCTCATCTCGCTTCCGCCGCGCAGACGAGCCCCGCGTCCCACAGGCGCTCCAGCGCCTCGATGGTGTCCGTCCGCGTGTGGCCGGAGCCGTCCATGGCCTCCACCACCTGGGTCAGGCTGACGCCGCCGGGGCGCACTTCGCCCAGACACACGCCGTCCTCCGGCTGCACGCCCAGCGTCGTCGCCCAGCTCGTCCGCGCGTCGTCGAAGGCGCTCCTGCCGCCCTCCAGCCGCGCGGCGCTGATGCCCTCCCGGTACTTCGCCTCTGCGGCCACGCCAGAGCTGGACAGGTTGAACCGCTGCGAACGCGGCCAGCGCCGCTTCGACGGAACGTCACTCAACATGGAAGACACCTCGGACACCTACCCGAGCTGTTGGAGTGGCCGGCGACAAGCTCCGCATCGGGGTCGGGAGCAGCGGCACCGGGCACAACCTACCACCGCGGAGACTTCTCTGCTGACACCGGAATGGAGCGGTCGCACTGCCGGTTATTGGGCACCGGGCCCGCTCTCATTCGATTTGTGGGCCCAACTGGGCTAAGCGCTCGGTAGCTCCATTTCGGAGCGGACAGAAAGAAGCGAACAATGGCAACTGGAACGGTGAAGTGGTTCAACGACGCAAAGGGCTTCGGCTTCCTCACGCAGGACAATGGCGGGCCCGATGTGTTCTGCCACCACACGGCGATCCAGTCGGATGGCTTCCGGTCCCTCCAGGAGGGGCAGAAGGTCGAGTTCGACACGAAGAAGGGCCCGAAGGGGCTGCAGGCGGAGAACGTCCGCCTCGTCTGAGTCGGCACACTTCGTAGTTTGAGAGGAGCCCGGTCCCCCCAGGCCGGGCTTTTTTCTTTTGCGGCCCCGTGCGGTGGCCGACGGTCAACCCGCGCGCCGGTAGCTTTTTCCTGTCCGACCCCGAACGAATTACAGGCGGGGCCGGACCCTGGCCTCCTCAACCCTCCTGATTCCGCGGCTTTGCTCGAACCCGGCGCTCGGTCAGGGCCTTGCATCTGTCCGCTTCGATGCATTGCGGAACGCTTCGGAAGACGGTCCTGGGACAAGGCGAGGGCGGGGTGTCGAGGTGACCACCCTGCGCATCCAGTATCTGGCGTCGCCGTGGGCCTACATGAAGCGGCTGTCGGAGGATGACCGGTGGCGCTTGCAGCGGGTCATCGAAGGGTGCGCCTTCGCGGCCAGAGGTGACGTGCCCTCGGCGGTGCTCGCGCAGGACGCCTTCATCGTCACCTACGCCATCCGCTGGGATGAGCGGCTGTTCCTGGTGATCTCCATCAGCCGCGCCCGAACGGGGCCCCCGCAGTCGTCGGGCCAGGAGTCCTCAGCGGGGGGCCACTGACGGGGGGAGCGTGGGCTGGGAGCGGAGCCTGCCCGCCCGAAACCAGCGCCACAGCGTCCCCACCCCCGGCGCCAGTTGGAACTGCGCCTTCCGGATGGCGGCGTGCACCTTCTCCGGGTGGTGCCGCAAGAGCGCCTCCAGCCTGCGCAGCGCCTCCTCCTTCCGCCCTTCCTTCCCCAACAGCCGGCCGAGGTTCAACGTCGCCTGCAGGTGGAAGGGCTCGAGGGCCAGCGCGCGCTCGAGGAGCCCCACCGCCTGGCCGCGCCGCCCCTTCACCTTCCCCAGCTGCTGCGCGCCCTTCATCAGGGTCTTCACCGCATCCGCGACGCGGCCCCGCTCCTGGTTGAGCTCGGCGATCCGCGTCCACAGCCGCTCTTCCTGCGGCAGGACCTCCACCGCCTGCAGGTAGACCGCCACGCTCCTGTCCCGGAAGCCGTTGCGGATGAGGGTCTGGGCCGCGGTCTCGAAGGCCTGCAGCGCGGCCCCGGGCTCGCCCACCTTCGCCAGCAGCGCGCCGATGCGGCCGTTCACGTGCGCGTCCGCAGGGTCCACCGCGAGGATCTGCCGGTAGTGGGTGATGGCCTTGCGGATGCGTCCGCGGCTTCGCGCCTTCTCCGCGGCCGCGAGGATCCGCGTGCGGTCGTAGGGCTTCTCTCGGTTCCAGAACGCCACGCCCGAAGCGTAGGCGAACGGTTGGAGCCCCAGCTATGTGGTCACGTGGAGTCGCCGCAGCCGGGCAATCCAGCCGCCGTACAATCTTCGGCTGCAGGCCCACGGGCGGGGCCGTTGACGGGCGCCTTCACTCCTGAGCGACGGTGGTCTCGGTCCAGCCGCCGCCCAGCGCGCGGTACAGCGTGGCCACGTTGTTGAGCCGCGCCAGCTCCGCGTTGATGAGCTGCTGCTGCGCCGAGTACAGGTCCCGCTGCGCGGTGAGCAGGGTGACGTAGCGGTCCACGCCCGCGCGGTAGCGGCTCTCCGCCAACGCGTACCGCCGCTCCTCCGCCACCACCCGCGCCCGCTGCGCCTCCAGCTGCTGGGTGATGGCCTCGCGCGCTGCCAGCGCGTCCGCCACCTCGCGGAACGCGTTCTGGATGGCGCGCTCGTAGCGGGCGACTTCGATGCGTTTCGAGACCTCCGCCGTATCCAGGCTCGCCTGCAGGGCGCCGCCGCGGAAGATGGGCAGGTTCAGCCGCGGGATGAAGCTCCAGGTCACGGCGCCACCGGAGAACAGGCCCCCCAACTCGGTGCTGGAGAGCCCGCCCTGCCCGGTGAGCGAGATGCTGGGGAAGAACGCCGCCCGCGCCGCGCCGATGGACGCGTTCGCCCCCAACAGCCCGTGCTCGGCCGCGAGGATGTCCGGCCGTCTGGTGAGCAGGTCCGAAGGCAGCCCCGGCGGCAGGTCCGCGACGACGGTGGCCTCCGCCAGGGGCTCGGACGGGGGGAGGTCCTCCGGCAGGGGCTGGCCAATGAGGAACACCAGGGCGTTGACCGCCTGCGCGTGCTGCTGGCTGAACGCGGCGAGGTTCGCGCGCGCGGTGAGCACCTGGCTCTCCGCGGTGCGCAGGTCCAGCTCGTTCGCGGTGCCCAACTCGAAGGCGCGCTTCGTGATGGCGAAGGAGGACTCCACCAGCGCCAGCGTCTGCCGCGCCAGGGCGAGCTGCTCGGTGGTGGCGCGCTCGGTGAAGTGCGCCTGGGCCACCTGCCCCACCAGCGCCAGGTGCGCGCTGCGGCGGGCCTCGGTGGTGGCGAACCAGTCCTGCAGCACCTGCTCCGAGAGAGACCGGATGCGCCCGAAGAAGTCCAGCTCCCACGCGGTGACGCCGAGGCTCAGGCTGTACTGCTCGGTGGGCGCAAACGCGCTGGAGGGCAGATCCTCCGGCAGCTTCTGGAAGGTGGCCTGGGCGCCGGCGCCCACCTGGGGGAAGAGGGGCGCGCGCTGGATGCGGTAGAGCGCCTGCACGCGCTCCACGTTCAAGGCCGCCACCCGGAGGTCGCGGTTGTGCTCCAGGGCCAGCGACACCAGCGCCTGCAGCCGCGCGTCCCCGAAGACGTCCCGCCAGCCCCTGTCCGCCGCGGGCACCTCTCCTCCGGCCGGCTCGGCGGTCTGCCCGAAGGCGTTTGCCACCGGCGCCGCGGGCCGCTCGTACTTCGGCGCCAGCGAGCAGCCGGCGCCCAGGAGCACGGCCCCCGCCACCCCCACCGCCGCCAGGAACCTAGCCATGGGCGGCCTCCGTCTCCTGCGGCGCCGAGGGCAGGGGCGAAGGCTCCGGCGCCTGCGTCTTGTTCTTGCGGAAGAGCCCCAGCACCACCACGAAGAACACCGGCACGAAGAGCACCGCGAGGAAGGTGCCGGACAACATCCCGCCGATGACCCCGAGGCCGATGGCGTTCTGCCCGCCGGCGCCCGCGCCGCTGGAGATGGCCAGCGGCACCACGCCGAGGATGAACGCCAGGGACGTCATCAGGATGGGCCGCAGCCGCATCCGCGCCGCGCGCACCGTGGCCTCGATGAGCCCCATGCCTTCATCCCGCAGCTCCCGCGCGAACTCGACGATGAGGATCGCGTTCTTGGAGGAGAGGCCGATGATGGTGAGCAGGCCCACCTGGAAGTACACGTCGTTGCGCAGGCCGAAGAGGAAGGCCGCCCCCAACGCACCGATGACGCCCAGCGGCACCACCAGCATCACCGAGAAGGGCACGGACCAGCTCTCGTACAGCGCGGCGAGGCACAGGAAGATGACCAGCAAGGAGAGCGCGTAGAGCGCGGGCGCCTGCGAACCGGAGAGCCGCTCTTCGTACGACAGGCCGGACCACTCCATGCCGTAGCCCGGCGGCAGCTCCTTCATCAGGGACTCGATGGCGGCCATCGCCTCACCGGTGGAGAAGCCCTGCGCGGCCTCGCCCTGGATGGCGACGGACGGCATGCCGTTGAAGCGCTCCAGCCTGGGGGACCCGTAGATCCACCGCCCGGTGGCGAACGCGCTGAAGGGAACCATCTGCCCCTCGCGGTTGCGCACGTACCAGCGGCCGAGATCCTCCGGGCTCATCCGGAAGGGCGCGTCCGACTGCATGTAGACGCGCTTGACGCGGCCGCGGTCCACGAAGTCGTTCACGTAGCTGCCACCCCACGCCGCCGCCAGGGTCTGGTTCACCGTCGAGAGCGGCAGCCCCAGCGCCGCCGCCTTCTCCCGGTCGATGTCGATCTTGAACTGCGCGGTGTCCTCCTGTCCGCCCGGGCGCACCCGCGTCATCGAAGGGTGGGTCCGCGCCAGCCCGAGCAGTTGGTCCCGGGTGGCCATCAGGGCGTCGTGCCCCTGGCCGCCACGGTCCTGGAGCTGGAACTCGAAGCCGGTGGCGGTGCCCAGTTCGGAGACCGCCGGCGGGGTGAAGGCGAAGGCCATGGCCTGCTTCATGGAGGAGAAGCGCGCAGACGCCCGCGCCGCCACCGCCTGCGCCTTGAGGTGCGCGCCCTTGCGGTCCGACCAGTCGCGCAGGTTCACGAAGGCGATGCCGTTGTTCTGTCCGCGGCCGCCGAAGTTGAAGCCGGAGATGGTCATGATGGACCCGACCGCCTCGCCCTCCTCGTCGAGGAAGTAGTCCGCCACCTCCTCCATCACCGCGCGGGTCTGCTCCATGGTGGAGCCCGGCGGCAGCGTGACCATGGCCATCAGCCGGCCCTGGTCCTCGTCCGGGAGGAACGCGGTGGGCAGCCGCCAGAAGAGCACGCCCATCACCGCGAAGAGGGCGAGGTAGACCAGCATCGACCGGCCGCGGCGGCGCAAGAGCCCGCCCACCAGCCCTTCGTAGGCGCCCGCGCCCTTGTCGTAGAAGCGGTTGAAGGCGCCGAAGAAGCCCTTGCGCGGCCCGTGGTGCGGCTTGAGCAGCAGCGCGCACAGGGCGGGCGTCAGCGTCATCGCCACCAGGAGCGACAGGCTCATCGCCGAGACGATGGTGATGGAGAACTGCCGGTAGATGACGCCCACCGAGCCGCCGAAGAACGCCATGGGCACGAAGACCATGGTGAGCACGGTGGTCATGCCGAAGAGCGCGGAGGTGATCTGCCCCATGGACTTCTTCGTCGCGTCGCGCGCCGAGAGCCCCTCCTCCTCCATCACCCGCTCCACGTTCTCCACCACCACGATGGCGTCATCCACGACCAGGCCAATGGCGAGCACCATCCCGA
>CAZQVZ010000364.1:0-6048 GCA_964596895.1 uncultured Myxococcaceae bacterium
CTTCGAGCTGGGCGGCACCTTGCGCACGCTGCACGTGAAGAAGGGCGACAAGGTGAAGAAGGGCCAACTGCTCGCGCAGCTCGATGCGGAGATAGCGGACGCGCAGGTCGCCCAGGCGCGCGCCAACCTCCTCTCCGCCGAAGCCGCGGCGCTGCTCGCCACCGACATGGCGCAGCGCAACGAAAGGCTGCAGCAGAAGGGCACCATCAGCGACGCGCAGAGCCGCAACGCCACCACTCAATCCAAGCAGGCCGAAGCAGGACTGCTGGCGGCGAAGGCCACGCTCGCTCAGGCCCAGGCCGCACGACGCCGGCACGCGCTCAAGGCGCCGTTCGACGCCACCGTGGTGGACGCGCCGGAGCAGTTGGGCGGCACGGTGGGCCCGGGGATGCCGCTCTTCGTGCTGGAGCAACTGGACACGCTGGTGATGAAGACCACGCTCGCCGAAGCGCACCGCGCCAAGGTCAATGTCGGCACGAAGCTGGCGGTCTCCTCCGTCTCCGCCGAGGTCACCACCGACGCCGCCACCGTTCGGGTGCTCCTGCCGTCCGCGGACCGCGCCACCCGCCGCATCCCGGTGGAGATTGAGGTCCCCAACCCCGACGGCCGCTTCGTCGCCCACACGCTGGCGCGGGCGCTGCTCCCCCTGGGCGAACCCGGCGAGGCGTACAAGCTGCCCACCACCGCGCTCTCCTCTGCGGGCGGTGACCACGTGTTCGTCGTGGAAGGGGACACCGCGCGGCGCGTGCCGGTGCAGGTGCTCGAACGCGGAGCGAGGGACGTCTTCGTCCGCGCGGACCGCCCGCTCCAGCGCGTCATCGACTACCCGGGGACGGTGGTGGACGGCGCCCGCGTGAAGGAGCGCTCCGATGCTGCTCAGTGACGTCTCCATCCGCCGGCCGGTCTTCACGGCGATGCTGTCGGTGTGCCTCGTGGTCCTCGGGGTGATGGGCCTCAAGGAGCTGGGCACCGACCTCTACCCGGACGTCTCCTTGCCGGTGGTGGTGGTCAACACGGTCTACCGCGGCGCAGGTCCCGGTGAAGTGGAGACCCAGGTCATCGACCCGCTGGAGGACGCGGTGGCCGGCATCAGCGGGGTGAACAAGATCCACTCCTGGTCCCGCGAAAACGTGGGCACGGTGATGGTGCAGTTCACCATGTCCACCGACCTCGACCAGGCGGTGCAGGAGGTCCGCGACAAGGTGGCGGGCGCGGTGGCCCTGCTCCCGCCTGAGGTAGAGGCGCCGGTGGTCAGCCGCGTGGACGTGGGCGCGAGCCCGGTGATGACCTGGGCGGTGCGCGCGGACCTCGACTCGCAGTCTTTGCGCCGGGCGCTCGAAGACCGGATGCGGCCCGCGCTGGCGCAGCTCGACGGGGTGGCGGAGATCCGCCTCACCGGCGGCGACGTGCGTGAAATCCAGGTGGACATCGACCTCGACAAGGCGCGCGCGGCGAACCTGGCCCCCATCCAGATCGCAGAGCGGCTGGGCATGGAGAACCTCAACGTCCCCGCCGGACGGCTGGCGCTCGGGCCCACCGAGATGAGCGTCCGCGCCATGGGCCAGTTCCAGGACGTGGAGGAGTTGCGCAACCTCCCCGTTGCGCGAAGCCCCTCTGGCGCGCCGGTGCGGCTGCGCGAAGTGGCCAACGTGAGAGATGGCGTGGCGGAGCGGCGCACCACCGCAAGGCTCAACGGCGCGGACGCCATCATCCTGGAGGTGGTGAAGCAGCCGGGCTCAAACACCATCGCGGTGGCGGACGGGGTGAGGGCGCGGGTGGAAGAGCTCTCCTCCAGCATCGCCCCGGGCTTTGCGGCCACGCTGCTGGTGGACCAGTCCGACCTCATCCGCGAGAACGCGAAGGAGGTGTGGATTGCCCTCATCTTCGGCGGGCTGATGGCGGTGCTCATCATCCTCATGTTCCTGCTCGACCCGCGCGGCACCTTCATCTCCGCGCTGGCCTTGCCCACCTCCGTCATCGGCACCTTCTTTGTGATGTTCGTGCTGGGCTACACGCTCAACCAGGTGTCCCTGCTCGCCCTGGCGCTCGCCATTGGCCTGCTCATCGACGACGCGGTGGTGGTGCGTGAAGCCATCACCTACCGGCTCGAGCGCGGCGAAGACCCCTTCTCTGCAGCATCGAAGGGCACCAGCGACGTGGGCCTCGCGGTGCTGGCCACCACGCTCTCCCTGGTCGCGGTGTTCATCCCGGTGGCGTTCATGCCGGGCATCGTCGGGCAGTTCTTGCGGCAGTTCGGCGTCACCATCTCGGTGGCGGTGCTCATCTCGCTGTTCATCTCCTTCACCCTGGACCCGATGCTGTCCTCCCGCCTGGTGAAGCGGCGACGGCCCGGTGAGCACGCGGTGGAGAACGCACTCGCCCGGTCCTTGCGCCAAAGCTTCGAGTGGACGGAGCGGCTCTACGAGCGCGTCCTTCGCTGGGTGCTCGCGCACAAGTGGCTCACCGCCGGCCTCACGGTGGTAGTGCTGGCGCTCTCCTTCGGCGCGTCTTCGAAGCTGGGCGCGGAGTTCATGCCGGCCGAAGACCGCTCGCAGTTCTTCGTGGACTTCACCCTCCCGGACTCGGCCAGCCTCGAGGAGACCGAGAAGCGCGTGGGCGAAGCCGAAGCGCTCTTGCGCACCCTCCCCGAGGTCCGGGACATGTACACCGTGGTCGGCCTCAACGGTGACGTGTCCAAAGCCCGGATGCGGGTGCTCACCACCGCCAAGGACGCGCGCGACAAGTCCATCCCGGACCTGAAGGAGGAGGCCCGGCGCGCGCTGGACGGAAAGCTCCCCGCCACCCGGGTGAACCTCAGCGACCCGCCCATCATCGAAGGCGTGGGCGGCGACTACTTCCCGATCATGGCGCGCGTCACCGGCCCGGACCTGGAGGTGGTGAAGCAGCAGGCCACCCGCATCGCCGACATCCTCCGGGACATCGAGGGGACCTCCGACGTGCGTGTGGAGGTGAACCCGCCCCGGCCGGAGTTGCAGATCCAGGTGGACCGCCTGCGCGCGGGCGACGCGGGGCTGACCGCAGCCGGGTTGGGCGGCCAGTTGCGGCTCGCCATTGACGGGCAGGTGGTGGGCAAGCTTCGCGAAGGCACCGAGGAGACCGACATCCGCGTCCGCCTTCAGCCCGAAGACCGCGCGTCACCGGAGAAGCTCCGCGCGCTGCACGTGCTGACCCCCACCGGGCTGCGCCCCGTGTCCGACCTCGCGCACGTGTCCCTGGAGGACGGCCCGGCGGTCATCGAGCACGAGAACCGGGAGCGGCAGATCGCCGTCTTCTCGCAGCTCGCCAAGGGCGCGGCGCTGGGGACGGTGGCGGGCACGCTCAAGGAGCGCGTGGCGCAGATGGGGCTGCCGGCTGGCTACTCGGTGGTCTTCGACGGGCAGATGAAGGAGTTCGCGGACCAGAACAAGGCCTTCCTCTTCGCCTTCGGGCTCGCGTTCGTCTTCATCTACATGGTGCTGGCCTCGCAGTTCGAGTCGCTCAAGCACCCGCTCACCATCATGGTGTCGCTGCCTCTGGCGCTGGTGGGCGCGCTGCTCTCCCTGCTGGCCTCGGGTCACCTGCTCTCCATGGGCGCGATGATTGGCGTCATCCTGCTTCTGGGGCTGGTGACCAAGAACGCCATCCTCCTGGTCGACGGTGCGCTGCAGAACCTGCGCGCGGGAGACGACGTGGACACCGCGCTGCTCAAGGCAGGGCCGAGGCGCCTTCGTCCCATCCTGATGACGTCCGCGGCCATGGCCATTGGCATGGTGCCCACCGCCATTGGCAAGGGGCTTGGCTCCGAGTTCCGCGCGCCCATGGCCATCTCGGTCATTGGCGGCGTCATCACCTCCACCTTCCTCACCCTGCTCGTGGTCCCGGTGGTCTTCGCCGCTTTCGAAAAGCTGCGCTTCGGCCGCGGCGCCAGGCCCGGCCAGATGGACACAGACCCCCTCGCGGACGCGCCCCAGAAGGACGCGGCATGAAAGGGCGACCCATGCACTCCCTCTTCGCCACCGTCCTCATCGCGTCCCTCGTCGCGAGCACGCCCGCCCCGGCCACCCAGACGCCGAGCCCGGCGCGCCCGGTCTCCCTGCGTGAAGCCCTGCAGCTCGCCGCGCAAGGCAGCCCGGACGTGGCCGCTGCCCGAGCGCAGGAGGCGGTGGCGCGCGCGGGCGTCAGAAAGGCCTGGAGCGCGTGGAAGCCGTCCCTCGAAGCGCGCGGCCAGTTCGTCCGCACCAACGCGCCGGCGTCATTGGACCTGGGGCAGATGATTGGACTGGTGGGCGGCGTCTACGGGCTGCCGCCGCAGAACCCGGGCCTCATCCCCGGGCCGGTGGAGATCGTCGGCAAGGATTCGGTCTACGGGACGGTGGAGCTGTCGCAGCCGCTGTTCACGCCCGAAGGCGCCTTCCTCATTGCCCCGGCGAAGGCCGCGGCGGACGCAGCGCGTCTGCAGCGCGAGGAGGCGCAGGAGCAGATCCTCCTCGCCACCGCCCGCACCTTCCTCTCCCTGCGCGCGGTGGAGGAGCTTTGGGCGGCGGCGCGGGAAGCAGAAGGCGTGGCGCTGCGGCGCGAAGAGGACGCGAAGGAGATGCTGGGCGCCGGCATGTCGGTGGAGGTGGCGCTGTTGCGCGCGCAGACCGAAACCGCGTCCGCCCGCGCGCAGCTGGCTGAGCTCGAAGGGAACCGCGACGCGCTTTTGGCGGTGCTCGAAGCGCTCGCCGGCGAGCGCATCACCCCCGCGCCCGAAGAGGACACCGGCTTCGCCCTCACGCCTGCCCCCGAAGACTCGGAGCCGTGGACGCAGACCTTCGCGGTGATGAGCGCGGCGAAGCAGGTGGTGGCCGCGGAGGGGCTGGTCCGCTACGACCACTTCGCGTGGCTCCCCACGGTCGCGGCGGTGGCGCGCGGCAACTACAACTCCAACGCCGGGTTCACCGGCAAGAACGAGTCGTGGGACCTCATCCTCGCGGTGAACGTGCCCTTGTACGACCGGGGCCTGCGCTACGCGGCGAAGGCAGAGGACGAAGCGAAGCGCGCCGCCGCTCGCGCCCTGCTCGATTCCGCGCGCCGTCAGGCCCGCGCCAACTGGCTGTCCTCTTTGGCGAGGCTCCGCGCGGCCGAAGCGGCACTGGCCCAGGCCACCTCCCAGGCGCAGCTCGCCGCGCGCGCCCAGACCCAGGTGGAGGCCGCCTACAAGGAAGGGGTGGGCACCAGCCTGGAGCTGTCGGACGCGGACGCCCGCCGCTACCTCGCCCAGAGCGCCGCCGCCCACGCGCGCGCCCAGGTGGAGATCCGCAAGGCGGAGCTGGCCGCCGCCGAAGGGCGGTTGGGAGACCTGGCCGGAATCGAGTAGCAGCGGAGGCCTACAGCCTCCCTGTGTGGGCGTGTGCAGGGTTGTTGGAAATTGCGCAACAAGACTATCTTCCGGGCCCTTTTCACCCTGAGGGACTTCCCGAAGATGGCCCGCCTCATCTGCGCTCCCGCGCTCCTGCTCGTTCTCCTCGCTTCACCTCTCCACGCCCAGCCCGCGAGGCCGGCCCAGGGCCCGAACTGCGCCACCGCCGCCGCCTGTGAGCAGCTCTGCGACACCGGCAACCTCGCCGCCTGCACCAGGGCCGGCGTGGCCTACGCCACCGGACACGGCGCCCGCTCCGAGCCCATCCGCGCGGTGGCGCTGCTCAAGAAGTCCTGCGACGGAGGAGACGCCGCAGGCTGCGCGCAGCTCGCGGACCTCTACGCGAAGGGCCAGGGGGTTCAGGCCGACAAGACCCGCGCGTTCGGGCTGCAGTACCGCGCCTGCGAGCTCAACGACATCCGCTCCTGCCGGGTGCTCGGCCGCGCGTACGAGGCCGCCGGCGCGCGGCTCGTGCACCAAGGGGACTTGAAGCGCGCCATTGAAGAGACCAACCGCGCTGCGGGGCTCTACCACCGCGCTTGCGAGGCCCAGAGCGCGGCGGGGTGCGCGGAGTTGGGCCGGCTCTACCTCTATGGCAGTGGCGTGGTGCAGGACCTCCCGGCGGCGAAGCGCTCCTTCGAACGCGC
>CAZQVZ010000365.1:0-6024 GCA_964596895.1 uncultured Myxococcaceae bacterium
CCGCCGACGTGCTCGACGCCTCGATGGTGATGGCGCGGGTCTTCTTCTGGACCTTGGTGGAGAGCCGCTCCGAGGCGCGGGTGGTCTCGAACTGGCTCCACAGCAGCGGGTCACCCGCCTGCAGGCTCACCAGCACCTTCTGGTTGACGATGTAGGACGCCGAGTCCGGCTTCACCACCGACGAGGTGACGAACTGCTCGGGCACCGAGCGCTGCGAGATCATGTCGAAGGTGACCACGGTCCCTTCAGGGATGTCGCTGGAAGCGACCACCACCGGCACGAGGTTCCAACCCTTTCGGACGTCGGACTCCTTCTTCTTGATGGCGGAATAGGCCACCACGCCGGCCAGCAAACCAAGGACGAGGGCGACGACGAGGGGGGTCTTACCCTTGAGCATTACGCGGAACCTCCGGGGGACTGCGCGCGCGAACCCCGCGGGACGGGGGGAGTGAGGGAATGTTCGGAACGGAAATTGGTTGAGAGGTAGCGCTCCAAACCGAACGAAATGCTATCCGGCGAACTCTCCGGGTGTCAAAGGCCACCTGTCGATGGACGTGTGCCGAAGCCCGAACCGGGGGTGGGAAGCGACGGCACGGCGGGGGCCTGGCGCATCTCGGGGTTGAAGGTCCCGCGCAGCACCACCGGGTTCCCACCTTCGTCCGCCAGCGGCGCCACGTCTCCTTCGGGTGAGAACCCCACCGGGTAGATCTCGAACGCCTCACCCTCCGGCGCCACGTACACCAGGAGCGTCCCCGGCCGCAGCGGCTGGGGGCGGGCGTTGGGCTCGGGGATCCGCTCCAGCGCGTACGGCACCCGCGCGAAGCTGCGGTCCAGCACCGGCGAGGCCCGGTTCTTCGTCACCTCCCCGAGCACGTTCTGCCAGGGCGCAAGCGCCCGCGGGACCTCTCCTTCCGACTGCAGGCGGTCCACCATCTGCCGCTGCACGAGGTGGGCGACATCCAGGATGGCCTTGTCCGCCGCCGCCCAGCTGCGGCCCTGCGGCACCTCCCGCCACATGCCGAGGACGGGCAGCGCCGCCGCCAGCAGCACCAGCCCGGACGCCCACAGGGGCGCATCACCGCCGCGGCTCCACCGCAGGATCACGACACCGAGCCCCACCGCCACCAGGCCCACGCCCAGGAGCGCGGCGGGGCGCGGCGGGGTGCCGAAGTGGAAGTCGCGCGAGAGGGCGAAGAGCAGCTGGCTCAATTCGGGCAGGGCCGCCGCGACCGCAGCGGCCGCGAGCCCCAGGTACACCACCCCATAGACCACGCGCAGGCCGAGCCCGCGGCCTTCATCCCTCACGGGAACGGGAGGTTCAGCACGAAGTAGAACGAGTCGTAATAGACCTGATAGGCGAACAGGAACATCTCGATGATGTTCATGTAGCCCCCCTGCCCCGCCTCCTGCGGCCCCGGGATCACCCGGACGGAAGAGCCCAGGACCAGGCCCACCACCAGGACCCAGTTGAGCATGGAGTATTCGAGCATGGCCTGGCCGCGCTCACCGGCGCGGCGCGTCCGCAAACGCGTCCTAGGGGCCTTCGGGCACAACGCCATGGTCGCCTCCTCGTTCCGCATCTTCATCCAACTTCTCCCCTTCGGCCACCGGCCGGGGGTCGAGCGCCTCCACCCCCAGCTTCGGCTGGCCGGGCGCAGGCAGGATCATCTCCGACACGAAGTTCACGCCGTACTCCCGCACCTCCATCGAGTGGTCGATGGCGGGCATCTCGATCTTCGCGAGTTGCAGGATGGGGACCTCCCGGCTCACCCACATCCGCTTGAGCACCGTCTGGCCGTAGCGCATCTCCACCGGCACCGCCGTCACCGTCCCCGCGAGCGTGAGCAAGCGCTGCTCCTTGCCGGTGGTGATCCGGCTCTTCGACGGATCGGGCAGGCGCTGGCCGGGCTCGGGAGGCTCCGCCCTGCCGGAGGGGTCCGACGGCGCCACCACCCGGGCCAGCGCGTCCGGCGTCAGCTCCCGCACGCGCTCGGTGCCCCAGGCGAAGTACGCGCGGGTCACCGCCTCTTCACCCGGCGCAGGGTTCCTGGCGATGAGCAGCCGGACCTGCATCAAGGGCGCGCGAATCTGGTGGTGCTGGGCCATCTCCACGTCCAGCCAATACGCGTCCCGGCCGAGGTGATCCCGCTCTTCGCCGGCCACCCCCACCCGGATGAAGGCGGTCCGCAACTCGTGCGCGCCGTACACCCGGAAGGTCACCCACTGCCCCACCTTCACCTCGGGCAGGCCCTTCGCCAGGTGCGCGATGAGCGCCCGCGGGCTGTCCACCCGGACCCCGCCGGCCGCCCATGCGGGCAGGGCCACCAGGCACATCGCCAGGCACAAAGCCCGGCACATCACCCGGCACGTCTGGGTGACCCACAGCAGCCGGGGCGCCCTCACTTCTGGGCTCCCTTCGCGGCGCGGTTCTTCCGCATCGCCTCGTCATTGGGCATCAGGTCCGGGCGGGTGGAGCCGATGGACATCTGGCTGAGCGCGGTGAGGTTCCCCTCCATCTCGGTCACCACCGAGACCACCTGCTGTCCGCCGCCCGAGTGCTCGAGCACCATCTGCTGGCGGCCCCCCTCCACCTTCTGACCGACCTGGCGGGAGAGCGTGAACCCGGACCGCTCCAGGCGCGCGCGGACCTCGTCGTAGACCTTCTGGAAGGGGCGCTCCACCAGGTGGCCGCGGTGCTGGCCGCCGCCGGGGCCGTCCTCGAAGGTCACGTCGCTGGAGTGCAACGTCCCCTCGAGGGTGAGGATGCCGTCTCGCGGGCTGCCGGGCGTCTTCAGCCACATGTCCTTGAGCGCGCTGAACCCCAGGGTCCGCCCGGCGTGGCGGCGCAGCACCACCGAGCGCATCAGCCCTTCGCGCGTGAAGAACGCGGAGACGACGACATCCGTCCCGTCCCCGTCCATCACCGTGGGGTAGCCCTGCTCCTTCCAGTGCTTCACGAAGTACAGGGCCACCTGCTCCACCGGGTCATCGGTGAGGAAGTACGCCAGCCGGAAGTACTCACCGCCAATGGTGAGGTCCTTGCCGATGCGCGTGTGCACCGAGCCCGGATAGACGGGGACCTGCTGCTCGGCGAAGGCCGAACCGGAGATCAGCACCGCGAGCACGAAGGCGCAGCGATGTGACGCGCTAGGTCCCACAGCCACGCTTCTGCGCCTGCTCGTCACTGCCGTGGGGCGCGGACCGGGTGGGATCATCCGCCTGATCATTCTTGCACCCCATGAACCACTCGCCGCGGGCCTGGAAGATGGTGCGGTAGTGCGAGTCCTCGTACGCGTGCGTGTCCCGGAACGGCGAGGTGTCGAAGCAGCGCTGCGGCCCTTCGTCGAGGATGTTGGAGGGGTCGGCCTGCAGGTTCACCAGGCCGCTCTCGCCGTTGTTCGCGCCCATGTGCTTGGGCAGGCCGCAGTTGCTCATCCCTGCGCGGGTGGCCTTCTTGTAGTTGTGTGACACCAGGTACGAGGCCAGCGGGTTGATGGGCAGGATGCTCATCAATTCCTCGCCGAAGTCGGGCAGGGCTTCGTTGAGCCCCAGGAAGGTCATCCGCTTCACCTGCTCGAACATGCCGTGGTTCTCGTTGCTGTTCTTGTACTTGCCGGTGCTCCGCGTGGACCCGAGCTTGTGGACCGCGTCCGCGCCGTCGGTGAGGTTCCAGGCGTTGGCCACCATGGTCAGCCGGCTGTTCATGGTGAAGCTCGACAGGTCCACCCCGCCCCACTGGTCCACCTGGAAGAAGCCGTCCCCGCCGTTGAGGTAGTTCTGGGGCAGGTACTTGTTGTTGACCTTCATCCGCACGTCCGCCTGGACCTGGCCTTTGGGGTTGAAGCCCCAGAAGCCCAGCACCGAGGACAGCGCGCCGTTGAACTGGTTGAGCACCGCCGAGGCCCCGGGGATGCCGCCGCCGCTGCCCAGACCGGGGATGTCGTCCTGGATGAAGGGGACCTCCTGGTCCTGGACGGTGACCTGCAACTCCTCGAGGTCGAAGATGGCGCTGAACGGCGCGTTGTCCTCCACCGAGTCCAGGTTCTTGTACCGCTCGGACGCCTGCTCGAGGATCTCGGTGTGCGCCTGGTCCCAGCGCGCGGCGTGATCCTTGTTGCCGTAGTCGGTGAGCATGTAGCTGGTGAACTCCCAGGCCACGAACCGGGAGGCCTCCTGCAGCTTCATCTTCACCCGGACGATCTCGGTGAGAAACATGCTGAACATCACCATGGTGATGAGCAGCGGGACCACCAGCGCGAACTCCACCGTGGCCGCACCCCGCTGTGCCGCCATCCGCCTGTGCTCTTCCGGTCGCGTGCGCATGGGAGCCTCTAGTGGGTGATGATCTTCTGCGGAATGCTCGAGACCGGGCCGGGCAGCATGTTGATGAGCTCTCCCACCGCCGGGAGCGAATACCGGCCCTGGTACACCGAGGCCAGGCGCGGCCGCCAATAGGGGTTGAAGAAGTTCGGCTGTTCAGCCCAGTTGCCCGGACGGTGGTAGTACGTCTGCCCGCGGGCGATGGCGCTCATCCCGTCGATGAGCAGCGACGGCTTGTTGTTCTCGAAGTCCAGCTCCACGCCCTGCGCGAAGTCGACCTTCAGCCGGCCCTGGTCGTTGAGCATGGCCGGCGCGTTGCGCGTGGCGCCGGTCCCATCCTCCTGGGTGTTGCGAAGCCCGGAGGCGTCCTTGTTCACCGCGACCCAGGTGGAGGGCTGGTTGAACTCCTCCTGCTGCCGCGCCGCCTGGCTGTCGTTGGGGGACAGCGTCATCGGGCAGGAGCCCGCGAAGTGCCCCGGCTCGAAGTGCATGAACGGCGCGAGCCCGTCCCAGCGGTGGTTGCCGTCCTCCACCGGCCGGACGTTGGCGGTGTAGACCTTGAACACGCCGAACGGCCCCTTGCTGTGGCGGTTGAGGCCCATCTGCTTGTCACCGTAGGAGGGCGCGTTGGGGCCCGGCGGCCGGTTCCCCCCGCTGCTGGGGCGGTTGTTCGGGTAGACCAGCCGCCAGTGGACGCCGCCGTCCCGCCAGGTGTTCTCGGTGTCGTTGAGGGCCCAGATGGAGGTCTTCAGCATCTCCCGGGTCCGGCTGTTCTGCCCGGAGATGCTCCGGTCTCGAGGGTCACCCCAGCACCTGGCGTAATTGTTCCCGCTGCACAGAGGCGGGATCTCCATGCGGTAGATGTCATCCGAGGCGAGGTGATCTCCCTGCGCCAGCGGCCCAATGGGGAAGCTCTGCGCAGAGTGGGAGTTGCGGATGTAGTTCACCGACCGGCCGATCTTCCCCCGGTTGGTCCGGGTCAGAGAGCTCAGCATTCGGGTCTGGCCCACCTTGTCCACCCGGTCCAGGAGGATGCCGGCCAAATCCCGCGCCGTATCCGGCAGCGGCAAGAGCTCCGCGAGCTGCCGGTTGGTGTTGAAGCTCTCCAGAGAGCTCCAGCCGCCTTCATCTCCCTGGAAGCGGGTGGCGTTCACCACCGCCCCCATGGCGCGCTTGGCGCGGGCCACCTTGCTGTTCTCTTCGACAGCGGCGGGGTCCAGGGTGCTCAGCGGGTTGAGCTTCATGGATCCCCCGTGGTGGATCCGCGTGAACAGACAGGCGCTGAGAGCACCGGTGAGGGCCTCGCCAAAGCTCGTGCTGGCGTTGGCGTCGTTGGCGTTGATGATGTTGGTCGAGGCGGTCCCCACGTGTGAGATGGCCGAGGCCATCATCCCCTGCTGGGTGGCGTACATCGCGTTGTTGAGCATCCGGTGCAGCGGGATGATCTGCCGTCCCACCACCTGGTCCAGCGGCCAGACGGTGGAGCGCATCACCTGCTGGAAGGTCTTCACGAACTTCTCGATGATGTCGAAGACCTTGTCGATCACCTGGAGGATGGGCCCGACGATGGGGATGAGCTTGGCCGCCTCACAAATGACCTTCATCGCGACGTTGGGATCGCCCGCGCAGGGGTTGAGGGTTCGCAGGAGCCCCCAGATGTCGGTGACGAAGGCCTCCACGAAGAAGGCCACCGACAGGATGGAC
>CAZQVZ010000366.1:0-6004 GCA_964596895.1 uncultured Myxococcaceae bacterium
CTTCCTGCGCGCGCAGGTGGACGCCTGCTTCGCCGACTTCCGGGTGGGGGTGGTGAAGCTGGGGATGCTCGCCTCGGCCGAGGTCATCCACGCGGTGGCGGAAGCGCTCCTGGCGCACCGGCCCGCGCAGGTGGTGCTGGACCCGGTGATGGTGGCCACCTCCGGCGCGCGGCTGTTGGACCCGGACGCGCTGGGCGCCCTGCGCGAGCGGCTCTTCCCGCTGTGCACCGTGGTGACCCCGAACCTCCCCGAAGCGGAGCTGCTCCTGGGCGGCGAGCGAATCGACGACGACCAGAAGGCGGACGCAGCGGTGGGGCGGCTTCTGGAGATGGGCGCCCGGGCGGTGTTGCTCAAGGGCGGGCACATGCCGAAGGCCTCCCGGATGGTGGACCGCTTCGCCGACGGCGAGGGCCGGCGCGTCTTCGAGCACGCGCGGCTGGAGGTGGACGGCCACGGCACCGGCTGCACGCTGGCGTCGGCGTTGGCCGCCAACCTCTGCCTCGGCAAGGACGTGGGGGACGCGTGCGAGGCGGCGGCGGACTACGTCCACGGGGCGCTGCGCTTCGCCTACCGCCCCGGCCAGTCGGACGTGGCGGTGCTGGACCACCTCTGGCGCCAGCGCCGCTGACCTCACCCGGGCGGTCAGTGCGCCTGGTGTCCCAGCCTGACCTGCACGTTCGGGCGCGCCTGCACCAGCGCGCGCAGCCGGGCGAGGCTCTGGGCGTTCTTCGGAGCTGCTCGCGGAGGCGCTGCAGCGCTTTTGACGGGCCGACCCTGGCGGTGAAAGGTGCGGACAAGGCCCCACCGGACGCGGCATGAAGCCCTGCATGGACCCCCTGCATGAGGCGCCGCCGGCCGCGCGTGGCATCTACACGAACCGGACGCTGAACCTCCGGAGCATCCGCGCCATCGGCTACGACATGGACTACACGCTCATCCACTACCACGTGGCTGCGTGGGAGGAGCGGGCGTACGAGTACATCCGCGAGCACCTGCTCCGGCAGGGCTGGCCGGTGGAGCACCTGCGCTTCGATCACACCCGGGTCATCCGCGGGCTCATCATCGACAGGGAGATGGGCAACCTGCTCAAGGCGAACCGCTTCGGGTTCGTGAAGAAGGCCCTGCACGGCACCCGGCCCATGGACTACGAGGCGCAGCGCGAGGCCTACAGCCGCACCATCATCGACCTCGCCGAGGGCCGCTGGGAGTTCCTGAACACGCTCTTCTCGCTCTCCGAAGCGTGCATGTACGCGCAGCTGGTGGACCTGCTCGACGAGCAGAAGCTGCCGGGGCCCATGGGGTACGCGGACCTCTACAAGATCGTCCGGCAGGGGACGGACGCCGCGCACATGGAGGGCAAGCTCAAGGCGGAGATCATCGCCGCGCCGGACCGCTTCGTGGACCTGGACCCGGAGACGCCCCTGGCGCTGCTGGACCAGAAGCACGCGGGCAAGAAGCTCCTGCTCATCACCAACTCCGAGTGGTCCTACTCGGTGCCGATGATGAGCTACGCCTTCGACCGCTTCCTGCCGGACGGGATGACCTGGCGGGACCTGTTCGACGTGATCATCGTCGGCGCGCGCAAGCCGGAGTTCTTCACCACCCGCAGTCCCTTCTTCGAGATCGCCACCGAAGAGGGGCTCTTGCGGCCGGCGCACGGCGGGCTCAAGCCGCACACCGCGTATCTCGGCGGCAGCGCCCGGGAGCTGGAGAAGCACCTCGGGCTGTCGGGGGATGAGATCCTCTACGTGGGTGACCACATGTTCGGCGACGTCCACGTCACCAAGAACGTCCTGCGCTGGCGCACCGCGCTCATCTTGAGGGAGCTCGAGGACGAGGTGGGGGCCCTGGAGGCCTTCCGGAACACCGAGGTCGGCCTCGCCGAGCGCATGGCGCACAAGGAGGCGCTGGAGGCGGAGTACTCGCTGTTGCGGCTGTCCCTGCAGCGGCGCCGCGCCGGCTACGGGCCGCAGCCCACCGAACCGGACGAGGCCATCACCGCGCGGATGGTGCAGCTGCGCGAAGCGCTCGACGCACTCGACGGGGCGCTGGCGCCGCTGGCGAAGGGGGCGTCCGAGGTCCTGAACCCCACCTGGGGCCTGCTCACCCGGGCCGGCAACGACAAGAGCCACCTGGCGCGCCAGGTGGAGCGCTACGCGGACATCTACACCTCCCGCGTCTCCAACTTCCTGCGCGCCACGCCGTTCGTGTACCTGCGCTCCCCGCGCGGCAGCCTCCCGCATGATCCGGTCTTGCCCGGCGGCAGGCCGGTGGCGCCGTCCGGGGTTCCCACGCCCTGAAACCCGGCGCGCCCCGGGGCTACTTCCAGACGTAGACCGGGCCGCCGCGGTGCTCGTTGTCACGCAGGACCAGCCCGGCCTTGTGCTCGCGCGCCGCGTGCGGCCCCACCCAGAAGCCCGGCGGGTCGCTCTTGCGGAAGGTCTTCTTGAGCCAGGCCTCCACCTCCATGAAGAGGCGGCGGAAGCGGTCTGGCGCCGGGTCTCGCCGGCCCGTCTGCGGCGTCACGTCCAGCTCCCCCCACAGCAGGCCGGACAAGAGCTCCCCCTCTTCATTCTTCCAGGAGCGCTCCCAGAAGATGACCGGCGAGCGGACCTCGTCCACGCGCCAGAAGCCCTTGTCCCGGCCGCGCTTGATCTTGTCCACGCTCACCGGGCCAATGGCCGAGGCCGCCAGGTAGACGTCCTCCTCGGGCAGATCCGCCTGCCTGCTGGCGCTGGCCTTGAAGGGCTGCCAGTCAGGCGGGACGCGCCGCGGGTACACCTCGAGGTCCAGCCGTTCGATGGCGAGGAGGAACGCCCGCTCGTCTTCGGGGAGCATGAACACGCGGAGCCGGTTCGCCATGCGCCGCGCCATAGCAGAGGGTGGGCAGGCAGACGAGCCCGTCTCGTCAAGCTGCTCGCTGTGGACACCGGCCGGGCCATGGCATGGTGCCCGCCGCATGCGCATCGCCGTCATTGGAACCGGATACGTCGGCCTCGTGGCCGGCACCTGCTTCGCGGACAGCGGCAACGACGTCACCTGCGTGGACGTGGACGCCCAGAAGATCGCCACCCTGCGCGCGGGGCAATTGCCCATCTACGAGCCGGGGCTCGAAGAGCTGGTGACCCACAACGTCGCGGACAGGCGGCTCACCTTCACCACCGACCTGCCGTCGGCGGTGGCGCGGGCGCACGTGGTCTTCATCGCGGTGGGGACGCCGGAGGGCGAGACGGGAGAAGCGGACCTCCAGTACGTGCTGGACGCAGCCCGCAGCGTGGGCCGCGCGCTCACCGGCTACGCCGTGGTGGTGGACAAGAGCACCGTCCCGGTGGGCACCGCGGACAAGGTGCGGGAGGTCATCGCCCAGCAGACGCAGCACCCCTTCGACGTGGTCTCCAACCCCGAGTTCCTGAAGGAAGGCGCCGCGCTCGACGACTTCCTCAAGCCGGACCGGGTGGTCATCGGCTGCGAGAGCGAGCGCGCGCAGAAGGTGATGGCGGAGCTCTACGCGCCGTTCGTGCGCACCGAGAACCCCATCCTGTTCATGGACACCCGCTCGGCCGAGCTGACCAAGTACGCCGCCAACGCCATGCTCGCCGCGCGCATCTCCTTCATGAACGACGTGGCCACCCTCTGTGAGCGGGTGGGCGCGGACGTGGACATGGTCCGCAAGGGGATGGGCTCGGACAAGCGCATCGGCTACCCGTTCCTGTTCCCCGGCGTGGGCTACGGCGGCTCCTGCTTCCCCAAGGACGTCAAGGCGCTCATCCGCACCGCGCGCGAGCACGGGCTGGAGTTGGACCTCCTCGGCGCGGTGGAGCGCACCAACGAACGGCAGAAGCGGCTGCTGGTGGACAAGGCGCAAAGGCACTTCGGCGGAGGGCTCGCCGGCCGCACCTTCGGGGTGTGGGGCCTGTCCTTCAAGCCGCGCACCGACGACCTGCGGGAGGCCCCGGCGCTGGTGGTGATTGAGGCGCTGCTGGGCAAGGGCGCGAAGGTGCAGGTGCATGACCCGGTGGCCATGGACGCCGCAAGGCGCGTGCTCGGGGACCGCGTGGGGTACGCGCCCACGCCGTACGACGCGCTGGAGGGCGCGGACGCGCTGTTCCTGGTGACCGAATGGAACGAGTTCCGTCACCCGGACTTCGAGCGGATGCGCGGCCTGATGCGCTCGCCGGTCGTCTTTGACGGCCGCAATGTGTTCAACCCCCAGGCGATGCGCGAGCGCGGCTTCACCTGGTACGGCGTCGGCCGGCCGTAGGCCCGGTGCCGTTCATGGCGGTCTGGGCGCCCGCGGGTTAAACCCTCGCGGATGGAACGCGCGTTCTTTCGACTCAGGGGCCGGATGGAGGAGCTGAAGGACCTCTCCGGCGTCATCGGCCTGTGCACCTGGGACCAGGAGACGCTCCTGCCCGAGAAGGCGAACACCGCCCGCGGCCAGCAGCTCTCCACGCTGCAGGGGCTCTACCACGAGCGGCTGGTGGACCCGGCGGTGGGCGAATGGCTGTCCGAAGCGGAGCTCCAGCGGGACCTGTCCTCCGACGAGCGGGCGATGCTGCGGGTCTTCCGGCTGGAGCGGGACCGGGCGGTGAAGGTGCCGGGCGCGCTGGTCCGGGCGTTGGCGGAGGCCCAGGCAGCGGGCGTGAGCGCCTGGCGCGCGGCGCGGGAGGCGAAGGACTTCTCCCTCTTCCGCGGCGCGCTGGCGCGGCTCCTGGAGCTCCGGCGGCAGCAGGCGGACGCGCTCGGGCACGACGGCGAGCGCTACAACGCCCTGCTCGAGGCCTACGAGCCGGGCATGCGGGTGGCGCGCCTTGCGCCGGTGCTCTCGGGGCTCCGGGAGAAGCTCCTGCCCATCGTGGCGAAGCTGGCGGACGGCGGGGGCGCGTGGCCGGACGTGCTCGCGGGCAAGCGCTTCGACACGAAGACGCAGTGGGGCCTCACGCTGGAGCTCCTGGAGGCCATGCGCTTCGATCTGAAGGCCGGCCGGCAGGACAAGAGCATCCACCCCTTCACCGGGGGCACCCACCCGCTGGACGTGCGGCTGACCACGCGGCTGTTCGAAGACAACCTCTGTTCGGGCGTCTTCAGCACCATCCACGAAGGCGGCCACGGGCTGTACGAACAGGGCTTCGACCCCGCGCACCACCGCACGCCGCTCGCCGCAGCGCCGTCCATGGGCCTGCACGAGTCGCAGTCGCGGCTGTGGGAGAACGTCATCGGCCGCGGGCGGCCGTTCTGGTCCCACTGGTTCGGTCGGCTGCAGACGCTCTTCCCGAACGAGCTCGGTGGGGCCTCCCTGGACGACTTCCACAAGACCATCAACCGCGTGCGCCGCTCGCTGGTGCGCGTGGAGTCCGACGAGGTCACCTACAACCTGCACATCGCGCTTCGCTTCGAGCTGGAGCTGCTCCTCATCCACGACGACCTCCCGCTCGACGATCTGCCGCAGGCATGGAACGACCGGATGGAGAAGTACGTGGGCGTCCGCCCGTCCAATGACGTGGAGGGCGTGCTGCAGGACATCCACTGGGCGTGGGGAGAGCTCGGCTACTTCCCGACGTACGCGCTGGGCAACCTGTATGCGGCGCAGCTGTACGAGGCGCTCCGGGCGCAGGTGCCGGACGTGGAGGACGCCCTCGCCCGCGGTGAGCTTGCGCCCGTGCGCGCGTGGCTCGGGGAGAAGATCCACCGCGAGGGCTACCGCAAGCCCGCCGAATCCCTGGTGCAGGACATCACCGGCCAGGGGCTGACGGATGGCCCCTTCCTCCGCTACCTGACGGCGAAGTACGGCGCGCTGGCGGGGGTGGCGCTGTGAGCCTCACCCTGGTGCCCGAGGAGGTCGAGGCCTACGCCCGCGCTCATTCGGACCTCCCGGGGCCGCTGTTCGAGGAGCTCGCGGCGGAGACCCGCGAAAAGATGGAGCTCCACCGGATGCAGGTGGGCCCACTGGAGGGCGCATTCTTGCGCCTCCTGGTGAAGCTGACCGGCGCGCGGCGGGTGCTGG
>CAZQVZ010000367.1:0-5984 GCA_964596895.1 uncultured Myxococcaceae bacterium
GAGCAGGATCTGCGCTCGCTCCGTCCCTACCTGATCGAGGAGACGTACGAGGTCCTCGAGGAGATGGACAAGGTCGCCTACGGCGGCCCCTGGGCTCCTTTGTGTGAAGAGCTGGGGGACCTGCTCTTCCAGATCGTCTTCCACGCCCAGCTGGCGGCCGAGCTCGGCGAGTTCAGCTTCGCCGACGTGGCGAAGGCCATCAGCGACAAGATCGAGAGCCGCCACCCCCACGTGTTCGGGGACGTGAAGGTCGCGGGCGCCGAGCAGGTGCTCGACAACTGGGCGAAGCTCAAGGCGGAGGAGAAGAAGCGCAAGAAGGGCCGGGACGTCTCGGTGCTCGACGGCGTACCCCACGCCGCACCTTCGCTGATGCGCGCCGAGCGGCTGACCGAGAAGGCCTCGCGCCTCGGGTTCGACTGGCCGGATCTCCAGGGCGTCAAAGGCAAGCTCCAGGAGGAGCTGGCGGAGCTGGACGAAGCCATCGCCTCCGGGGACCGCGACGCGCTCGAGCACGAGCTGGGGGACGTGCTCTTTTCGCTCGCCAACCTCGCGCGCTTCATCAAGACGCCGCCCGAAGACGCCCTGCGCCAGGCCATCTCCCGCTTCATCCGCCGCTTCCACCACGTGGAGGAGGGTCTGCGCATCCAGCAGGTCCCCTTCGGCGAGGCCACGCTCCCTCAGATGGACGCCCTGTGGGACGCGGCCAAGGCCCAGGAGCCCCTGCTGCCTCCGCCGCACAGGGCCCCGCGCGCAGCCCCTGCCCGGCTGACCCTGCGGACCGGGCGCCTCGCGGACCACGAGGCCCTGTGGGAGAAGCTTGCGCCCTCTTTGGGTTGGGAGCGGCGCACCGAGGTCAAAGCCGCCCTCGCCTTCTGGACCGGCGGGCTCGAGATCCGCTTCGTCTCGGACGAAAAGCCCGCGGGCCCCTCGGACGTCACGCTGGAGGCGCCCTCCCGGAAGAGCGTGGAGCACCTCTATGACGTGCTCGTGCAGACGCCCGGCGCCGCGGTGGATGCCCCGTCTGAAGACGCGGAAGGCACGTTCGGGCTGAGGTTCCTGGACCCGGACGGCAACGCGTGGCGCTATGCCCTCGCTTGCTGAACGAAACGTTCAAGATCCGCGGGGCACTTGAACGAATTGTCCACAGCTTCTGTGCGAAAGCTGGGGGCAACTCTGTGGATCGCTGTGGACCGCAGAGGGATGGTGGAGCAGGCCTCCGTCCGCGCGGAACTTTGCGGCACGCCCACTCGCCCGTTTGCACAGCGGTTTTGTCCCGGCCGTCCACAGGGGGGTCCCAACGACGGGCGTCCTTGACCCCGGCGGTGGCGCGAAGTAGGTAGCGCCCCCTCATTCGTTCGTAACGGAGAAGAAAGTGGCCAACACCCGGTCCGCAGAGAAGCGCAATCGCCAGTCCCAGAAGCGCCGCGCCCGCAACCAGTCGGTGCGCTCCACCGTGAAGACGGCGGTGAAGGGCGCGCGTGACGCCCTGGCGTCGAAGGACGCCGGCAAGGTGAAGGACGCGCTGGTCGGCGCCGTCCGCACGCTCGGGAAGGCCGCCACCAAGGGCGTCCTCCACAAGCGGACCGCGTCCCGGCGGATCAGCCGGCTGATGAAGGCGCAGGCGAAGGCGAAGTAGGCGCGGGCCGGGCCGCCAGCCGGTCCAGCCCCTCCCGCATCAATCGCAACGACAGGCGGTGCAACGCCGCCTGGCGGTTGGACTCCGTCCCGAGCACGTCGTCTCCCGGCAGGAAGTCCTCCGCGCCCACCACGTCCACCTGCGCCAGCGTCTGCCCCCCCTTGTGGAGCCGCAGGCGCACGGACGCGAAGAGCCGGTAGCTCGCGAGCCTGGCAGGGACGTTCACTCCCTCCGGCGTCTGCGTCGGCGTGGTGGAGACGGTGGGGCCGCCCCACAGGCCCAGCACCTCCCCGGACAGCTCGGCCTCGGCGCCGGCCTCTGGCTCAACGCCCATCCGCGACAGCTCCTGCCGAAGCGCGCCGCTGAAGAGCGACTCCAGCCCCGGCTCGGCGGTGTGGTTCTGGAACACCGGCGCGCGGACCTGCGTGAGGCCCCCGGGGAGCGCGCCCACCGCCGCGAACCGGTAGCGACAGGCGCTCGCGGACAGCGCGAAGGCGGCGAGCAGCAGGAGGACGCGGGCGGAGCGGATCATGCGCAGGGGGACCCTACCCGCGCGCGGTGGGCGGTCAAGCGCAGGCTCGGACCGCGCTCCGTGCGGTTGTCTCCTGCCGGGTTCAGTCGCAGAGCGCGGCGGCGAGCTGCCGGACGAGCTCGCCGGTGAGCACGTCGTGGAGCGGTTCGTGGCGGCGGCGGAGCGCCTCGTCCACGGGCGCGGACGCGCGCAGCTCCTTTCCTTCGCAGGTGAGGATCACCTCCACCGCGTCTGCCGTCTTGCCCGCCACGTTCATGCGGGTGGGGTAGCCGCGCAGCGCGCAGGTGGCCGGTGTCTTCCCCGGTGGCCCGCGGGTGACGCTGCGCTCCCACCTGCGCAGCAGGCTCTGCGCGAACTGGCTCTCATCCGGCCCGGGTGACAGCGCCAGGCGCGCGGGGAGCTGGCTCTGGCAGTCGTCATGGATGCGGACCTCCTCCAGCCTCGCCCGCGTGGTCTGGGACTCCAGCACCGCCAGCTTGGGCGCGGGGCGGACCGGCAGGGCGCGCTCCAGGGGCACAGCGCCCTGCTTGCCGCCGCCCTCGAGCAGCGTCTTCGCCAGGGCCACGGCGCCTTTGCCCAGCGCGTCGGAGGGGACCTCCTGCTCGGCCTCCTTCGCGGAGGAGCCCTTCGGGCCTTGCGCTCCCTGCGCGCCGGGCGAGAAGAGGCGACCTTCCAGCCGCAAAGGCGCGTCCTTGCCGCCGCGCGCAGGGCGGACGGTGATCTCCAGGACCCTGTCGGGGGACAGCGCGCGGAGCAGCCGTCCGTAGAGCGCTTCGGCGAGGATGCGTTGGCACTCCACCGCGGCCGCCGCCAGCACCAGGCGCCGCTTCGGGCTGCCGCCGGGCGTCCCCAGCTGCTCGCGGCAGGCGGCGTTCCCCTCCTCCCAGGCGGACACGAGCGACTCGGGCCAGCCTTCGGGGGGCGCCCTGTCGAACTCTGGCAGCAGCATCCCGGCTTCGAAGATCCCAGCCGTGAGCGGGCTCAGGTCCTGCACCCTCTGGCCGCCTTCGGCGACGGCCTGGTGCACCGCCGCGCGGACCTCGCGCTGCACCGCCTGGGGCAGGCCGGCGCCGTTGACGAGCACGAGCGCGACGGTGTCCTGCGCGGACGCAGCCGAAGCCGCCAACAGGGCTGCGGGAAGGAACACCTTGAGGAGAGGTCCCCCGGTCATGACCTGGAAGGCTAGCCCAGGCGACCGCCGCGAAGACAGCAACCACTGTGAGACATAAGGAGCGCTTAAACCCCGCCGTCGTCCGCTTCGACCTCGATGCCGCGGCGGCGGAGGGCTTCGACGAACTGGAGGACGGAGCCCTTCACCCTTCCCCGTCCGCCCAGGCCCCGTCCGCCGAGCGGCACCTGCCGGGTGGGCCCCTGCAGCGTCTCGAAGCTCAGCGTCCAGCTGCGGCCGCGCACGTAGAACCCAACGGTCAAGGCGAGCAGGACCAGGAAGAAGACCCGGAAGAGGACCGTCTCCACCAGCGCCAGCCCCAGCACGAGCGGGATCATGGCCCCCAGCATCTTGCCGAGCGGGCGCTTGCCCGAAAGCCGCACCCGCCGCAGATCTGCGAGGGGCAGGCGGTCCCTCGTGCCCTGCCCCTCGCGCAGCTCGAGCTCGTCTCCGCCCAGCACGAGCAGGTGCCCCCGGGCGAGCGCCAGCGTGATTTCGGGCGGTGGCGCGGCCGAAGCAGTCGTCGCCGTCGGCGCGGCCGCCGGAACGTCAGCCGGCAAGGAGGAGGAGGCGGGCGAGGGTTCGTGCGCAGCGGGGACCTGGACGGCGGGCCGCTCCGGCGCGGCCGGGAGCGTGGCCCCACAGTGCGCGCAGGCGACGGCCGGTGGCTGCGGCCGCGCGCACGAGGGGCACATCACCAGGACCTCGACGGGCATCTCGCTAGCCTGACACCACGTAGTTGACGAGCCGCCTGGGGACGAAGACCACCTTGCGCACCTGCTTGCCGGCGAGCTGGGCCGCGACCTTCTCCTCCGCCTCCGCCGCCTTGCGCACGTCCGCCTCCGCCGCGTCCGCGGGGACCTTCACCTCGGCGCGGAGCTTGCCGTTCACCTGCACTGCGTAGGTGATGACGTCATCCACCACCAGCTGCGGGTCGAACGCTGGCCACGTTTGCGAGACGAGCGGCGTGGCGTGGCCGTAGGCCTGCGCCACCTCGTCCGCGAGGTGCGGCGCGAACGGCGTCAGCACCACGCAGAGGATGTGCAAGGCCTCGTTCATGGCCGCCTTCTCCGCCGGGGTCTCTACCTTCTCCGCGGCGGCCAGCGCGTTGATGAACTCCATGGCGCCGGCGATGGCGGTGTTGAAGGACAACCTGTCGATGGCCTCGCCCACGCGCTTGAGGCACTTGTGCGCCGCGCGGCGGATGTCCTGCGCCTTGCCTTCGAACGGTCCGTCGAACGTGGCCCCGGCCGCGTGCTGGTGCAGGACCGCCAGGTTCCACACCCGCTTCAAGAACCGGTGCGCGCCCTCCACCTGGTCATCCGACCAGTCGAAGTCCCGCTCCGGCGGTCCAGCGAAGAGCACGTAGGTGCGCGCGGTGTCCGCGCCGTACCGCTGGACGATGGCCGCCGGCGCGACGACGTTGCCCCAGCGCTTGGACATCTTCCGCCCGTCCGGCCCGTTGACGATTCCCTGGGTCACCAGCCGCTTCACCGGCTCCTCCACCGGAGAGAGGCCCAGCTCCTTCATCACCCGGGTCCAGAAGCGGAAGTACAACAGGTGCATCACCGCGTGCTCGGGCCCGCCCACGTACACGTCCACCGGCAGCCAGCGGTTCGCCTGGACCGGGTCCACCGGCGCCTCGTCGTAGTCCGGGGAGAGGTAGCGCGCGTAGTACCAGCAGGAGTCGACGAAGGTGTCCATCGTCTCGGTTTCGCGGCGCGCCGGCCCGCCACACTTCGGGCAGGTGGTCTCCACGAAGGACGGGACCTTCGCCAGGGGCGGCTCGCCCTTGCCGGTGAGGACCTTCTCGGTGTCGATCTCCGGGAGCTTCACCGGGAGCTGGTCCTCCGGCACCGGGATGCCCTGCCGCTCCGGGTCGCACTTCTCGCAGTAGACGATGGGGATGGGCGTGCCCCAGTAGCGCTGGCGAGAGAAGCCCCAGTCCCGCTGCCGGTAGGTCACCTTCGGCTGGCCCCTGCCGTCTGCCTGGAGCTGCGCCGCCATCTTCTGGCGAGCCTCTGCCGAAGGCAGGCCGGTGAAGGCGCCGGAGTCCTGCAGCACGCCGTCTTCGGTGAAGGCGTTCTGCAGGCCGTCCGCACCGGGCAGCGGCTCTGCGCCGGCAGGCTGGATGACCACCTTGATGGGCAGGCCGTACTTCTTCGCGAAGGCGAAGTCGCGTTCGTCGTGGGCGGGGACGCTCATCACGGCGCCGGTGCCGTAGTCCGCGAGCACGAAGTTGGCGACCCACACCGGGACCTTCTCGCCGGTGAAGGGGTTCTGCGCGTGCGCGCCGGTGAAGACGCCCTCCTTCTCCGCGCCTTCGGCCGTCCGCGTCTCCTTGTCCAAAGACGCCATCCGCTGCGCGAAGGCCTCCACGTCCGCCTTCTTGTCCGCGGAGGTGATCGTCGCCACCAGGGGATGATCCGGCGCCAGCACCACGTAGGTGCAGCCGAACACGGTGTCGATGCGGGTGGTGAAGATGCGGATGGACGCGTCGTGTCCGTCCAGCGCGAAGTCGGCCTCCGCCCCGTGCGAGCGGCCGATCCAGTTGCGCTGCATGGAGGTGATGCGGTCCGGCCACTCGGTGAGGTCGTCCAGCCCGTCCAGGAGCGCGTCCGAGTACTTCGTGATCCGGAACGCCCATT
>CAZQVZ010000368.1:0-5982 GCA_964596895.1 uncultured Myxococcaceae bacterium
GCCAGCGTTCACTCTCGGGCGGTGCCGCCGTGTTGGGCCTGCAAGAGCGCGCGGATGTCGTGTTCATCCAGGTCGCTGACGAGCTCGTAGACGATCTCGCCGTCTCGCCACACCGCCACGTTGTAGCCGAGCCGGCTCTGCACGGCCGCCGCCGGCAGGGGCCGCGCTTCGAGCTCGTTGCGTTCATCCCCGAAGACGAACAGCCCGAGGCTCCGCGGCGCGCCGAGGGTGTCCTGCTTCTCGTAGCGGATGTACGCCGCCGGGCGGTCCTGCACGTTGGAGAGCCGGGCGCCGGCGATCTGCGCGTTCACGAAGCGGGGGACGCGCACGTGGTGATCCAGCTTGCCGTGGAACCACCGCTCCACGTCTTCGTGGGCCTGGGCGTGGATCTCATGAGGCAGCACCCGCGAATGGCGCCTGGCCGCGTCCGCGACGAACTTGTCGAGCTTGCGCGGCACCATGGCCCAGGAGGCCAGGCCCACCGCCACCAGGACCGAGGCCGCGACGGCGAAGCGCATGGTGGTGCGCATCCTTCGCCTTCGCTGTTCGGCCCGAAGGCCCTGCTGCACCCGGAGGCGCAGGGCCAAGGGCGCGAGCGTGGGGGCGTCCTTGAGCTTTGCGCGCAGTCCGTCCCGGAACGCGCGGGCCTGCGCCACGCGGGCGGCGCAGGGCGGACAGGCAGAGAGGTGCACGTCGAAGGCGGCGCGCTCGGCCGCTTCGAACTCGCCGTCCACATAAGGGTGGAGGAGCTTGTCGATGTCCGAGCAGGTCATGGCCAGGCCGCGTAGAGGTCCATCCGGGTGCCCTTCATGGAGCCCCGGGAGGGACCGAGTCTACCCGGCCTTGCGGCGGCGGTACTCGTCCAGATCGGTCGGAGACCCCGGGGACCGATTCTCGTCGCTGAGAACACCGGTCCCCATCGCGTAATCCCGGAGGGTCTTCTGAAGGAGCTTTCTTCCGCGGAACAGCCTGCTCATCACCGTCCCGACCGGGCACTCGAGCACCTCGGCGATCTCCTTGTAGGAGAACTCCTGCAGGTCCGCGAGGATGACCACCAGCCGGAAGTCGATGGGCAACGCGTCGATGGCGCGCAGCACGTCGTCCGACAGGAGCCGGTCGAAGAAGTACTGCTCGGGGTTGGCGGCGAAGTCCGTGGCGTCCCGGCTGATGAAGCGCTCGTGGACGGCCTCGCGCTCGGCGCCCTCGGTGACCGTCCGCTCCTTCACCTTCCGGCGGTACTTATTGATGAAGGTGTTGGTGAGGATCTTGAACAGCCAGGCCTTCATGTTGGTGCCGCGCTCGAACTTGTCGAAGAAGCGGTAGGCCCGCATGCAGGTGTCCTGGACCAGATCCTCCGCGTCGCGCTCGTTCTTGGTCAGGCGGAGCGCAGCGGAGTACAGCGGGTCCAGGTGCGCCAGCGCCAGCTCCTCAAACTCCTGCTTGGTGCGGTTGTTTTGGCGAAAGTCCAGCATGGCGTCCTTTAACCTTCGGGAATGATTGTGCTTCGTGGCTGCGTACGAAACGAATGTACGCACCCGAACACCCACCGCAACGCCGCCCGCCCGACTGCAATACGACCCGCGAGGCCACCGCTTTCATTCCCGGGGGAACAAATCGGGGGACCACACCCGGGGTCATGCAGCAGGCATGCCTGAACTTTGGCGCCAGTGTTTCCGGTGGTTTAGGCCCGCAAGGCAGCGGCCGCCGCGACAGGTTGCCACGGCGGCCGCGCAGAATGCGTCAGGGTGACAGCGGCCTTTGCGGCCGCTTGCCTGTGGGGCTAGCGAGCGCGGCGGGCCACGCGGGCGGCCACGCTCCGCGGGGCCTTCTTCGTCTTCTTCGACCCGGCGACCTTTGCGGCGGCGGGCAGGGCCGGCGCCGGGTGCTTGCCGGTGAGCGCCTCCTCCACCGGCAGGAAGGGGTAGCCCATGTCGCGCGCCACGGCCTCATAGGTCACGTGCCCGCCATACGTGTTCAGCGCGGTGAGCAGGGGCCGGTGGCGCCGCACCGCGTCCTCCAACCCGAGGTCCGCGATCTGCTTCGCGTACGGGAGGGTGACGTTGGTGAGCGCGAAGGTCGACGTCCGGGGAACGGCGCCGGGCATGTTCGCCACGCAGTAGTGGATGATCCCGTGCTTCTCGAAGGTGGGGTTGTCGTGGGTCGTGGGCCGGCAGGTCTCGATGCAGCCGCCCTGGTCCACCGCCACGTCCACCACCACCGAGCCGGGCATCATCTCCTTCACCAGCGCCTCGGAGACGAGCTTGGGGGCCGCCGCGCCGGGGATGAGCACCGCGCCCACCAGGAGGTCCGCTTCGCGCACGTTCCGGGCGATGGTCTCGGTGTCCGAATGGATGACGTGGACGCGGCCGAGGAACACGTCGTCCAGGTAGGCCAGCTGCGGCACGTTCACGTCGAGGATGGTCACCTCGGCGCCCATGCCCACCGCCACCTTGGCCGCGTTCATGCCCACCACGCCGCCGCCGATGACGACCACCCGCGCGCGCCGCACGCCGGGCACGCCGCCGAGCAGGATGCCCTTGCCGCCGTGCTCCTTCTCGAGCGACGCCGCGCCGACCTGGATGGACATCTTCCCGGCCACTTCGCTCATGGGGCGAAGCAGGGGCAAGGAGCCGTCCGCGAGCTGCAGGGTTTCGTACGCCACCGCGGCGACCTTCTTCTTGAGGAGGACGCGCGTGAGCTCGGGGTCCACGCCGGTGAGGTGGAAGTAGGTGTAGACGATCTGTCCGGGCTGCATCCGCGCGTACTCGGGCGGCAGCGGCTCCTTCACCTTCACGATCATCTCCGATCGCTTCCAGACCTCGTCCGCGCTCTTGACGATCTCCGCGCCCACGCGCTCGTACTCGCTGTCCGGCAGGCCCGAGCCTGTGCCGGCGTTCTTTTCGACGAGCACCTTGTGGCCAGCGCGGGTCAGCGCCGCCACGCCTGCCGGCACCATGCCGATGCGGTACTCGCGGGTCTTGATTTCCTTGGGAACGCCGATGATCACGGTGAATGCCTCCAGAGGCAGTGCAAAGGGCGGCGCAAGATAGCTTTTGCCCCCCGCGGGTCAAGGCACGCCCCAGGACGCAGCGCGTCAGGGTTCTCGGAGCGCAAGGGGGCGATCAAGCGCGGCTTCAACGCCGCATCAGCGCAGGTCACCGAAAGCGCAGGACGCGCACCGGCAGCGACGCGCAGCCCGACGCGGAGAGGGGCTCCACGGTGGGCGGCGCCCAGCAGGTGTGGAACATGAGGTCGCCTTCGTCGAGCACGCCTTCGGGCGGCAGGTCCTTCCACAAGACGGCCACGTGCCTCGTGCCGGGGAAGAGCAGGAGGTCGCCTTCCCGGGCGTGGGTGATGTTCTTCCCGTTCGCCTGAAGGAGGGTGCCGTCGGGTCCGCGGCCTTTGGCGAGCGCGACGATGGGCGCGTGCTCCTCGAGCGTCCAGGTGGACACGTAGGGCACGTCCTTGCCCATCCTCCGGATGCCGTAGACGGCGAGGTCCGCGCAGTCCGAGCCCACCAACAGGTCCGCCTGGTGGGCGCCGGGCGCTCCGTCGCTCCCGAAGATGTACGGCGTGTTCACCAGCTCGGTGAGGTAGCCGGTGTACGAGTCGTCTCGCCGCACCGCCACGCGGAACACGTCCTTCGACAGGCCGCCGCGGTGCACGCTGTCTTCGCCCGGGCTCTGGGCGCGCCTGCCATCCGGCAGGGTGGCCCGGACCTGGAAGGCGAGCGTGCCCACGCCCTCGAGGTGCGGGTTCTTCGGCATCCGGAGCGGCGTCACGTCCACCTCGCAGGTGGGCCTCCCACGGCAGGCGTGAAGCTCGGTCACCTCGTAGTCGACCTTCGCGAAGTGGAAGCGGGGGCGGGTGTTGTCGAGCGCCTGGGAGCGAGGCTCGATGCGGTGCCAGGTGAAGTCCCGCGTCCCCTTCGGCGCCTGCCCGTGCAGCACCACCCGCTGACCCAGGCGCGCGTAGACCCAGCCTGGCTTCGGGGCGCCTGCGTCCACGCTCCCGTGGATCTGCAGGGGGTGGGGCGCGGCCTCCGAGACACAGGCGCACAGCAGCGTCAGGGCGAAGGTGAGGGTGGACGGACGCATGAGGCAAAGGAGAGCACGCGCCGTGCCGGGCACCGGACCTTCGTCGAGGGCGTCAGGGAGGGAGACCTGGCTGTGTCTAGGATGGACGGCCATGGATCTCGTCTCCGACCTCAAGGCGCTCGGCGTGCGGCAAGGTGACCTCCTGATGGTGCACGCGTCTTTGCGCAGGCTGGGGCTCGCGCGGAGCGCGGGCGTGGAGGACGGGGCCACCCTCCTGCTGGACGCGCTGGACGAGGCGGTGGGCGAAGACGGGACCCTGCTGATGGTCCTGGGTTCGCAGTACGCGCAGGATCACGTGAACGGGCACCCCGCCCAGGCGCGCGCGGCGTTGCTCGAAGGCACCTTGCCATTCGACGCCCTGAATGCGCCGGTGCTCGAAGAGGTGGGGCACCTGGCCGAGGCCTTCCGGCAGCGCGCGGGCACGAAGGTCTCGCACAACCCGAGCGGGCGGTTCGGCGCGCGCGGTCACAAGGCCCAGGCGCTGCTTCAGGCGCAGCCCTGGAATGACTACTACGGGCCGGGCTCGCCGCTGGAGAAGCTCGTCGCGTGGGGAGGGCGCATCCTCCGGCTGGGCGCCAACCCGGACACGGTCACCGCGCTGCACTACGCGGAGTACCTCGCGGACCTCCCCCACAAGCGCCGCACCCGCTGGGACTACCTGCTCGCCTCGCCGGAGGGGCCGAAGCACGTCTTCATCGAATGCCTGGACGACGCAAAGGGAATCGCCGACTGGGAGGGGGACGACTACTTCGCGGAGATCACCCGCACCTACCTGCGCGAGCGGCCACATGGTGCAGGGAAGGTCGGTCAGGCTGACAGCCAGCTCATCGACGCAGCGGACATGGTGGGGTTCGGCGCGCGGTGGATGGAGCGGAACCTTCGCCCATAGAGCGTGGTAAGGCTGTGCCCCGCCCATGGCCTCTCGCGCGTCCTCGTCCACCCCCCGCCTGCTCTTCGCCGACCCGTCGGGGAAGGTGATGGAGCATCCGTACCTCCTGGCCACCTTGCGCTCCGGCGAGGAGCTGCTGCCGCCGGAGGACAAGCCCATCCCCTTGCCTGCGTCCGGGCGGCTCGTGCACCTGCCGGGGCGGCTGCCGGTGGGCATCGACCCCGAGACGGGTGAACTGGAGCTCGTCCGGGAGATGAAGGTCGGCCGGAAGTCCTTCGTCCCCCACGCGGTGGGCGCGCTCTTGCCCCCCGGCTACACGCGCACGTACCTGCCGGGCGAGGTGAAGGCGGACGGGCCCGTCCTGCCGCAGTGGGCGTACACCGCCGCGGCGTGGAGCGACGCGGGCCCGGTGGCGTGGGCGCTGCACACAGACAAGCGGTCCCACTGGGATCCGTCCCTGTACTCCACGCCGGATTTGAAGAAGCGGGTGAAGGCCCACCACGCGCGCTTCCCACAGAACCGGGTGCTGCAGCAGCTCGAGACCTGCGCGCTGGTGTACCGGTGCTTCACCAGCCAGAACATCTTCTACGTACGAGACGAGGGCGCCATCCCCGCGTCGGTGATGTGCAACGCGCGGTGCGTGGGCTGCATCTCGGATCAGCCGGCGGACGGCCCCCCGTCCTCCCACACCCGCATGGACGAAGGGCCGGTGGACGAGGAGATGGGCGTCGTGGGTCGTCACCACCTGGAGCACGCCACCGGGCGGACCATGGTGAGCTTCGGCCAGGGCTGCGAGGGCGAGCCGCTCACCCGCTGGCGCGCCATCCACGACGCCATCCGCTACATGCGGAAGCACACGCAGCGCGGATCCATCAACATCAACACCAACGCGTCGCTGACGAAGGGGCTGGAGAAGCTCTACGACGCGGGGCTGGACGCCATCCGGGTGTCCCTGAACTCGGCGGTGAAGGACCTCTACGAGGCATACTACAAGCC
>CAZQVZ010000369.1:0-5970 GCA_964596895.1 uncultured Myxococcaceae bacterium
GCGCGGCGAGCGCGGGGCGGAACTCGGACTCGTGGGTGTCGGTGGTCTCGTGCTGGTCGATGTGGAGGAGGACCGGGTCCACCAGCTCCGCGACCAGCCGCCGCACGGCCTGGGACTCACCGGCCTGCCCGCCTTCGCGGAAGGAGCGGTTGGGGTCCACCGCGTGGGGGTTCCAGCGGTGGATGCGCTCCCAGGCCCAGGGGCTGACGCACGGGGCGATGAGCAGGTTCACCTTGTCTGCGTACGCCGCCGCAGCCGCCTGGGCGAAGCGGAGCGCGCCCAACACGCCGCTGGTCTCGTAGCCGTGCACACCGCCGGTGACGAGCGCGTATGGCCGGGACTCATCCCACCCGCGGGTTCGCAGCGCGACCAGCGGATAGGTGTCCGGCGCATAGTCGAGGCTGCCGTATTCGACGACGTCGAATCGGTCCCGAAGTCCCTGAACGACTGCGAGCACGTCCTCCGCGTAGCTGCGCTTCTTCGTCTGCAGCGCCCGCCACTGCGCCACTTCTGTGGTGCCCCACGGGCGTCCAGGCGTGCCGATGCTGCTCGAGGTCGTCGTCGTTGGCGTCGTCATCAGGTGGGGGACTGTAACACCCGACCTCCGCGTGGCCCGGAGGACCTCACTTGCGAGCGGTTCGGGCCCGCCGTCCGGCGGCCGGGCGTGCAGGCGGCGGCGCGCCCGGGTCCCGTGAGGATTCATCCAGCGCGCGGCGGAGCTTCTGCGTCGCCACGTGCCGGAACGCATCCAGGACCAGCCGTTGCACCAGGGCCCAGTCCGGCTTCGTGTCCAGCACCACGCCCACCCAGCCGCCAGGGCCCACGTAGGGCGGGCGGAAGAAGAGGGCAGGGTCCATGTCGATGAGCCCCTGCTGCACCCCGGGAGGCTGCGGCAGCCACACCGCCAGGTGGTCCGAACCGTGGTGGTGGTTGTCGAGCATGGCGAACACCTTCCCCTTGCCCGCGAACCAGGTCGGCTCGCCGTGGGAGATGCGCTCGTTGGCCTCAGGGAAGCAGAGACAGAGCTTGCGCAGCCGCTCCACGAGGACGCGGTCCTTCGCGGTGAGCGGACGCACGGGGTGGGCAGAGGTCGAAGCGGGCATGCCCTGGATACTAGCGGGTGGGCACGTGCCCCAGGGGTCCAGCCCGTCTGGCGCAGAGACGATGATGTCCCCGTCGTTCTGAACGGCCTGCGCCACCCAGAAGGTGGAGGCTTTGGGATGCCGCGTGAAATTCGCCGTGCACGGATTGGCCCCGGGAGCATTGCTCGCAGCGCTCCCCGTCCGAAGACGCACAGGCCGTCTCCGCAGCCGGGCTGCCAGGCGGCGCTTGGCCTTTCGGGCACTGAATCCGCGGCGCGACAGGTCGGGCCTTCAGTGCAGGCTGGGCGGCTCCTCTTCTTCCGCGACGGCGGAGACCGGAACCTGCTCCGCGATGTCCACAGCGGTCCACCGGGGCAGGCGCACGGTGAAGGTGGTGCCCCGGCCGAGCGCGCTGCTCACGCGGATCTCTCCGCCGTGCCCTCCGACGATGCGCCGCACGATGTAGAGCCCGAGCCCGAGGCCGCCGAAGTGACGGGTGGGGGAGGCGCGCTCGAAGCGGCCGAAGATGCGCTGCTGATCTTCCGGCGCGATGCCCGGACCGTGGTCCTCCACCGAGAGGTACGCGTCCTCCCTGTCGCTGCGCAGGGTCACGTGGACGGGGCGCCCGCGGCCGTACTTGATGGCATTGGAGAGGAGGTTGGTGACCACCTGCTCGAGCCGCCCCGCGTCCCACCGACCGAGCAGGTCCGGCTCGAGGTCCGCGCTGAGCGCGCAGTCCGCCCGGGCAGCGTCCTCTGAGTAGGCTTCGATCACCTCGCGCACGAGCTCCGAGAGGCTCACCGCCTCGCGCTTGAGCTCCAGCTTTCCTGCGGTGACCCGCGAGAGGTCCAGAAGCTCGTTCACCAGCGTGCCCAGCCGCTGCACCTGGCGCCGCGTGACATGGAGGTGGCGGTCCGAGCGGCCGCCCCCGCGCGGGTCCCTCAGGTCCCGATCCAGAAGCTGGATCTGCAGCTGGAGCGTCGTGAGCGGGGTGCGCAGCTCGTGGGCGGCGACGGAGATGAACTCGTCCCGTGCGCGGATGGCCTCACGGGCGAGCTCGTAGAGCCGGGCGTTGTCCACGGCGTAGCCCACCCGCTGGGCCACCTCCTTCGCCAGGGCCAGATCTGCCTTGTCGAACCGGGCCTCCTCCCGGTGGCGCAGCAAGGTCAGGGTCCCGAGGACGCGGCGGCGCACCTTGATGGGCACGGAGATGAGCGAGGCGGGGAGCAGCTGCCGGAAGATCCCCTGGGCCTCTTCGTCCTGCGTGAGCAGGGGCAGCTGCTCCGGCCCCAGGCGCGGGAAGAAGACGGCGCGCCCCTGGAGGACCAACGCGCTGAGCGCCTCGCCCCATCCGCGGGGATCCGCCAGCCGGCCCGTCAGGGCCTCCAGCGCGGATTGGTGGACCGCACTGCGCGAGACGATGACGCGCCGGGCGTCGTCCGGGCGAAGCAACTCGTTGAGGTTGAGGCTGCAGTCGTCGGCGAAGCCTTCGAGCAGGAGCCGCGCGGTCCGGGAGAGGATGCGGCCCGTGTTCAGCGACGCGGCGTTGGCGGCGCTCAGGCGAACCAGGAGCCTCTGCGAATCCGCCACCTTCTGGGTGCGGGCGAGCAGGCGGACGTTCTGGCGGGCGAGCCTTGCAGAGGTCAGATCCTGCGCCACCGTGGCGAACCCGCGGAGCTGACCGTCTTCGTCCCGCAGCGCGCGGACGACGATGCGGGCCCAGAAGCGCGACCCATCCTGCCGCATCAACCAGCCCTGCTCTTCGTGGCGGCCATGCGTCGCCGCTTTCAGGAGCGCCCGCTGGGGGCGGCCCCTTTCGACGTCCCGGGGCGGGTAGAGCACCGTGTGGTGCGTTCCGGCCACGGTCTCTGGCAAGAACCCCGGCGAGCACACCGAGGCGGTGCGGATCTGTCCTTTGGGGTCCAGGACCACCAGCGCAAAGTCCTGGGCGGTCTCGCTCAACACGGTCAGCCGCTCGAGCGCGTCCCGGAGCCCGAGCTCTGCTTTCAGTCGCTCCTCTCGTTCGAGCCCCATGGAGACGAACTGCCCCATGGACACGGCGAAGGCCTGCTCATCCGCGCGCCACCGCCGCGCAGGCCCCACGTGCTCATGACAGATGACCCCTGCCAGCTGGCCGTTCAGCCATACCGGGACATCCAGCATCGAGGTGATGCCCAGCGGAGCGAGGTAGCTGGCGCAGAACTCGCGGGTCCTGGGGTCGTGGTGGGCGTCGTCCGCCACCACCACCAGCTGTTCGCGCATGGCGTCGAAGTAGGCGGGGACCTTCTCGCCCTCGAACTCCTCGCCGCCACCGAACGCGCGGGTGGTGCGCTGGAACAAGGTGGTGCACCGGATGCGCGCGCCGTCCTCGCTGAACGCCCAGTAGCTGACCCGCTCCACGCCGAGCAGCTCTGCGTCCGCCCTCAGCACGCGGTGGAGGAAGTCGCGGAAGGGCGTGTGGACCTCCGCCCCGAGCCGCAAGAGCACCGTCTGGAACTGCAGCGGCGTCGGCCCGCCGTCCCCTGTCCGCTCCCCGCCCACGCCCTCAAGGTCAGGTCTCGGCCGCAGATCACAACCTGCACCCGGGGACGGTCGGCCGCTCTACCGGGCGGGCTCTGGGGCGGGCTCTGGCGCGGGCCCAGGCGCCCGCGCTCCTTCCGAGGCTGCGCGGCGGGCCTCGTTGCGCGCCACACACTCCTCGAGGTGCTTCTGCAGGAACTCCAGCGGCAGCCCGAGCTCCATCCGGAAGTCGCCGTCGCCGGGCACCACGCGCGCCAGGTCCATCAGCTCCGCCAGCTCTGCATAGCCGTCCGCCTGCGCCTTGAGCCGGCCCAGGGCCAGCGCGGCGCCCACTGTCTTGCCGAGGTCCTTCGTGTCCGACGCCGAGGCGCCGCGGATGTCCGCCACCACGCCCACGTCCCGTCGGGTGTCCACGTGCAGCTCGATGCGCTCGGCCACCTCGCGCAGTCTCTGGGCCAGCTCCGGCTGGGTGCTCTCGAAGGCCTCGGCGAAGGCGTCAGCGCTGAGGACGCCGTAGATCTCGCCATAGGTCATCGATTCGTCCAGCGCGGGGGCGCCGTGCAGGCCCCGGCCCTCGATGCGGTCGAGCACCACTTCGGCCTGCGCGTCGGTGTCCGCCACGACCACCAGCTCGTCTCGCCACACCGCGATCTTCGTGGGGGGCCCGTCCGCGTCGTCCTCTGCGCGGCGCGGGGCGTCATAGATGGTGCCGTGCTTGCCGAACGGGCGGCCCTCCGAACCCAGAAACCCCTTCCACCTGCCGTCGCCGAAGTGACCGGAGACCACCAACGCATCGTCGGCGATGGCGATCCGGTCCACCGCCTCCAGTGGATCGAACCCCAGCTCCTCCCGCATCTGCGCGAGCCCTCGTCCGCCGTCCCGCGAGGCGAGGCACTCCACGAGCAGCTCGCCCACCGGAGAGTGACGGATGGCGTTGGCCTCCACCACCACCACCCCCTTCTTCACCTCCGAAGGCAACGCGGCGAGCACCGGGTCCTGGGCGCGCGGCACGGCAGCGCTCTCGCCTTCTGCAGGGGGCGAAGGCGCAGGCGGCGGGTTCGAGCGGCGGGCTTGCGCCCGCTCCCGGTCCGCCTGGCGCATGTGCCGGGGCATGTCCACGCGCCGCCAGGAGGGCTCTTCGTGCGCCGGGTCATAACGGGACATCAGCCACGCGGCGACGCCGAAGAGCGCCACCGCCAGGAGGAGCCAGGGCCAACGCCTTCGGGTCTTCGTCGCCATCTAGAAGTCCTTCTCCTCGAAGCGCCAGATGGCCACCGCCAGCGCGGCCAGTGAGAACACGCCGAAGCCGCCCAACATGGACCACAAGGCGAGGAGGTCCACGTCCTTCGAGGCCGCGAGCTCGACGGCGGTGCGGCCCAGCGACGAGACGCGCGGGACGAGCAGCGAGAACCACTCGAACGCGCGGCGGCCCACGCCTTCGGAGAACAGCGGCATCAGGTCCTGCCGGAAGCCGGCGACGACCCCCAGGGAGAACAGCAGGCCGCCTGCGCCCGCGCAGAGGGCGGCGCTGCGGACGAAGGTGGCCGCCACCAGCATGAACGCGTACACGGTGGCGAAGTTGACGACGGAGAGCAGGGCGGCGACGAGCGGACCTGCCGTCCAGACCCCGGTCTTGAGCCCGAGGATCAGCGCCAGGCCCCCTGCGCCGTACAGCGCGCAGATGAGCGCGAGGGCGAGCACGCCCAGCCAGGTGCCCACGAGCAGCTCCCAGCGGCGGACGGGCAGGGCGAGCAGGTGCTCGATGCGGCCGGGCGCGAGCAGCGAGGGGCCGAAGTCCGAGCAGGCGAGGATCATGAAGATGGAGCCGCCGAAGAAGACGAGCCCCGCCGCGGCGCCGAACAACGGCCGCAAGGCCACGTCCACGCTGCGGATGGACGTATCGAGCACGCTGCCGAAGAGCCTGGTCCCGGCCAGCGCGCCATCCACCACCTCCATCTCCAGCGAGAAGCCGATGATGGCGAGCAGCGCGGTGATGGTGAGGCCGAGGCCCAGGAACCACTTGCGGGATGCGGCCTCGCGGAGCAGGTCACGCGCGATGGCGAAGGAGGTGGTCATGCCGCCTCCAGCGTTTCCGCCAGGACCTGCTCCAGATCTCGACCCGCCGGCTCCAGCGCCAAAAGCAGCGCGCCGCTCGCGCGTGCCTTGTCCAGGGCGGCGTTCAGCGCCTCCACGCTGTCTGTCTCGAAGGTCCACCGGTCTTGCGCCTGCGTGTGGGCGAAGCCCGCGGCGGTGAGCGACTCGGGGTTGAAGCCTGGCGCGCAGCGGGCGCTCCAGGTCCGGCTGTCCTTGCGCAAGGACTCCAGGGTCCCCTCGCGCACCAGCTTGCCGGCGTCGAGGATGCCGATGC
>CAZQVZ010000370.1:0-5959 GCA_964596895.1 uncultured Myxococcaceae bacterium
GGGTCCTTCAGCCCGGAGCGGAAGCGCACGAAGCTGCCCAGGCCCACCAGCCCGAAGGCCTTGGCGAGGCTGTCTCCGATCACCGCGGTGATCACCGCCGCCGCCGCGCACAGGAGGATCTGCGCGTGGATCATCTCCAGCTTCGGCAACGGCCGCTTCAAGATGAACCGCCACGGCCGCAGCGAGATGAACGTGCCGATGAGCGCCGCCACCACCATCCGCGGCAGCATCACGTCCAGCCTGAAGTCCACCGCCTCCGACGCGGCCTGCTGGAGCATCGCCTCGAAGTTCAATGGAGGACCTCGGCGGTGTCGCCCAGGCCTTCGCCCTCACCCTCGAGGTCTCTCCCAGCGGGGGCGGGGCGCGCGCCCTGCGCCCGGGCGATCACCGAATAGGCGCTGCGCCACACCGGCACCCGCCCCGGGTTCTCGGCGAGGACCCTCTCCACCAGCGCCTGGCCGCGCGGCGTCATCGCCAGATCACGCAGCGACGAGAGCGCGGTGCACGGCCACTGCGCCGCCCAGCGGTTGCGCATCTGCCACGCCTCCTCCGCGTCCATCCCGTCCACCGCGTCGAGCGCCTCCTTGGTGAGCGGCGCCGCGCGCACCCGCATGGCCCACGCGTACGGCGCGTCCACGCCCGCCAACGAGCGCAGCACCGGCTTGGGCGCTCTCGGGAAGAGCGCCTCCCGCGCCCTCCGGGCGAACGGCGAGTCCACGCCGCTCAGCCCCTTGAGGACCGCCAGCGGCACGGCGTCCAGGAGCCTCTCCCGCCACGCGTCCGCCTGCGGGGTGTGCAGCTCGCCCAGGCTGCGCGCCACCTCCGCCGAGAGCCCGTGGCGAAGGCCCGCCTCGCGCACCTCCCACGCCCGCGGGCTGTCCACGCCAACCAGGCCCAGCAGCGCCGAGATCCACTCCCCCTGCGCCAGCGCGCGCTCGCGCAGCGCCCAGGCCCGCGCTCCATCGCAGCCCTTGAGCGTCTGCACCACCTGCGCCGGCGCCGCGTCGAACAGCCGCTCGCGCAGGGCGAGCGCCGGGGCGGAGAGGTCCCGCCAGAGGCTTTGCGCCACCTCCTTCGGCGCCAGCGCGAGGAGGATCTCCCGGATGCGGTGGCTCTCCTCGTCCCCCAGGCCGGTCAACGACCGCGCCACGTCCTTCGGGTACGACTCCAGGAGCCGCACGCGCCGCTGGTGCGCCGCCGGGCCGGGGATGCCGGTGAGGGAGAAGAGCGCCAGGTAGGGCTCGCGGATGGCGAGCTCGTCCACCGCCTCGAAGAAGGCCTCCTCCAGCCCGCCCAGCCCCACCCCCCTGCGGACCGGCGGCCGGGCGTTCAGGGGCCGGATCTCCGGCGCGCCGCCTTCGAGCCTCGCCACCACCAGGTCGCACAGGTTCTGGGCCAGCGCCTTCAGCGGGACGTCCTCGTTGAGGAGGATGACCCACCGGCTGGGATCTGTGCGGGCGAGCTCATGGAACGCCTTGCGGATGCGGTGGGTGATGCCCGCCCCCACCAGTCCCTTGCGGCTGGAGGCGCGGGTCTCGTCGTCACCGCGGCGGCCGGCGCGCTTGCGCAGCCGCGCCAACTCCGGGTCCACGTCCACGAGCACCACCAGGTCCGGCCACACCCCCTGCGCGGCGAACGCGGCCGCCGCCTGCACCTCCGCCGGGGGCAGCCCGCGCCCGGCGCCGGAGTGGGTGATCTGCGAGTACACGTACCGGTCGGTGATGCAGAGCTCCCCGCGCGCGAGCGCAGGCTTCACCACCTCTTCGAGCTGCTGGGCGTCCCGCGCGAGGTTGAGCAAGAGCTCGGTGCGCGCGCCCATCTCCAGATAGGACGGGTCCCGCGTCAGCTCGCGCAGCCGCCGGGCGATGGGCGCCTGCAGCTCCCCGCCCTCGCGCGCGTGCGTCACCCGGTAGCCCAGCTTGCGCAGCCGGTCCGCCAGCATGTTGGACAGCGTCGTCTTGCCGCTGCCGTCAATCCCCTCGAAATCGATGAACACCTACGCCTCCCTCGCCACGCCAGTCCCCATCACCCAACGCACCACGCCCTCGGCGAACTTGCTGTAGCGCGCCGCCGCGTGCGTCTTCAGCCCCTCCAGCCACCTCGGAAGCCCGTCCCCCAGGTGCTTCACCTCCAGCACCACCAGGGGCTCACGCCACACGGGCGCCGCCAACCGTTCGTAGGTGAGCCGCTCCCTGCCCAGCGCCAGCGCTTCGTCCACCGGGTGGAACGAGACGTCCCGGTCCACGGTCACCCGCCACGACGACTCCTGCTGGTAGACGCTGCGCGCGTACGTCACCGCCAGGACCGGCTCCAGGTCCGTGGCCTCCACCAGGTCCAGCTCCGCGAACAGGGCCCCCTTCTGGTGCAGCGCCCCCAGGTCCGCGCGCGGCAGCCACAGCCGGTCCTTCTGCACGAGCCCCCGCCGCTCGCGCTTGGCCTCCAGCACCACCCGCGGCAAGGGTCCCCAGACGTCCGGCACGTACTCCTTGGTCCGCACCTTCAGGCAGTCCCCGGGGTGGGACAGCGCCTTGTTCGACAGGGGCCGCCCCGGCCGGTCGAAGTAGACCGACGTCACCCGGCTGTGCTCTGCCGTTGCATAGCGCGCGAGCGCCGCCTCCAGCCGCAGCGCCTCTTCCGTCTGCAGGAGCAGCTTGAACTCCCGGCGCACCCGGGTCACCGCCCCCTCGTCCAGCCTCACCATCCCCCACGCCCCCTGGTGTCCCCGCCTGCCCGCACCCGACTGCTCCGCGCTTGCCCCGCGCGCCCGCCCCTAGAACCGCGCCGCGAGCTGCACCAGGTAGCGGCTGCGCATCCCCACATCCCCCGGCAACACGCCGCGCTCGCCCTGCAACATCAGCTTCAGCCGGCTGCCGTAGTGCAGGTTGGCGCCGGCCACGAAGTTCTGCCCCGTCCCGCCGCCTTCGCCGTCCCCGCTGGTCCAAAGCTGCAGCGCCTCCGCGCCGGCCACCGGCTCCACCGCCCAGACCTCGCCCAAAGGCTGCAGCCAGGTGACCAGCGCCGTCTGCGCGGTGAAGTCCCCCACCGGCAGCCGCCCCACCAGCGCGTCGCCCATCAGGGAGAGGCGGCCGAAGCGCGCCTCCAGATCCGCGCCCGCCGCGCGCCGCACCCGGGTGCCGAAGGCGTCCGCCCCGTAGCCAAAGACGCCCACCTCGAGCTTCTTGAAAGGCTTGATGCTCACCCGCGCGGAGAGATCCTCCCCCAGCCGCTGGCCGAGCTCGTCGCGGCCGCCCTGGAACACGCCCACCGACAGCCGCGGCTTGAGGGGCAGGTCCGGACGGGCCTCGCCGAGCAGCCCGAGGCGCCGGCCGGCCAGCTGGTGCGTGTCGGTGAGGTACTCCTCCACGAAGCCGCGGTTCACCAGGGGCAGGTTCCAGCGGGAGACCGTGGAGCGCCCCAGGAACGGCGTCTTGAAGTTGCCGGCGTAGAAGCGGGCCTGGTCATCCCAGGGAGCCAGCCGCACGTAGGCGTCCTTCACCAATTCGCTGTCGGCGATGTCCGCCTCGATGACCGCCCGGGCGATGCCGAAGTTCGCCTCCACCTGCGCCCGCGCGGACGGCAGGGAGAGCCTGCGCTCATAGTCCGTGCGCTCGTCCGCGAGGCCGCGCGCGAAGATGCGGCCGGAGACCTCGAACTCCACGGCCTCGTCGAACGCCGTCTGCGCCGACGCAGGCAGCGCCCCCAGCGCGGCCACCACGCCCGCCCACGCCGCTGTCCCTCTCCAGGTCGTCCGCCTCACCACCTGCCACCCCCTCGTACCCCGCAGTGCAATGCCGGTGCCCCCTCCGGCGCTGGGGTTTCCGTTGTCCCTTCGTCACCCCGAAGCGCCGAGGCCACCTGCGTTCGCATGGGAGGCGACGGCCGTGGCCAGCGTGGGAACGGCGTTGCCCACCAGGGGCAGACCGCGTGGGGATCTGCCTCCGCGCAGGGAAGCCAACGGTCCAGGAAGGCCGCTCGCTCTTCCACGTGCCGGCGCAGCCGCGCGACCGCCGCCTGGTGCTGCGCCAGGGTGAACGGACGGTGCGGATCCTCCGCCAGGTGTGGGGCGAGCTGCTCGGCCCAGTAGTCGATTCTGGCCTGCAGCACCTCTGGCTGCGCCCGCTCGCGGACCTCCCGCACCTTCTGGACGAAGACGCGCCGCCACTTCGGGTCGTTCAGCACCAGCTCCACCTGGGGCCGCCCGTTGTGGTCGTCGCTCTTCCGCCAGCGGAGCGGGTCGGTGTCCGCGGGCAGGTTGTCGAAGGCGAGGTCCATGTCCCAGGGCAGGTAGACCAGCCGGTCCCGGTCCGGGTCGTCGTACAGGTAGAAGTTCCAGCCGCCGGACCAGAAGCCGTCCGCGTTGGGAAACGCCGCCTCCACCGCGAGCATGGTGACGAACTGCTCCACGTCCATCACCGCCTCCAGCGCCTCGATGCCGTCCGCCGCCCAGAACGCGTCCTTGGTGGACGGGTCCGGGGCGTGGCTGCGGTTGGTCTTGAGGATCTGCCCCTCCTTGTAGAGCTCGCCTTCGGGGTTGGGGAAGTTCCGCTCGAGGAACTCCTTGTCCACCTTCTCGATGTGCTGGTACGCGCCGTAGTACTCGCCGTTCACGTACAGCCGCGCGAAGTTCACGCACGACGAGGGCAGCCCGAGGTCGTGGTAGATGCTCGTCGCCAGCCGGTCCCGCATCAGGCTGGTGTTGTCGTGCGCCGCGTCGAGCACGAGCTTGCGCAGCCCCCGGTAGCGCCCCTTCTTGTCCACTTCGTCGAAGCTGATCTGGAACTGGAACTTGTCCTGCTTGAACCAGGAGGTGGGGTTGCCGCGCAGCCGCAGGTGAACGCCCCCCGTCCGCTCCTGCGCCCCGTGCCGGAACCGCTTCACCGGGTAGTAGTTCTCGCTGGGCAGCCCCTGCGCGTTCCGGGCGGCGTGGTTGAAGTACTCCTCCTGCATCGCCGCCCAGTCCGCCGGGTCCAGCTCGACATGGAACGCCTGCACCACCCCGGAGTCGAACAGCACCGGGCAGCTTCGCGGGTACTGCCCAGACGGCGGCACGTCCGCCGGCTCTTCCGGACCACCGAGGGTGACGTCCACCAGGTCCGGCCCGTTCTGAGCGCCCTGCGGCGACGCCGGCGTCCGCACCACGCGCCGCGGCTCCTCGGGCACCTCCTGCCCCGGCCCACAGCCCGAAACCACGACTGCCACCCCCAACGCCACCGCCCCCGCCCACCGCTTCATCTGCTCCCCCTCACGACGGGCCCCAGAGGGCCCCCCGCGCAGTACTTCGGACTGCCAAAGGTGTTCGCCTCGATGCCGAAGGCGTTCAGGCACGAGACCCACAGGGTGCTGTGCGGGACCTCCCCGCCCGGGCGCAGGAGGTGGCCTGGCCGCACCGCGCCGCCCGCGCGCCCGGCGAGCGCCTGCGGCAGGTCAGCGCGGTCGTGCGCGGTGCCCCTGCTGTGCTCGAAGAGCCAGCCCACCAGGGTGCTGTCGAGCGCCGCTGCCCTCGACTTCGCTTCATTCGCTCATCCCCCCTCGCACACCGTGCGAGCAGGCCTTCCGGCCCCCCGCGACGAGACAAGGTGGGGGTGCGCGCCCCAGCGTGCAAGGCCGCGCCAAACACGAAGGGCGCCGCCCTGTCGGGAGCGACGCCCTCGGTGTTGGCGGACCCTGGAGGTCAGCCCCTACGTCCGCTAGGCGGACTCCTTCTTCGGCTCCACTTCCTTGTCGTTGGCGTGGAGGACCACCGGTTCACTCTTCTTGAGGATGACGTCTTCGGAGATGACGACCTCCCGCGCCGTCTTGCGCGAGGGGATCTCGTACATCACCTCCAGCATGGCCGTCTCGAGGATGGCGCGCAGCCCGCGGGCGCCCGCCTTGCGCCGGATGGCCTCCTGGGCCACCGCCTTCAGCGCCCCGTCGGTGAACTTGAGGCTCACCCCGTCCAGCTCGAAGAGCTTCTTGT
>CAZQVZ010000371.1:0-5911 GCA_964596895.1 uncultured Myxococcaceae bacterium
GAGGCCACGGTCATCCAGTACATGAACCCGGTCTTCGTGGGCCTGCTCGCCGCGTCCGTCCTGCGCGAACCGCTGCGCCCGTTCGATGTGCTCGCCACGCTCCTGTGCCTCGCCGGCGTGGTCTTCGTGGCCCGCCCTGAAGCGCTCTTCGGGGACGCCGCGCACGCGCCTTTGGACCCCGTGGCCGTCTCGGTGGCGGTCCTGGGCTCGGTGCTCTCGGCCGCCGCCTACGTGACGGTGCGCAAGGCGCGCGGGCTCGAGCCGACGATGGTGGTGGTGTTCTGGTTCCCGCTCATCGCCGCGCCGCTGGCCTTGCCGCCCGCGATTCTGCAGTGGGTCTGGCCTTCGCCCACCGGCTGGCTGCTCCTGCTCGGCGTGGGCGTCACCACGCAGGTGGCCCAGGTCTTCATGACCGAAGGCCTGCACCGCGAGCCCGCCGGCCGCGCCACCGCCATCTCGTACCTTCAAGTGGTCTTCGCCGCGGTGTGGGGCGCGCTGGTGCTCGGGGAGGTTCCGGATGCGTGGACGCTGACCGGCGGCCTCCTGGTCTGCGCCGGCGTGCTCGGGGTGGCCACCCAGCGCGCAAAGCCTTCGCCGCCGGCGGGCTGAGGGCCCTAGATCTGGAAGCCGAGCCGCAGCCCCACGTGCGGCCTCGGGTCCAGCCAGCCCACCTCGATGCCGAAGCTCAAGGAGGACGACTGCATCCCGAAGCCGAAGGCGCCGTGCAGGTGCAAGGGCCCATCTCCGCGGTCGAACAGGAGCCACGGCCCCACCAACCCCTCCACGTAGACGCGGCGCCGGGCCAGCAGCGCCCGCACCGAGAGGTCCAGGGGCACCCCGAAGGTCGTGGGCGAGGTGGTGGCCAGCGCGCCGAAGCGTCCGCCCACGTAGATGTTCCGCGCCAGCGGCGCGTCCACGGTGAGGCTCAGGTGCATGAGCCCGCGGTTGTTCGTCCAGTAGTCCGCGCCCAGGCCCAGCCGGACGCCGGCTGCCTCGGCTCCGCCGCCCCAGAGGAGGACGGCGAGGAGGGCAGCGGGCGCGATGCGAACGAGCAGGTTCATGACGAAGGTCTCCGTGACGGGTGGCTACGGGTTGACGCAGGTGCCGCTGCCGCACACCTGGGAGCCGGGACAGACGTTGCCGCATGCGCCGCAGTTGTTCCGGTCGAACTGGGTGTCCACGCACGCGCTCCCGCACTGGGAGAGTCCGGGCTGACAGACACACGCGCCGTTGATGCACGCGGTCTGCAGCGCGGTGCCGGGGCAGACGTTGCCGCAGGCGCCGCAGTTGCTCCGGTCCGTCTCCAGGTTCCGGCAGATGCCGTTGCAGTCGCTGGTGCCGCTGGCGCAGACGCACGTCCCGCCGGAGCACACCCGCTGCGAGTTACAGAAGTTGTTGCAGCCGCCGCAGTGGTTCCGGTCGGTGTTGGTGTTCCGGCAGACGCCGCTGCAGTACTGGCTGCCTGGGCCGCACAAACAGAACCCGCTGACGCACTGCTCGCCGGAGGCGCAGCCGTGGCCGCAGGTCCCGCAGTGCGAGGTGTCGCTGGTGAGGTTCGCGCAGGTGCCTCCACAGCTGGTCTGGCCGGAAGGACACAGGGGCACGCAGGCCCCGTCGGCGCAGTGCCCGCCCGGGCCGCAGGCGTTGCCACAGGCGCCGCAGTGCTGCGGGTCCTCATCGAGCACCACGCACTTGTTGCCGCAATTGACGGTGCCGGCGGGGCAGACGCAGTTTCCTCCGGAGCAGAAGGCGCCCGGTCCGCAGTCGTTGCCGCAGGTGCCGCAGTGCTGCGGGTTGCTCGACAGGAAGATGCAGCTGCCGCTGCAGTTGGTCCGGCTGCCGCTGCAGCCGCTGAAGGTGCACGTGCCAAAGCTGCAGACCTGCCCCGCTCCACAGGCGTTGCCGCAGCTGCCGCAGTTCTGCGCGTCTTCGATCAGGCGCACGCAGTCGTTGCCACACCTGGCGAAGCCTGAAGGGCAGGCGCAGCTGCCGTTCACGCAGGTCCCATTGGGCGCGCAGCCGACGCCGCAGGCGCCGCAGTGGTCTGCGTCGGTGGCGAAGTTCACGCACTGCGTCCCGCAGGTCGCATGGCCGGGCGGGCAGGTGACCGGCGGCTGGCAGAGCGCGCCCACGCAGGTCTGGCCGGGACCACACGCGACGCCGCAGCCGCCGCAGTGCTGGTTGTTGTTGGCGACGGTGGTGCAGACCCCATTGCAGAGCTGCTGACCGGAAGGACAGCCGCAGCTCCCGTTCACGCACGGCTGACCGGCAGGGCAGGCGTTGTTGCAGGCGCCGCAGTGCTGCGGGTGGGTGCCCGTGCTCACGCAGACGCCATTGCAGAGCGCCTGGCCGAAGGGACAGGTGCAGGCGCCGTTCAAACACGCCTGGCCGGGGCCGCACGCGTTGCCGCAGGCGCCGCAGTGATGGGCGTTGGCCGCCGTGTTGACGCAGACGCCGTTGCAGGAGGTGAGCCCCGACGGGCAGGTGCAGGCGCCACCCTGACAGGTGGTGCCGGAGGGGCACGCGTTGTTGCACCCGCCGCAGTGCGAGGAGCTGGTCTGGGTGCTGACGCAAGCGCCGTTGCAGAGGGTCTGACCGGGTCCACAGACACACGCGCCGCCCTGGCAGCTCTGCCCGAAGCCGCAGACGTTGCCGCAGGCGCCGCAGTTCTGCGAGTCGCTGTCGGTGTTCACGCACGACCCATTGGGGCACTGGGTCAGGCCGGAGCCGCAGGTGGAGGTGCAGGCGCCGTTGGAGCAGAGCTGACCTGGGCCGCAACCCACTCCGCACGCGCCGCAGTGCTGCGGGTCGTTCGCGGTGTTGACGCAGGCGCCGTTGCAGTTCTGGAGCGGGGTGTCACAGACGCAGCCGCCGCCCGAGCACTTCTGCCCGGGGCCACACACATTCCCGCAGGCCCCGCAGTTGAAGACGTCGTGGAGCGGCGTCACGCACTGGCCGCCGCAGAGCATCATGTCCTCGCCGCAGGAGCACCCGCCGTTGGCGCAGACCTGCCCGGACCCACAGGCGACGCCGCAGCCGCCGCAGTTGAATGGATCCGCAGAGGTGTCCACGCAGGCCCCGTTGCAGGGGGTCCTGCCCGCGGCGCAGCCGGACTGGCAGACGCCGCCCACGCAGTTGTCGCCCGCGTTGCAGGCGTTGCCGCAGCCGCCGCAGTTCAACGGGTCCGCGTCCACGTTCAAGCAGACCCCGTTGCACAGGGCCTGGCCCGCCTTGCACCCCGGGACGCACAGCCCCTGCGAGCAGGACTCGTTCGCCATGCAGGCGCGGTTGCAGCTCCCGCAGAACGACGGGTCGGTGGCGAGGTTCACGCAGGCGGTGCCGCAGGCGGTGAAGCCGCCGGAGCACGCATTCACGCACGCGCCCTGCTGGCAGAGCCGGCCCTGGGCGCAGGCGTTGCCGCAGGCGCCGCAGTGGTCCGCGTCAGATTGGACGTCCACGCAGGCGCCGTCGCACAGCTGCTGGTCATGGGGACAGACGCAGGTGCCGGTGACGCAGACCTGGTCGCCTGAGCAGGGGCTGTTGCAGGCGCCGCAGTGGGTGGCGTCGGTCTCCAGCTTCACGCAGCTCTGACCGCAGCGGGTGGAGTCCGAAGGACAGTCGGTGACGCAGGCGCCGTTGCTGCATACCCGGTCCGCGGTGCACGTCCGTCCGCAGACGCCGCAGTGCTGCGCGTCCGTCAGCGGGTCCACGCACGCGCCCGCGCAGCGCAGCTCGCCGGGCGGGCACTGGCCATTGCCCGGGTCCGGGACGCAGCGGTTGCGGACGCAGAGCATCTCGGTGGGGCAGGGGTCGTCGCCCGAAAGGCCGCAGTACAGCGGCTCGGTCCGGGCGCAGCCGGAGCCAAATCCAAAGAGGCCCGCGCCCGCGAGCGCGATCAGTAGAAGCAGAGAGCGGGACATGAACAGCCCGGAACTGTAGGCCACGGTTCGCGGTGGATCGAATGATCGTTCGCTGCCGCACCGCGGATGTGGGCGGATCTGCGAGGGATTCGCCGCTCAGGCGCGGTGGTAGGGTTCGCCACGGAGGATGGTGAAGGCCCGGTAGAGCTGCTCCATCAGGACCGCGCGCGCCAGCCGGTGGGGCAGGGTCATCTTCGACAGCGACAGCACCAGGTCCGCCCGCGCGCGGACTTCGTCGGAGAGCCCTTCGTCCCCGCCAATGAAGAAGACCGCGTCTCGCGAGGCGTTCTGGGCCTTCTGCAGCGCGCTGGCGAAGGCCACCGAGTCCAGCTGCCCGCCCCGCTCGTCGAGCCCGCACACCCACTCGTTGCCCTTGAGCTTGCCGAGCAGCGCCGCACCTTCGCGGGCGCGCGCATCCGGCGTCTTGCTCTCCGGCAGTTCGATGAGCTCCAGCTTCGCGTAGTGGCGCAGCCGCTTGCCGTATTCATCCACCACCGGCTGGAACAGCCCGGAGCGATCCTTGCCCACGGAGAGGACGCGGACCTTCACCGCTAGGCCAGCTTCTCCCGCGGCGCGTCGGCCCACAGGCCTTCGAGGTCGTAGTGCGCGCGGACCTCGTCATAGAAGAGGTGGGCGACCACGTCCCCGTAGTCGAGCAGCACCCACTGGCCGGTCTCCATGCCTTCGGAGCCCACCGGGCGCTGGCTCTCCTCCTCCTTGAGCTTCTGCTGGACGTGGTCCGCCATGGCCGCCACCTGCCGGTCCGACTCGCCGGAGGCCAGCACCACGTAGTCCGCGTAGGAGGCGATGCCGCGGACATCCAGCACCACGACGTCCTTCGCCTTCTTGTCCACCACCAGCGCGGCGATCTTCTTCGCCAGCGCCTTGCCGGCCGGATTCTCGGCGGGGGCAATGCGGGCAATGGCGCCGCCGGGGGCCTTCTTCCGGGCGGGACGCTTGGCCTTCTTGGTGGCGGCGGCGCCCTTCTTCCTGGGCGAGGCGCCACCTTTCTTCTTCTTCGCAGCCGGACGCTTCGCGCCGGTCTTCTTCTGCTTCAGCGGGCTCATTGGGAGGCGGCGGACCTTAGTGAGCGGACCTGCCCCTGTCCACGGACGACGTACTTCTGCGCGGTGAGCTCGCGCAGCCCCATGGGGCCGAAGGCATGCAGGCGCGAGGTGCTGATGCCGATCTCCGCGCCCAGCCCCAGCTCGCCGCCGTCGTTGAAGCGGGTGGACGCGTTGACCATCACCGCCGAAGCAGAGACCTCCCGGGTGAAGCGCTCCGCCGCGAAGAGGTCCGAGGTGACGATGGCCTCGGTGTGTTCGGAGCCGTAGCGCTCGATGTGCGCCAGCGCGCCGTCCAGGTCCCGCACCACCCGGAGGGCGAGCACCAGGTCCAGGAACTCCCGCCCCCAGTCGTCCGCGCGCGCGGGCGTCACCGCGAGCCCCTTGCGGCGCAGGAGCGTCACCGTGATGGGGCAGCCGCGCACCTGCACGCCGGCCTCGACCAGCCGCTTCGCCACGTCCGGGATGAAGCGCGCCGCCACCGCCCGGTCCACGAGCAGGCACTCGAGCGCGTTGCACACGCCCGGCCGCATCACCTTGGCGTCGAGGACGATCTCCTCGGCCATGGCCAGGGGCGCCGCCTGGTGCACGTAGACGTGGCAGACACCTTTGTAGTGCTTCACCACCGGGACCCGCGCGTTTTCGGCGACGAAGCGGATGAGCCCCTCGCCCCCGCGGGGGATGGCCAGGTCCACCAGGCCCTCCAGGGAGAGCAGCTCCAACATCGCCTCCCTGTCGGTGGTGGGGACCAACGTCACCGCGTCTTCGGGCAGCCCGGCTTCGGCCAGCCCTTCGCGGATGGCCTTCATCAGGGCGCCGTTGGTCCGGTGGGCCTCGCTGCCCCCGCGGAGGATGACCGCGTTGCCGCTCTTGAGGCACAGGGCCGCGGCATCGGCGGTCACGTTGGGGCGCGCCTCGTAGATCATC
>CAZQVZ010000372.1:0-5891 GCA_964596895.1 uncultured Myxococcaceae bacterium
CCTGCCGTACCCGGACGTGCGGCTCATCGTCGCCACCGACTCCGAGGGCATCCTCGGCATCGGCGACCAGGGCTTCGGCGGGATGGCCATCTGCATCGGCAAGCTGTCGTTGTACACGGCCGCCGCCGGCATCGACCCGGCCTTCACGCTGCCGGTGGAGCTGGACGTGGGCACCCACCGCAAGGACCTGCTCGATGATCCGCTGTACCTCGGGGTGCGCCACGAGCGGCTGGAGGGGCAGGCCTATGCGGACTTCATGGACAAGTTCGTGACGGGGCTGTCGAAGAAGTTCCCCAACGTGCTCCTGCAGTGGGAGGACTTCTCCAAGCAGAAGGCGTTCGACGTGCTGGAGAAGAACGTCGCCCGGCTGCCCTCCTTCAACGACGACGTGCAGGGCACCGGCGCGGTGGTCCTCGCGGGGCTGTGGTCCGCGTGCCGGCGCATCCAGCAGCCGCTTCGGCAGCAGCAGATCCTCATCCACGGCGCCGGCGCCGGCGGCGTGGGCGTGGCGGCGCAGATCGCCCGCGGGCTGGAGTCCGAAGGGCTGTCGCCGGAGGAGGCGAATTCACGGCTGTGGCTCATCGACTCGCGGGGGCTGTTGCTCGACGACCGCAAGGGGCTCGAGCCGTACAAGCAGCGGTTCGCGCAGCCGCGGGACCGGGTGGCCCGGTGGAAGATCGCAGGCGGCGTCCCCACGCTGCACGAAACCGTCGCCGGGGCGCGGATCACCACGTTGATTGGCCTCTCCGGGCAGCGCGGCGCGTTCGATGAAGCGGTGGTGACGCAGGTGGCGAAGAACACGCCGTCGCCCATCGTCTTCCCCCTGTCCAACCCCACCGCCCACTGCGAGGCGTTGCCCGAGGACATCTTCCACTGGACGCAGGGCCGCGCCACCGTCGCCACCGGCAGCCCCTTCGACGACGTGAAGTGGGAAGGCACGCGGCACCCCATTGGCCAGGGGAACAACGCGTTCATCTTCCCGGGGCTGGGGCTCGCCACCATCCTCACCGGCGCCCGGCGCGTGAGCGACGGGATGCTGCTCGCGGCGTCCAGGGCGCTGGACGCGTATTCGGGCCCCGCGCGGCTGATGCACGGCGGCGTCTACCCGAAGATCGAAAGGATGCGCGGCGCGGCCAGGCAGGTGGCGGCGGCGGTGGTCCGGCAGGCGGTGGCCGAAGGGCTCAACACCCGCGGGATCCCCGAAGACGTGCCCACGTTCGTGGAGAAGAACATGTGGCGCCCGGAGTTCTTGCCCATCCGGCGGGGGTGAGGAGGCGCCTCAGCACGCCCCCCGCCGATTTCGGGCGCGGGTGCGCTGCGCGTGCGGCACACTGCGCCGCCATGACCGCGAAGCGCCCCACCCGGATGCACCGCCTGCTTCTGCTCGCCGTGATCCTCGCCGGCACCGTCGGCTGCGACCAGGCCTCGAAGGTGCTCGCGGTGAACGAGCTCAAGGGCGAACCCACCGAGTCGTACCTCGGCGGCACCGTGCGCATCGGCTACACCGAGAACCCCGGCGCCTTCTTGAGCCTCTTCGGCAACCTCTCGGAGGAGGTCCGCTTCTGGATCCTCACCGCGGCGGTGGGCCTGCTGCTCTTCGGGATGCTCGCGTACACCGTGGCGTCCAGCATGCTGGACCGGCTGCAGACGGCCGCCTTCGGCCTGTCCATCGGCGGTGGGTTGTCCAACTGGCTGGACCGCCTCTTCAATGACGGGCGGGTGGTGGACTACGTGAGCCTGGGCATAGGCCCCGTGCGCACCGGCGTCTTCAACGTCGCCGACGTGGCGATCATGGCCGGGCTCGCCCTGCTCTTCTGGTCCGCGCGCAAGCGTCCGGAGCCGAAGGAGCCCGAACCCGTCGCCAGCGAGTGACGCGGCAGCACGGGTCTTGTCGAATAGAGCCCCGGCGACCCTGACTTCGGGCCACCGGGGCTTCTTCGGCGTCCTCGTCGGCAGAGGACGGCAAGACCCTACGCCCTGGCGCTGCCGCCGCTGCCCTTCACCTGGATGCGGCGCGGCTGCACCTCCGGCCGCTTGCCGATCACCACGCTCAAAACGCCGTCCTTCAGCTCCGCCTGGACGTTCTCGCCGTCGATGCCCTGCGGCAGCGTGAAGGACCGCGAGAACGCGCCGAAGGTGCGCTCCCAGGTGAAGTAGCGCTCCCCTTCGTCCTTCTTCTCCGCCTCCCGCTTCCCGCTGATGGTCAGGCGGTTGCCGGTCAGCGAGATGTCCACGTCCTCCTCCTTGACCCCTGGCACGTCTGCCTTGAAGACGTACGCGTCCTTCGTCTCCTTCACCTCGAAGGACGGGGTGAAGCGCGGCAGCGCCTCGCCCCCGAAGAACTCCTGCATCATCTCGAACGGGTCCCACGCCGGGATGCGCGCGGCGTCCCGTCCGGTGTCACTCCTGCGAATGATGGCCATGGTCCTCACTCCTTTCTCCTGGTTGAACCTGCCGGCTCCCATCGCCGGCGCAGGGGAAACGTCAAACAGGGTTTGGCGCCGTCAAGGTCTCGCGCCGGGTCTACTGCCGCGCGTCCGGGGACCAGCCAGGCGGGCTTGCGCGGGCGCGGTTCTGCGTCAAGGCTCCCGGGCCTCATGGCCAACGAACCAGACGGACTGCCCCTCTCGCTGCGCGACTGTGTCCCCTGCCGCGGCGGCGTGCCCGCCCTGCGCGGTGATGACTTGAAGCCACTGAAGGCGCAGGTGCCCGGGTGGCAGGTGGTGGACGAGCACCACCTCGAGCGCGAGTTCCGCTTCGCGGACTTCAAGGGCGCGCTGGCCTTCACCAATGAAGTCGGGGCGCTGGCCGAAGCGCAGGGCCACCACCCCGACCTCCTGCTCGCCTGGGGGAGGGTCAAGGTGACGATCTGGACGCACAAGATCGACGGGCTGACCGAGAGCGACTTCGTCCTCGCGGCGAAGATCGACGCGTTCTCCGGGATCTCCGCGGCGACCTGACCGTCACTGGACAGTCGGTGGGCTTTCGGGCAGGACTGCCCCGAAATGACGTCTCTCGGCGCGCCCCCATCCCGCTTCCTTCTCCTCCTCTGTGCGGTCGCGCTGTCCGTGACAGCGTGTGACTGCGGCGGCCCACCGCTCGTGGACTCGCAGTGCCTGCCGGAGGAGATCTGCAACAACGGCAAGGACGACACCTGCGACGGCCAGATTGACGAGGGCTGTCCCTGCGTGGCCGGCACGACGCGCGCGTGCGGCACCGACGAGGGCACCTGCGTCGCCGGCATCCAGACCTGCATCGAAGACGGCGTGTGGGGCGATGCGTGCGACGGCGAGACGCCGCCCTCCGCCGAGGCCTGCAACGGGCTCGACGACGACTGCGACGGCGAGGCGGACGAGAACGACATCTGCGTGCTTCCGGACGTGATGTGCCCCGACCCGCGGGATGTGCTCGTGGGACGGACGGCGGTAATCATCGCCGCCGCCGGCGCGGGACCATCCGGCGCGCTGGTGGACAGCGTGGAGTGGAGCGTGAAGAGCAAGCCCACCCAGAGCGCCGAGGCGACGCCCACGCCCGCGGGCAGCCGGGGGACCACCTTCACCGCGGACGCCGAGGGCGTGTGGACCTTGACCTTCTGCGCCACCGACACCGCCGGCGCCACCGCCTGCTGCGACGTGGACGTCACCGCGGCCCTGCCCTGCACCATGCCGCCGTCGCCGCCGGTGAGCACCGCGTGCGAGACGAGCTGGGATGGGCGGCCGATCCTGCAGTTCGCGCCGGTGCCGAGCGGGCTCTTCTATGAGGTCGTCTTCGGCGCGGACGTGGTGGCGGTGGCCGAAGAGGGCCACAACCACGTGCGCCCGGCGTCGCGGATCGTTGCGGGGGCGGACCTGCCGGGTGAGCAGGTGACGCTCGGCGTGCGCGCCTGCCGCGAGGAGGATCCCCTCTGCTGCTCCAATGCATCGCAGGTGAACGTGAACGTGGTCTCCGAGTGCGCCACCCCGGTGCCCGCCACCGCGCAGAACCTCATCCTCAGCGAGTACGTGGTCAACGGCGAGGGCGCCTGCTCCGGCAACAACTGCGACTGCCAGAACGGTGAGGCGATTGAGCTCACCAACCTCACCAACTGCCCGGTGTCGTTGGAGGGGTTCCACTTCGCCTACCGGAACGACAATGGCACGCCTGCGTCGTACCGGTGGATGAACTTCGGGCCGCAGGACGTGGTCCCGCCCCGCGGCGTCTACGTGGCCATGCGCAACCGGACGCTCGCCACCGCCTGCGCGGCGGATCTCGGCACGCCGAGCGAGGGGCTGTACGGGCTGGCCATCTCCGCGCTCGAGATGCAGGGGCAGAACCTGTGCTCGGGCTGGTTCAAGAACGGCGGCGGCGGGCAGAGCGAGTTGCGCGTGGCCCCGGGGGCGGTTCCGGATGGGGCGTCGCTCGACTTCTCGCCCGGCGCGGCCATCACGCGCATCGCCCCGTACCAGAGCGGCACCGCCACGTGTGAGTCGGTGGGGTTCGACGCCATCGACTCCTGCGGCAACGTCGTCGGCGGCGAGACGCCGGTGGATCTGCTGGCGCCCAACCAGCTCGGCCGGCTCTGGCACCCCTGCGACGCGGTGGTGGCGCCCGTCCCCGCCTGCCCGCGGGACTGAGGCGGAGTTCGTCCTGCGTCGCGCGTCTGGTGGCGCGACGGGGTGCCTTGAGGCGCGGCGATTGCCTATCGCCCCGGCCTCGCCCGGACCCGGGTGGGGACACGGCAGCCTGCGTCGGCGGCTCTGGGTGGGGTGCAGTCGCGCCCTCACGCAGCGGCGTCGAGCATCACCAGCACTTCGGGCGGGACCGGCTCCTCGTCGTAGATCACCGGCGCCCGCAGCGCTGGCCCCCTGTTCATCGTGAGCGCGCGTGCGATTCGATCCATGACCTCGGAGGGGTCCTGCTCCAACTGCAGCCAGGTGACGACGACCATCGTCAGGCCCATGGCGGCCAGCCGCTGCGAACGCGCCGCCGACCGCTCGAACCCGTCCGTCGTGAGGTGGAACGCGCGTCCCTGCGTCTCCACCACCAGGCCCGCCTCCTCCCAGAAGAAGTCCACGCGCAGCTCGCCATTGTCGTCCCGCATGCGGAACTGAACCTTCGGCAGAGGCAGCCCGAACATCCGCAGCAACCGCCAGAACCGCACCTCCAGAGGACTCTCGAGCGCCTTGCCCCGTTGGTGTGCCTGCAGCAGCAGCGCCGGCAGCGCCCCCACGTCCTTCCTTGCCTGGTACGGCATGTCGCGAAGGCGACGGAGCAGGCTCTCCGGATCAATGAGCCTGCGGCGCCAGGCATCTTCGACCGCCGTCTGCAGCCGCTCCTCATCCAGCAGCGGCGCCAGGTCCATCAACGTCCGCTCTGGCGTCGTCACGCGCAGTCCGTTCCGCTCCACCGCGTCCTTGGCCCAGAGCTTCTGGCGGTGCACTTCGACGAACTCAGTGGACACCTTCGCGCCCACGTTGATGTGGACGCGCGCGCGTTCCAGGTTGGTGAACCCCCAGTACGTCGCCGCGGTCCAGTGGCTGAGGGTGGCCTCCTTCCGCCACATGAGGGCGGCTCGCCAGTCCTGTCGCCTGGTGCGAGGCGCGTCGGTGAGTCTGAACACGCCCGAGTGGCGCCGTTCCAGAAGCCCGCGCGCTACCAGCCGTTTCCATTGATCCGGATTGCCCAGACCATGCGCCGCCAGTTGGTCCGCATCCAGCAGCCCGTCCTGTCGCCACGCCACCGCCCGAGCGGCGCGCAGCCGCCCATCCAAAGAAGGACCTCTCGCCATCCCCAACCTCCCCGCCGAACTTTTCGTCTACCAGTCGAGTCCGACGTCGCAGACCACGATGCAAAAGGCGGGGTGCACGACCAGTTTGAGGAAGGGGCTGTCATTTCAGAGGTATAGACAAGGG
>CAZQVZ010000373.1:0-5854 GCA_964596895.1 uncultured Myxococcaceae bacterium
TCGAGATCACCGCGGCCATGCTCCGCTACTTCATCCAGACCGCGCACAACCGGCGGTGGGGGGTGAAGCCGCGCATCGTCATCGGCATCCCCTCCGGCATCACCGAGGTGGAGCGGCGGGCGGTGCGTGAGGCGGCGGAGAACGCCGGCGCCCGCGAGGTCTACCTGATTGAGCAGCCCATGGCGGCGGCCATTGGCGCAGGCCTCCCGGTGACCGAACCGTCGGGCAACATGATCGTGGACATCGGCGGTGGCACCTCCGACGTGGCGGTCATCTCCCTGGCGGGCATCGTCTATTCGAAGAGCGTGCGCATCGGCGGTGACAAGCTGGATGAGGCCGTCGTTCAGTACATCAAGCGCAAGTACAACCTCCTCATCGGCGAGCGCACGGCGGAGCTCATCAAGATCGGCATCGGCACCGCGTACCCGACGGATGAGGTCATGACCATGGAGATCAAGGGCCGTGACCTCGTGGCCGGCGTGCCCCGCACGCTCACCATCTCCTCGGATGAGATCCGGGACGCGCTCGCGGAGCCGGTGAACGGCATCGTCGAAGCGGTGAAGATGACGCTGGAGCGGACGCCGCCGGAGTTGGCCGGTGACATCGCGGACCGCGGCATCGTGCTCGCCGGCGGCGGGGCGCTGCTCAAGAACCTGGACACGCTCCTGCGCGAAGAGACCGGCCTGCCGGTGTTCCTCGCCGAAGACCCGCTCTCCTCGGTGGTCATCGGCGCGGGGAAGGCGCTGGAGTCCCTGGACATCCTGCGGCAGGTCGCCACCCCCGGGTAGCGCGCCCGCGCGTCGCCCTCTGCCGCGCCGTGCTCGCGCTCGCCCTCACCTCGCTGCTCCTCGCCCAGGCCCCGGAGTCCCTGGGGCCCCTGGACAACGCGCGGCGCCTCTCCGGAGAGCTCCGCTTCGAAGAGGCGGTGGTGGAGTACCAGCGCTACCTCGCGCTGCCGGACAAGCCGGTGGCAGAGCGCGCGCGCGCGGTGTTCGAACTGGGCTTCATCCACTTCGTGCTCGGAGACGAACGCACCGGCCAGCAGCGCGCCTTCGAGGCGATGGAGCTGGACCCGTCCTTGCGCCTGCCGTCGGACGCGCCGGCGCGGCAGGTGCGCTTCTTCGAAACCATGCGCCAGCGGTTCGAAGGCCGCACCCGCATCGAGGTGCTCCCCGGTGAAGACCCCGCGGTGCCGCAGCGGGTGCGGGCGCGGGTGGTGGATCCGCTCGGGCAGGCGCGCACGGTGCTCCTGCGCCACGCGCTCTCCGCGGACGGTCCGTGGTGGAGCGTGGCCATGCGCTGTGACGGGGAGTTGTGCGCGGGGGAGATTCCCGCCGCAGAAGGGGCGGTGGGCTTCACCACCTTCTACTTCGTCGAGGCCAACGACGCGGACGGCAACACGGTGGCGCGCGGGGCCTCGCCGGAGGTGCCGCTGCGGCTCTCGGTGGTGCGGCGGGAACCCTGGTACCGGAGCCCGTGGGTGTATGCGGGCGGGGCCGCGGTGGTCGTCGGCGCGGCGGCGGTGTTCTTCGCGGCCAGCGCGCCGGCCCGTTAGGCGTGCCTGCGGTCGAGGTCCACCCGCGGCGCGCCCAGGGCGCGTGAGACGGCGCGCGCTGCCACCTCGGAGCCGCCCCGGCGGCCTGCGCTCATGCCCCAGCGTCGAAGTCGAGGTCCGCCCAGAAGGCAGTGACCACGGCGAGGCGGCTCGGGGAGTCGGTCCGCTCGAGCAGCGCGCTGACGTGCGCCTCCACCGTCTTGAGCGCGCAGCCCAGCGTCCGCGCAATCTCCCGGTTGTCGTGCCCCGCCACCAGTTCGCGCAGGACCTCCACCTGCCGCGGGCTCAGGCCCCACTGCGCGCGCGCCCGCTCCAGCCGTGTCCCCACCTGCCCGGCACGGCCAGGCGCGGCGGTCATCATCACCGGCGGCGGCGAGAACGCGGACGGGAGCGCGCCCTTCGCGCGCCTCAGCAGGGTGCGGGACGGCGGGAGCTTCAACACCACGCGGATGTGCCGGTCCGACAGGTCCACCGCCTCCACCTCAGCCGGCGGCAGGCCGAGGTAGCCCGTGAACCCCTTCGCCGCGCCCACGCTGCCCACGAAGTAGGGCCGGCTGCCGCGGAAGCTGCGCTTGAGGGTGCCGGAGATCTCCAGCCGGTCTGCGCCCAGGTCCACCAGGCCGAAGGTGACCATGGGCCAGATGACGGGGTCCGCCACCTCGAAGAGGAACCGCGCCAGCGCCTGCGGCGTGACGAAGGCCCGCGCGAAGGAGGTGAGCTCGGGCAAGGTGGCGGGCATGGCCTCGGCGGCGCGCGTCAGCGCCGCCTCGGAGCCGAGCGCGTCCTGCATCCGGTCGAGGATGTCTGCGTAGAGGCCCCAGCCGAAGCGCTCGAGGGGATTCCTCACGTCCGCTGCGGTGACGCCGGTGCCGCGCAAGACCGTGTGGGAGGAGATGCCTTCGCGCTCACCGAGGTCCACCACCACGCGGACCGCGAGGCTGGCCACGCCGCGCAGGCCGGCCTTCGCTGCAGTCCTTCCCTCCAGGAACCACACGCCCCACTGCGTATCACGGGCGAGGGTTTTCCCGGATGGCACGCGCGCCGCGAGCGGGCGTAGCGTCCTGGGTGTTCCGGGGGGGAACCTGAGGGGTGCGAGGCTGGGACGCGACGCTCGCCCGGTGCACGGGGAGCGCTCGCAGTCCTGGTCTCGCACCTGCTTCGCCCAGGCGCTAGTTCCCCACGCGGATGAGGTTCCGCTCGAAGTCGAAGACGACGCGGCTGGTCCGGTCCGGCTCCACCTCCACGCGTTCGGAGAGCTGGCGGGTGCCGTCCATGCTGCGGACGACGACGCTGTGGGTCCCGGCGCTCACCTGCAGATCCAGGGGGGAGACGCCCTGGCGCCGGCCATTCACCAGCACCACCGCGTCATCCGCGCCCCCCACCCGCAGCCTGCCTTTGCCCTTCGGCTGCGCGCGGCGGGTGTGCTGCGAAGCGGACGCGCTGGCCACCTTCTCCGTCCGCTCCGCGCGCGCCGTGGACCGGGCGCTCTCACGCTTCACCGTCACCGCCGAGGGCGTGGGCTCCCCGGAGTCCTCCGGCGTGAGCTGCGGCTCGTCCCGGACCGGGGGAACACCGTCGCGCTCGGGGGCGCCGGCCGGGGGGTCCACCTTCACGGGCACGGCTTCCCGCGGCGGCTGCGGCTGCGCCTCGACCAGCGCGCCTTCGCCCGGGGGCTTCGAAGGTTCGTCCCGCGCCGCCCGCTCTCCCAACATCAGCCCCACCAGCACCGCCAGGCATACGAGCGCCACGGAGCTGACCAGGAACAGCCGCCGCTTCGTCTGAATCACCTGCGTGGTAGGCGACGAGGCCGCCCGCGAGATGCGCAAGGTGTGCCGGGTGGCGGAGGGGCCGCTCTTGAAGCCGCCGGAGGGGGGCGGCGACGAAGGCGACTGCGCCACCGTGTGCCGGTGGGACGCCGCGCTTCGCCCAGGGACCGTGCGGTGGGGGTCGAAGTCGAGCGGCTGCAGCCGGGCAGACGACGGGGCCGGCCGCGCGCCCCCCTGCGTGTGCGGGTCATCCTCTTGCCGCTCCACGTAGCCTGCGAGCGTGGATGGGCCCACGTGGAAGCCTTCGGTGAGGGCCAGCCGCTCCAGCGCCATGCGCAGCTCGGCTGCGTCGGTGAAGCGGTCCTCCGGCTTGACTTGAAGGGCGCGGTCCACCACGTCGTAGAAGCCCTCTGGCAGGCCCGGGCAGACGTCCCGAAGGGCGCGCCAGCGCCCGTGCACCAGCGCGGTGTTGCGGTCGAGGTGGGTGCGGTGTTCGTCGAAGGGCGTGCCGCCCCACGCGAGCTTGTAGAGCGTCACCCCCAGGGAGAAGAGGTCGCTGCGGCCGTCCAGCGCGCGCCCCATGGCCTGCTCGGGCGAGAAGTACCCCGCCTTCCCCTTGGTCACGCCCGGAGAGGTGAGGTTCCGGTTCGACGCCGCCTTGGCGATGCCGAAGTCGATGAGCTTCAGGGAGCCCGAAGGCCCCAACAGCAGGTTGTGCGGCGAGACGTCCCGGTGCACGAGGTTCACGTGCCCTTCACCGGGCAGCCGCAGCCCATGCACCATCTCCAGCGCCGAGCAGGTGGAGATGCCGATGGCGATGAGCGCGTCGTCCGGGAGCCGCTCGCCCTTCTCGCGCAGGTCACGGGCCACGAAGGCCAAAGACTCTCCGGGCACCAGCTCCATGGCCATGTACAGCCGGCCGTCGGCCTCGCCCACCTCATAGATGTGGACGATGTTGGGGTGCGAGAGCGTGCACGCCAGCCGCGCCTCGTCGAGGAACATCTCCCGGAAGTCCTGTGACCCCGAGTACTCCGGCCGGATGACCTTCAGCGCCGCGGGGCGCAGGATGCCGCCGGCCAGCTCCTGCTCGGCGCGGTACACCTCGGCCATCCCGCCCTGGGCGATGAGGCGGGTGATGCGGAAGCGGCCGACCCAGGTGCCGGTTTCGAGGGACAAGACGCCCCGGACGATACCAGCCGCACCGCTGCGCCGACTATTCGTCCCGGCCCTGCAGCCCGAGCCTGCGCATCATCCGGTGCACCGACTGTCTGGGGAGCTGCACTCTCTGGGCGGCGCGGGTGACCACGCCGTTGGCCGCGCGCAGGTGCTCGTTGAGGTAGGTCTTCTCGAACGCGTCGAGCACCCGCTCCTTGGCCTCGTGGTACGGCAGGGCGAAGAGCGTCTTCATCATCTCCGCGCGCAGCCGCGCGTCGCTCGTCTCCTCGTCCCCTGCCCGGCCGAGCGCGCGCGCGAGGGCGTTGGCGCCGAGGTCCGGGAACGCGCCCAGCCGCTCCACCACGTTGCGCAGCTCGCGGACGTTCCCCGGCCAGTCATGCCGGGACAACATCTCGATGGCGTCCGCGGAGATGGGCTGCCCCTTGCCGCGGGACTCGAAGAGCCGCGCGAGCGCGGGGATGTCCTCGGGGCGCTCGCGCAGGGCCGGCACCCGGACCCGGAACACCGCCAGCCGGAAGTAGAGGTCCTCGCGGAAGGCGCCGGTGCGCACCTGCGCCTCGAGATCCTTCTGCGTGGACGCGACCACGCGCACCTCCACCGGGACCGTCTGCGCGCCCCGCTTGAGCTCCCTGGACTCCAGCACGCGGAGCAGCCGCGCCTGCACCGGCAGGGGCAGGTCGCAGACCTCGTCCAGGAAGAGGGTGCCGCCGTGCGCCTCTTCGAACGCGCCGGGCCTGGACGCGCCGCGCTGGGCGGCGAGGTTGCCGAGGTCGTGGCCGAACAGGTCGCTCTCCACCACCTGTTCGCCGAGCGCGCCCACGTCCACCACCACGAAGGGCCCGTCCGCGCGGCCGCTGCGGTCATGGATGCCGCGCGCGAGCAACTCCTTGCCGGTGCCGGCCTCGCCCTCGAGCACGATGGCGGAGTCGGTGGGTGAGGCGCGCTCGAGCAGCGCGAAGACCCGGCGCATGGCGGTGGAGCGGCCGAAGGCCTCCCCAAACCGGTCCGACGCAGACAGCGGCCACTGGATCTCCTGCCGCTCCGGCTCGAAGCGCAACTCGGTGCGCCCGAGCGTGACGCGCACCTTGCCGGTGAGCCGCGCGTCGAGCACCTGCACGTCGTCGATGAAGACGCCGTTGGTGGAGCGCAGGTCGCGCAGGCGATAGCCGCCGGGGCCCCCGGACAGCTCGAAGTGGCGGCGGGACACCGCCGGGTCCGTCAGCCGGAGCTGGCAGCCTTCGTCCGAACCGACCACCACGGTCTGGCCTTCGAGCGCCACCTCCGCGCCCTTGTCTGGCCCCCTGGCCACGGTCAGCCGCGCCCGCGGGAACCGCGCCACCTCCGACTGCAGTAGCTC
>CAZQVZ010000374.1:0-5820 GCA_964596895.1 uncultured Myxococcaceae bacterium
GCGTCACCACGCACTACCACTTCGCGTTCATCGCCATCGCGCTCGCCATGTTCGGGCTGGCGGTGGGCGCGGTGCTGGTGGACGGCTGGCGCGCATCAGACCCGGACCGGCTCCTCGCCCGAGCGGCCCTGGCGTTCTCGGTCACCAGCGCGGGCGCGGTGGCGCTGCTCCTGCGGTCGGGGCTCGACATCTCCGGCGGCATCGCCACCATCTTCGTGACCTTCGTGGTGCTGGCGGTGCCGTTCACCTGTGCGGGCGTGGTCATCGCCGCGGCGCTCACCCGCTTCAGCGGCTCGCCTGGACGCATGTACGCGGCAGACCTCGCCGGGTCGGCGCTGGGGTGTCTTTTGTGCATCCCGCTCATCGACGGGCTGGGCGCGCCCACGGTGGTGCTCATCTGCGGGCTGCTCGCGGCCGTCGCCGCCGTCGCCTTCGCGTGGTCCTGGCCGCGGGCGCGCATGGTGTCGCTCGCCCTGGTGGCGGTGATGGGCCTTCTGGCCGCGCTCAACCCCTCCTTGCGGCTCCTGGATGTGCGCGGGGACGTGAAGGGCGGGGCCGGCCGGGGCACGGTGCTGGAGAAGTGGAACGCGTTCTCCCGGCTGGTGGTGAAGGAGAAGGTGGACACGCGGCCCTTCGGCTGGGGCCTCGCGCGCACGTTCGAGCCTGCGCACCCGGTGGAGCAGCTGGAGCTCACCATCGACGGGGATGCCCTGACGGTGCTCACCCGCTTCGAGGGAGACCTTTCGGCGGTGGAGCACCTCAAGCACGACCTCACGGCGCTCGCGCACCACTTGAGGGACGACCGGTCGGTGATGGTCATCGGCGTGGGCGGCGGACGGGACGTCCTCACCGCGCTGGCGTTCGGGCAGCGCCGCGTGGTCGGCCTCGAGGTCAACGACGACATCCTCTGGCTCCTGCGAGACCGCTTCGCGGACTACACCGGGAAGCTGGCGGACCATCCTGCCGTCGAGCTGGTCAACGACGAGGCGCGCAGCCACCTCACCCGCTCCGGCGAGCGGTTCGGCATCATCCAGGCCTCCCTCGTGGACACCTGGGCGGCCGCCGCGTCCGGCGCGTACGTGCTCACCGAAAACGGGCTCTACACCCGCGAGGCGTGGCGGCTGTTCCTGGAGCGCCTCGACGAAGACGGCATCCTGACGTTCTCCCGCTGGTTCAACGAGCGCGCGCCGGCCGAGTCCTTGCGCATGGTGGCGCTGGCGAGCGCGGCGCTCCTGGACCACGGCGTGGAGAACCCGCGCGCGCACCTGATGCTCATCCGGCGCACCGGGCCGAAGGACACCGGCATGGGGGTGGCCACCATCCTCGCGTCTCCGCGGGCGTTCACCCCCGAAGATGTTGCCCGCATCCGCGAGCTCTGCGCGCAGATGGACTTCGTGCCGGTGCTCTTGCCGGACGACGCGGAGGGGGACGGCTTCGCCGCGCTCGCGGACCCTGCGCGGCACGCGTCCTTCATCGACTCGCATCCGCTGGACCTGGCGGCGCCCACCGATGACCGGCCCTTCTTCTTCAACACGGTGCGGCCGGGGGACTTCGCCAACGGCGCGCCGCTGCTCTGGAACTTCTTCGTCATCATCCTGCTGCTGAGCGCGGTGGCCATCCTGGGGCCCCTGGCGCTGCGCAGGGAGGTGCGCGGCGGCCAGTCGCCGCTCCTGATGGGCTACTTCGCCGCCATTGGCCTGGGCTTCATGCTGGTGGAGATAGCGCTGCTCTCGCGGCTGAGCCTGTTCCTCGGGCATCCGCTCTACAGCCTCGCGGTGGTGCTGTTCGTCATCCTGCTCGCGTCCAGCGCCGGGAGCTTCTTCTCCGCCAGGTGGGGCAGGGCGCTCTACGCGCTGCCGCTCCTGCTGGTGCTGCTGGCGGTGAGCGGCGGCTGGCTGCAGGAGGCCTTCGGCGCGTCCGCCACCTGGCTTCGGGTGACCCTGGCCGCGGGTTCGCTGCTTCCGGCGGGCTTCCTGATGGGGATGGCGTTCCCGCTCGGGCTCACCCGCGCGCGCGGGACGGCCAACGCGCCCACCGCCTGGTACTGGGCCATCAACGGCGCGTGCTCGGTGGTGGCGTCGGTGCTGGCTCTGGGCATCTCCATGTTCTGGGGCATCACCGCCACGCTGCTCGCGGGCGTCGCCTGCTACGTGTTCGCGCTCGGAGCGCTCGCCGCACACCGGTCGAAGCCGCAGCAGGTGGAGGAGGCGCCGCCTGCGCCCGCCGCGGATGCTTCTGAGCGCGCGGTGGCGTAGGGGCCCTTTTCCGGAGGCGAAATCGCGCCTGGGGCCCATGGTGGCTCCAGGGGCCACGCGAGGGCCGCCCCGCATCTTTAGTATCTGCGCCAGAAATGCCTCTGTGGGCTCGCAGGAGGCCCGTGGCGGGCCGCCGCCGGATGCGGGGAACGCTCCCACCCCGGCGCTGCTGTAGGTCTGAATCCAGCCCGAGCGAGCGCCGTCTGCACGGGCATGAACAAGCTCATCCTCCCCGCGCTCTTCCTGATGCTGGCCGGCACCGGCTGCACCGTCCGGGTGACTCGGCAGGAACCCACCTGGCGTCCGGCGCCGCCTCCGGTGGCGACGAGGCCGCTCCCCCGGCCGCCGCCGCCTCCTCCGGCGCGCATCGAGCGGATGGACCGGCGCGAGGCCATGGCCGTCGCCATCCACCACGCACGCCGCCGCGGCTTCCGCGACGTGGAGGTCGACAAGGTCCACCTCACCGGCAACGACGTCTGGAAGGTGAAGCTGGAGGTGGAGCGCCGCGGCGCGGAGGGGAAGATGCACGTGGACCTCGACGCGTGGACCCGCGAGGTCATCCGCGCCCAGGAGCAGGTGAAGTACCGCCCGCACAGGGGCAAGGACTGGGACGACGACCGCAAGAAGGGCAAGCGCGTGGGCGCGGCGCACGACAAGGCGACGGCGGTCGCGAAGCGGGGCTGATGCGCCCGCGCCCCCCCGTGGGTGGCCAGCCCTCCGCCCCGTCGCTTTCGTGCGGACAGATGGAACTCGACGCGTACAACGCGCCGGCGCCGGTCCCCCGGGTGGGGTTCGCTTCCCGCTTGCGCCGAAGCGCCAGCCACGTGGCCGCGCGTGGCGGGCCGCCTCGAGTTCATCGGAGGGAGGCTGCTCTACCTGCCGCGGTGCGGCGATGGCCCGCAGGACGTGGCCAGCAGCATCACCGGCGTCTTGAGTGCGCTCCACCCAGACGCGGTCTAGTAGCCGGAGAGGCTGCGGTGCGCCTTGCCGTCCTGGTCGTAGCACTTGTTGCTGTTGGAGTGGCACGACGAGGAGTAGCTGCCCACGTTGCCGCAGTCCTGGCCGGAGGCCTTGTCGCAGATGGCCTTCGCCTTCTTGCGGTCGTCGAAGCCGTCGCCCTTCACGCAGACGTAGACGTCGCTCGGCGCCTTGGAGAAGCGGTAGCAGGCGGCCTCCGCGGTGGCGGCGGTGCCCAGGACGGCGAAGGCGGCGAGTGCGGCGAACAGGCTCTTCTTCATGGCTTCAGCTCCGGATGTCAGTGGGTTCGCCCTGCCTGACCCTGGAGCCTGCCTGCGTGTGCAACTTTCGTCAGCGCGAGGGCTCGGCACCTCGCACGGCTGCGCCGCGGCGCGAAGCGGCCCACCTTGAGGGGCGTGGACAAGCGCATCCGGGTGGGGCCCGCAGGCTGGAGCTACAAGGACTGGGAGGGCGTGGTGTACCCGAAGCCCAGGCCGCGGGGCTTCGACCCGCTCGGGCACCTCGCCACCTACTTCGACACCCTGGAGGTGAACTCCACCTTCTACCGGTCCCAGCCGGGCAGGGTGGCGAAGGCGTGGGCAGCGCGCGTGTCGCACAACCGGGAGTTCCGCTTCACCGCGAAGCTCCACCGCCGCTTCACCCACGAACGCCAGAGCGCGTGGACCCGCGCGGAGGTGAAGGAGGCGCGCGAGGCGCTCGATGTGCTGCGGGACGAAGGGCGGCTGGGCGCGGTCCTCCTGCAGTTCCCCTGGTCCTTCAAGCGCGCCGAGGCAGAAGGAGAGTGGCTCGGGGACCTGCTGAAGGCGTTCCCGCAGCTGCCCCTGGTGGTGGAGGTGCGGCACGCGAGCTGGAACGTCCCCGACTTCTATTCAGAGCTCACAGGCCTGGGCGCGGGCTTCGTGAACGTGGATCAGCCGCGGTTCGCGAAGTCGATGGGGCCCTCGGCGAGGGCCACCGGGCACGTGGGCTACGTCCGCGTCCACGGCCGCAACGACAAGGACTGGTTCCGCAGGGCCGCAGGGCGCGACCAGCGCTACGACTACCTCTACGAGCCCGAGCAGCTCCTGCCGTGGGCGCAGCGGGCGCAGGCGCTCGCGGATGACGCCCAGACGAAGGAGGTCTACGTCGTCACCAACAACCACTTCCGCGGGCAGGCCATCACCAACGGGCTGCAGCTGCGGGCCTTGATTGAAGCGCGGCCGGTGCCCGCGCCCGAGACCCTGGTGCAGGCGTTCCCCGAGGCGCTGTTGCCGTTCGTCACTGCGCCGGAACAGCCGCCCCGGGAATCAGCGGCGGCGCCGCTTTGACGGACCGTCACGCGGGGGGCTGTCCGAGCGCTTCGGCCGGTCCTTCTCACCCACGAAGATGACGTGGCGTCCCCTGCCGGTCCCGGTGACGCGCGCCGTGAAGCCCACCTCCTCCATCCGCTTCACGAACCGCGCGTCGCCCCCTGCGGACCAGATGGCCACCCGGCCCTTCGGCTTGAGCGCCCGGTGCAGGTAGGAGAGCCCCACGAGGTCGTACAAGGTGGCGTTGCCGGGCTGCGACACGGCGTACGGCCCGTTGTCCACGTCGAGCAGGATGGCGTCGAACCGCTCGGCCTTCGCGCGCACCACCTCGAGCACGTCGCCCACTTGCAGGACCACGCGCGGGTCCTCCAGCGGGCGCCCGGCGAGCTCCGCCAGCAGGCCCCGGTTCCACTCCACCATCGCCTCCGCCAGCTCCGCGACCGTCAGCTCGGCGTGAGGCGGCAGGACCTCCAGCGCGGCGCGCACCGTGTAGCCGAAGCCCAGGCCACCCACGAGCACCGACGGCCGCCCGGCCCCAAGGCCCTCACACCCCACCTTTGCCAGCGCCTCCTCGGAGCCGTGCTGCCGGCTGCCCATGAGCGAGCGGCCGTCCACCAGGACCAGGAACTCGCTCTCCCGCTTTCGCAGGGTCAAGGTGGCGCGGCCCAGCTTCGCTTCGGCGACGGTCTCCCAGGGCTTCACGCCGCCGCTCTTACCTGATCCCCGCCTGAGGGGGGACCGAACGGCCAGGCGCGAGAAATTCCGGGCACTTCGACCGCGTGCTACGCTCTCGCACCTTCGCGCCACTCCCCAGCGCACCGATGGCCCACGAGCAAGACCCTCAAAGACCGGCCGCCCCAGTTGGCCCCGAGCTGCGGCTCGTCGACCGTCGCGCGTTCGTCGGCTTCCCCCCGCTGGAGGTCGCGCCGGGCCTGCGCATCGTCGACTTCGCGCTGCAGATCCCGGACATCACCTTCCCATTCAGCTTCACCGGCGGCGCCTCCCGCTACCAGCGGCGCAAGCTGCAGTTCGGGTTCCTCGAGCTCGAAGTGGACGCGGAGCAGGTCGCGCGGCGCGTGGCCGAAGTCCAGACGAAGCTCGGCGAGCTCGAGTCGCTGAAGCTGCACTTCCGGCCCGGCTACCTCGAGGCGCAGGCGCAGCTCGTCACCCAGGACCGCGCGCCCATCACCTTCAAGCTCGCGTTCGACGGGGATGGCGAAAAGCTCGCCGTCTACGTCTACGACGTCCGCCTCTACGGCTTCACCACCACGCCCGCCTCGAGGGTGCCGGTGCTGGTG
>CAZQVZ010000375.1:0-5812 GCA_964596895.1 uncultured Myxococcaceae bacterium
ACCTCCGCTACAACCTGGAGATCTCCTTCGAGGAGGCGGCCTTCGGCTGCGAGGTGCAGGTCAAGCTGCCGCGCCCCAAGAGCTGTGAGGTCTGCAAGGGCTCCGGCTCCAAGAGCGGCCAGCGGCGCACCTGCCCCACCTGTGGCGGCGAAGGCGAGGTCCGCTTCACGCAGGGCTTCTTCGCCGTCTCCCGCGCCTGTCACCACTGCGGCGGGCTGGGCAGCGTGGTGAGCGACCCGTGCGACAACTGCCAGGGCCGCGGCAAGACCGAGAGCGAGACCACGCTCACCGTGAAGATTCCCCCCGGCGTGGACACCGGCACCCGGGTGCGGCTCTCCGGCGAAGGCGAGCCCGGCGACCACGGCGGGCCTCCGGGTGACCTCTACGTCGTCGTCCACGTGCGCGAGCACCCCATCTTCGTCCGCGAAGACTCCGAGGTCCTCTGCGAGGTCCCGGTCTCCTTCCCGCAGGCGGCGTTGGGCGCGCAGATCGACGTGCCCACCCTGGACGGCAAGGTGAAGATGAAGGTCCCGGCCGGCACGCAGACGGGGAAGGTTTTCCGGCTCAAGGGCAAGGGCATCCCCCACCTGCACGGCGGCGGACGCGGCGACCAGCACGTGCGCGTGGTCATCGAGACGCCCACCCACCTCTCCCGCGAGCAGAAGGAGCTGCTCGAGCGGTTCCAGGAGGTCTCGGGCGAGGACTCCAACCCGCAGTCGAAGAGCTTCTTCGCCAAGGTGCGCGAGCTCTTCGGCTGACCGCCGCGGGTCGAGGAAAGGGCAGGGGCGAACCCCCTTCGGCCAGCGCCTTGCAGAAGGGCCGTGGCGCCGCGGATGAATGGCCGCGGTCCGCTGTTGCATGGCCACCTCCCGCTGCTATGGAGACCCACATGTTCGCTCCCCGGGCTGCCCGCGCCCTATTGCTCGCCCTCACCGCGCTCGCGCTCAGTGCCTGCCCGCCTGCTCACCGCCAGGTGAAGGATGGCTGGGGTGGTGAGGGGCGCGAGGAGCCGACGAAGCCGGCCTTCGAACCCAGGCAGATCGCCGAGGCCGACCAGGCGCTCGCTGACGCTGCGGCGAAGGCGGAGCAGGGCAAGCCCGCGGACGCCATCGAGGCGTACCTCGCGGTGCGCAAGGCGTATCCGGAGTCCACCGCCGGTCAGGACGCGCTCTTCCGGGTGGGGATGCTGCACTACGAATCGAAGGACTGGGCGAAGGCGCGCGCTTCGCTGAACGAGCTCGTCTTCGAGAACCCGCTGCACGGGCGCGCCAACGAGGCCCGGCTGTACGCGGGGCTCTCGGCGCTGGAGTTGGGCGCGCACCGGGACGCGTACCAGACGCTCTCTTCGGTCGCGCAGCGGCTGGAGGGGCCCCTCAAGCAGCGGGCGCTGGAGGGCGCGGAGAAGGCCGCGGCCCTGGGCGCCCTGCACGGCGAAGCGCTGAAGCTCGCGGTGAAGCGGGTGGAGGCGACGACGGGCGCGGAGCGGGAGGAGGCGCTCGCGGCCCTGACGCAGGTGGTGGATGCGCAGGCGCCGTTCGTGGAGGTGGCCCGGGTGCAGGCGGACCTGTCGAAGTCCCACCCCGCGTGGCCGGTCCTCACCTTCAAGCTCGCGCGCATCTACTACCACCTGCGCGACTGGACCCGGCTCAACGAGACCCTCGAGGCCTACCTGAAGCACGCGCCGGACCACACGTACGCGGACCAGGCGCGGGAGCTCCTGGCCCGCTCGCAGCGGCGCAGCGACGTGCAGGCGAAGACGGTGGGGGTCATCCTCCCCATGACCGGCCGCTTCCGCCCGGTGGGCGAGGCCGTCCTGCGCGGCGTGAAGCTCGCGCTCGAAGGCAGCGACATCAACCTGGTGGTGAAGGACTCCCAGGGGGACGTGATGGTGGCTGGCAACGCGGTGGAGGAGCTCGTCTTCGAAGACGGCGCCATCGCCATCATCGGGCCCATCCTCGCGGATGACTCGCGGCGCGCGGCGCTGGTGGCAGAAGAGCTGCAGATCCCCATCCTCACCCTGAGCCGGCAGGAGGACATCACCCAGCTGGGGCCGTGGGTGTTCCGGAACATGCTCACCAACTCGGCCCAGGCGAAGGCGCTGGCGGACTACGCCACGGGGGTCCTCGGCTACAAGAGCTTCGCCATCCTCTACCCGGACATCCCCTACGGGCAGGACCTCACCGACCTGTTCTGGGACGAGCTCGACAAGCGCGGCGCGCAGGTCCGCGGCGCCGAGCGCTACACCCACGACCAGACCACCTTCACCTCCGAGGCCAAGCAGCTGGTGGGCCGCTACCACCTCGAGGACCGCGCGGACTACCACGAGGGCCTCCGGGAGATCCGCGAGCAGACCAACGACGCCTTCCGCCGCCGCAAGGCGATTGAGAGGCTCCGCTCGCAGCTCGACCCCATCGTGGACTTCGAGGCGCTGTTCATCCCCGACGAGTGGCGCAGGGTGGGCCTGGTCGCCCCGGCGCTGGCGGTGGAGGACATCATCACCAACGCCTGTGACCCGCGGGACCTCGAGCGCATCCGCAAGACCACCGGCAAGAAGAACCTCAAGACGGTGACGCTCCTGGGCACCAACCTCTGGTCTTCGCCCAAGGACCCGGACGGGACGCCGCAGCTCATCTCCCGCGGCGGCAAGTTCGTCACCTGCTCGGTGTACGTGGACGGCTTCTACCCGGACTCGGCGAGGCCCGGGACGCAGCGCTTCATGAAGCGGTGGCGGGACGCCAACCTGCGCGGCGAGCCGGGGCTCCTGGACGCCACGGGCTACGACGCCGCCGGCATCCTGCGGGCGGTGGTGGAGAAGAACCCGAAGACGCGCTCGGACTTCCGCGAGCAGCTGGCCAACCTCGAGGGCTTCGAAGGCGCCACCGGGACCACCTCCTTCGACGAGTCGGGCGACGCTCAGAAGCCGCTGTTCATCCTCACGGTGGAGCAGAAGGCCATCAAAGAGGTCGAGCCGCCGAAGCCCGTGAGCGGGACGTAGGGCTGCGGCGTCCGAGCGCTGGGTGAGGGGAAGCACGTGACACGACAGTGGGGGTTCTGGGTCGCGGCGGCGGCGATGGCGGCGGCGCTGACGACGGGCTGTGTGCGAGGGCCGCCGAGAGTTGGCGGGCTGGACGAGGCGGTGCGCGCGCAGAAGGGCGCGTACATCTCCGGGCGCATCCTCGCCGTCGACGACGTGGCGGTGGTGGAGGACCGGGACTTCGTCTACGGGCTCGCCCTCTCGCCGGACGGCGGGCGGGTGGTGCACACGCGGCTGGCAGGCGAGACCTTCAACGTCATGCTCTGGCGGCTGCCGCCCATGGGCTCGAAGGACGCAGCGCCGCAGCTGGTCTCGGACCTGCCTCTGGGCCACTACGAGTTCGACGTGGAGGGCGTGGCCTTCTCTCCGGATGGCAGCGTGTTCGTCACCGCGGGCAGGGACGGGGTGGTGCGCGCGTTCGGCGGCGAGGACGGCCAGCCGCAAGGGGAGTGGCACGGGGACGCGCGGCTGGTGAGCGTGGGGTTCACCACCGACGGCCGGCACGTCGTCGCCGGCGGTGAGGATGGCGGGGTGGTGGTGCTCGCCTGGCCCGGGCTGACCTTCGTCTCCGAGTCCCGGCCGCACGAAGCGGAGGTGCGCGCGGTGGTCGCGCTGCCGGACGGGCGGGTGGTGACGGGGAGCTGGGACAAGACCATTGCCCTGCTGCGCTTCGAAGAGCGGCCGCTGCCCATGGACGCGGTGAGGCTCGGGGTGCGGCTGACCCGGAAGAACGTGGCGCTGGTGCGCGCGGGCATCGACGGGAACACCGGCGGCTTCAGCATGGACGCGTCCTTGCCGCACGTGGTGGTGAGCACGGCCCTGGCCCGGCGCGCCGGCATCGAGCCGTCCTTGATTACGGAAACGGTGACGGTGGGCGACAAGCCCGCGAAGCTCGTGCGCGGGCGCAACGTGCACCTCAAGCACCTGGTGCTGGAGGGCGTGGACGTGGCGGTGTGTGACGCGTGTGTGCCGCAGGATGCGCACGGCGTCCTGGGGGGGGCCGTGCTCCAGCGCTTCGAAGTGACACCGACGGACGGCGGCAAGGTGCTGGCGCTCCGCCGGAGGCTGGCCGAAGGCGAGGTGCTGCCGGAGGGCCCCGCCGTCCCCACGCTGGTGGAGGACGCGCGCCACCGCTTCGAGCCGTTCGTGAACGACCTCAGCGTGGACCGCTCGGGGAAGCGGCTGGGGGTGGCGTTCTCCAACGACAAGGCGGAGCGCAACCGCGAGGTGTACCAGCGGGAGAAGAAGGGAGACCCCGCGCCGCACAGCCCGAACGACTACCCGGCGGTGGTGGACGTGCAGTCCGGTCAGGTGGTGGCGAAGTGGGAGGGCCACCTGGGCGTGGTCGCGAGCGTGGGCATCAGCCCGGACGGGCGCAGCGTCGCCTCCGGCGGTTGGGACAAGCAGCTCCTGGTCTTCGAAGAGGGCACTTCGCCGCCTGTGGCGAAGGACGAATTCGGATGGACGCTGCGGCGGGTGCGGTTCTCTGAAGACGGGCGGCTGTTGGGCGTGGGCGCATGGACGCCGCAGAAGGCGGTGGGCAACAAGCGCAGCGACCCTTCAGCGGTCATCTACGACGTGGCGTACCGCGAGGCGGACGTCGTCCCCCCACAGACCCCTTAGGGGGTGAGCGCTCTTCGCGCCGCATCCAGGTAGCGCTCCGTGTCCGGGGCCGCGCCCGACTTCCGCCAGAAGTCCCGGAGCGCGGAGAACCGCCGCGGCAGGTCACACGAGGTCGCGTCACACAGCTTGGCCAGACAGGCGGGGCAGGGCTCCAATGGCACCCGGTCCGCCTCGCCCTGGTGGTTGATGCCGTTCATCACGCACTCCCACGCCACGCAGTGGTGCATGGACAGCATGTGGCCGAGCTCGTGCACCGACGTGGCCACCGTCCTGCGCAGGCACCGCCTCCGTCCCTCTTCTCCCGCCTCCGGATTGCAGAGGCGGTGCAGGCTCCACACGCCCACCCGCTCGCGCAGGTGCGCCTGGCCGAAGACGAAGTTCCAGTTGGCGTCGGGGTAGAGGTCCTCGCCGGTGAGGGCGATGAGCGCCACCGCGTCTTCTGGCCGGCGGGCGTGCAGGTACTCCAGCACCGCGCGCGTCCACAACTGCCGCTCCCCGGTGACCGGGTGGAGGCGGCGCGTGTCGCCCGGCAGCGCGTCCGCGGGAGCGGTGGGCAGGGTCACCACCGGCAAGCCGAAGTACAGCTCCAGGTAGGCCGCGGTCTGCGTCACCGCCTCCCCCTGGTCCGCGCGCAGCTCCCCGAAGGGCTGCAGGTAGAGGGTCCGCCGCTCGCTCGTCGCCCGGACCGGCTCGGACGCGGCCCACTCCGCATAGGACTCGCCGGGCTCCTGGTGGTCCGCGAGCCAGTCCCCCGGCGCCGGCCGCCGCTTCGCGGTGTGCAGGGACAGCAGCGCGTCGTACGGCGCAGGCAGCCGCTCCTCGCGCAGGGAGGCGAAGCGCTGCGACTCCCACGGCCGCGTCTGCAGAGGTGCCCAACGCTCCGTTGGAGGCGGCGCGTCCTCGCGCAGCACGAGGACTGCGGACAGCGCCACCGTGCCCATCGCCACCACCGCCACCGCTGTCCGCTGGGGCCAGCTCATGACGGCTCAGTTCCTCAGGTGCGGCGGCGCGGACAACGCGCTCCGGCCCAGCTCCAGCAGCGCCCGGTCTGCCGCGGTGGGACGCAACGGCGCCAGCACCGCTTCGCGCCTGTCGTCCTGCACGTCCGGCTCGGTGGGCGTGGACAGGCGCACTCTCATCTCCGGCACCTTCGAC
>CAZQVZ010000376.1:0-5800 GCA_964596895.1 uncultured Myxococcaceae bacterium
ACGCGGGGGACGTTGCCGGGCAGGCCGCTGCCGGTGATGTGCGAGAGCGCCTTCAGCTCGACGGCGGCCCGGAGCGCCTTCACCGCCTTGACGTAGATGCGGGTCGGTGCGAGCAGCGCGTCCACCAGCGCCGCGTCCTGGGGGAGCTTGTCGCCCGGCACCAGGACCTTGCGCGCCAGCGAATAGCCGTTGGAGTGCAGCCCGGAGGAGGCGAGCCCCACCACCGCGTCGCCTGCGGCCACCTTCTTGCCGTCCAGGAGCTCCGAGCCCTCCACCACGCCCACGCAGAAGCCCGCGAGATCGTATTCGCCGCGCGCGTAGAACCCGGGCAGCTCCGCCGTCTCCCCGCCGAGCAGCGTGCAGCCCGCGTCCTCGCAGCCCTGGGTGATGCCCTTCACCACCTGCGAGGCCTCCTCCACCTCCAGCCTGGAGGTGGCGAGGTAGTCCAGGAAGAAGAGCGGCTCCGCGCCGGTGGTGATGACGTCGTTGACGCTCATGGCCACGAGGTCGATGCCCACGGTGTCGTGCTTGTTCGCGAGGAACGCGAGCTTGAGCTTGGTGCCCACGCCGTCGGTCCCCGAGACGAGCACCGGCTCCTTGTACTTGCCCGGCTGAAGGGCGAACAGGCCCGCGAAGCCGCCCACGCCGGAGAGGACCTCGGGCCGGCGGGTGCGCGCGGCGTAGGGCGAGATGCGCTCCACGAACGCGTCCCCCGCCTCGATGTCCACGCCTGCATCCTTGTAGGTCGTCACGGGCGGCCTTGTACCGACTGCCGCCGCGGTTGTCATGGCTCGTCGGCGGCGCGCTCGTCGGAAGGCGCGCTTCACGGCTACGATGCGCGCCCACATGTTGAAGCTCCTGTCGAAGCGCAGGTTCGAGGCCGCCGCCCTGGCCGTCGCGGTGCTCCTGGGCGGGCTGCACCGCTGGGCCGAGACCACCCCGGTGGTGGACGCCGGCGGGGGCGGTGGCGGCGTGCGCGCGGGCAATGCGCTCCTGCGCGGCGTCCACATCCTGGAAGGCCGGCTGACCGACCTGCAGTTCGCCCTGCGCGGCCCGAAGACGCCGCACCCGGACGTGGTCGTCGTCGCCGTGGATGAGGCCTCCGCGGGCCGCTACGGACTGTGGCCCTGGCCCCGGGATCTCGTGGCCCAGGGCGTGGACAACCTGCGCGCGGCGGGCGCGAAGGCGGTGGGGCTCGACATCACGTTCACCGACCAGGCGCAGGACGCGCGCGGCGAGGCCCTGCGCGCGGCGCTGCAGGCGCTGGAGACGCCCGCTGGCGGTGAAGGCCAGGCGGTGACCGCGCCGGCTGGCGGCGCGCTGCCCGAGCCCGAGCCCGAGGCGGTCCAGGTGGTCCGCGCGGACTACCGGGCGCGGCTGCAGAAGCTGGTGGGCCCCTCCCCGGACGTGCGGCTCGCGCAGAGCTTCCGCGGGGCCGACGACGTCGTCCAGGGCGTGTTCCTGCTCTCGCCGGACGAGGTGTCGGCGCTCGGCGCGTCCGCGCAGGTTCACCGCGCGCGCGCGGAGAAGTTCCTCCTGCGGCACGTGGCGGGCAGGACGCCCGGCAGCCACCGCGAGGACGTGCAATTGGCGGACGTGCGCACCTTCCGCAAGCCCCTGGCGCGGATGCCGCTGGACGTCTTCGCCGAGGCCGGCGAGCGGGTGGGCTTCCTCGACGTGGAGCCCGACCCCGACGGCACCATCCGCAGGCTGCCGCTGTTCGCGCTGCTGCAGGAGCAGGGCGGGATGCTCGCCAACCTGGAGCTGGAGACGGCGGCGGCGTTCTTCGGGACCCGGCCGGAGATCCTCTATAGCGACGACTTCAACCAGGTGGTGGGCGCAAGGCTCAAGCGCCCGGACGGACCGCCGCTGGTCATCCCGTCGCTGTTCGCCGAGCCCAACACCCTGGTGAACCACGAAGGGCCGCAGGAGGTCTTCACCACCCTGTCCTTCGGGGACGTGGTGGACGGCTCGTTCGACGAGGCGCAGGTGTCGGGCAAGGCGGTGCTGGTGGGGGTGACGCTGCTCGGCAACTTCGATCAGCGGGTGACGCCGTTCCGCTCCTTCGAGCCGGGCGTCTACATCCACGCCTCGATGCTCTCCAACATCTTCAAGGGGGAGTTCCTCACCCGGCCCAGCGGGCTGACCTTCCTCGAGCTGGGCTTCATCCTCCTCTCTTCGCTGCTGTTGGCCCGGGTGCTGCCGAAGGTGGGGTTCCGGTGGAAGCTGCTCACCATCGCCGCGGTGCTGGGCGGGTACCTCGCCCTCGACCAGGGGCTGTTCGTGCGGGGGCTGCAGCTGGCCACGCTGCTGCCTGCCGCCAGCGTGCTGGTCACCAGCTTCACGGTCATCTTCCTGGGCTACCTGTCCGCGGACACCGAAAGGCAGAAGCTGGCGCAGGCCTTTCAGTACCGGGTGGGCCCCAAGGTGATGCAGGAGATGTTGTCGCACCCCGAGAAGTTCAAGCAGGGCGGGGAGCGGCGGGAGATGTCGGTGCTCTTCAGCGACATCCGCGGCTTCACCAGCATCGCGGAGCGGATGGCGCCCGAAGAGCTCAGCCGCTTCATCAACGAGTACCTGACCCCGATGACCGACATCGTCTTCGAGACGGACGGCACCCTGGACAAGTACATCGGTGACGCCGTGATGGCGTTCTGGGGCGCGCCGGTGGAGCAGCAGGACCACGCGGTCCGGGCCTGCACCGCGGCCCTGCACATGCTCGAGCGGCTCGACGCGCTCAAGAAGGACTGGCGGGCCATGGGGCGGCCGGACTTCGACATCGGCGTGGGGATCAACTCCGGCGTGATGAGCGTGGGCTTCATGGGCTCGCGGGTGCGCGGGGACTACACGGTGATGGGGGACGCGGTGAACCTCGCCTCGCGGCTGGAGGGCACCAACAAGGAGTACGAGACGCGCATCCTCATCTCCGAGGCGACGTGGGAGAGCGTGAAGGGCCGGTTCGTGGGCCGGCGCCTGGGGGCGGTGAGGGTGAAGGGCAAGCGGCGGCCGGTGCGCATCTATGAGCTGCGCGGGTTCGGGCAGGCCCAGGGCGCGGAGGCGGAGGCCATCTCCCACTTCGAGGGCGCGCTCGAGGCCTACGCGGACCGGCGCTTCGACGAGGCGGCGCTGGCCTTCCGGAAGGTGCTGGACACGTGGCCCGAAGACCCGCCGTCCTTGCGCTACCTGGAGGAGCTCTCCCACTTCGCGAAGAACCCGCCGGGTCCGGCGTGGGACGGCGTGTACACTGCGACCAGCAAGTAGCCGTGAATTTGACGGCCCCGTAAACCAGCGGCTAACTCACGACGGATCCCCCATGGGTGCAGAAGAGACGCTCTTCCAGAAGTTCGGCAAGGAGGTCCCGCGCGGGACCGTGCTCTTCCGTGAGGGAGACCCCGGCAAGGAGATGTACGTCATCCAGTCGGGCAAGGTGGCCATCTCCAAGAAGGTGCGGGACGTGGAGAAGATCCTCGCCACGTTGGGTCCCGGTGAGTTCTTCGGGGAGATGGCCATCATCTCCAACAAGCCGCGCAACGCGTCCGCCAGCGTGGCAGAGCCGGCGCGGATCCTGGTCATCGATCCCAAGACGTTCGAGGGGATGATCCGCGGCAACTCGGAGATCGCGGTCCGGATGATCAAGAAGCTCGCGGACCGGCTGAGCGAGGCCGACGCGCAGATCGAAAATCTCCTCCTCTCCGACCCGGCCAGCCGCGTGGTGCACCAGATCCTCGAGTCCTGCGAGGCCCGCGGGCGCCAGACCGAAGAGGGCATCGAGATCGACTTCCCGGTTCGGGAGTTGCCGCGCCAGTTGGGCGTGGGGGAGCCGGCCATCCGGATCATGGTGGGCAAGCTGGAGCGCGGCGGGCTCCTCGAGCGCAGCGGGGACCGGCTCACGGTCCATGACACCGCGCGGCTGCGCGACTACCTGAACTACCTCGAGATGAAGTGGAAGTTCGGAGACCTCTAGCTTGAAGCTTCAAGTACTCGGCTGCCACGGCGGCGAGCTTCCCGCGTGCCGGTCCACCTGCTTCCTCGTGGACGGGGTGCTCGCGCTGGATGCGGGCGCGCTGACCCGTTCGCTCTCGCTCGAAGAGCTGTGCCGGGTGGATCACATCCTCCTGTCGCACTCGCACTTCGACCACGTGAAGGACCTGCCGCTGCTCGCGGATCTGGTGGTGGGCAGGCGGGATGGCCCGGTGACGGTCTGGGGCTCGCAGGAGTGCATCGAGGCGCTCCGCGAGAACATGTTCAACAACCACCTGTGGCCGGACTTCACGCGAATTCCGACCCGGCGCAACCCGGTCCTGCGGCTGAAGAGCTTCCGCGCCGGCGCGAAGGTGAAGGTGGGCAACTACTCGGTGCAGACCATCCCCGTGCACCATCCCGTGGAGTCCTGCGGCTTCGTCATCTCCAACGGGAAGTCCTCCCTGGGGATGAGCGGGGACACGGGCCCCACCGACCTGCTCTGGAAGCACCTGAACCGCGCGCCCAACCTCAAGGCGGTGCTCCTGGAGACGAGCTTCCCGAACGCGCTGCAGCAGTTGGCGGACATCTCCGGGCACCTGACGCCGCAGACGCTGGAGACGGAGCTGGGCAAGTTCAACGGCAACGGCGCGCAGGTCCTGCTCTACCACCTCAAGCCCGCCTTCGTGGCGCAGCTCAAGGCGGAGGTGCGGCACCTGCCGGTGCGGGTGCTGGAGCTGGACGAAGTCTACGACCTGTAGCGGGGTCAGCCGCCGAGGACCTCGCGCAGCGTCGTCGCGAACTCGGCGGGCTTGCCGGTCTGGCCGTACTCGCCTCCCAGAAAGCCGCCGTGGTTGCTCGGGAAGACCACGGGCTTTTCACCCAGCCGCGCTGCCACCGCCACGGCGCCCCGGTGCGCCATCTCGCCTTCGGACTCCTGGCCCGCGGCCACGATGATCCGCGTCGTCGCAGCGCGCAGCGCGTCGAAGTCCGGCTCGAAGTGGGTGCAGGAGATCATGTTCTGGCCCAGCATCACGTCGTCGCGGGTGCCGTCGTCCGTGGTGGGCACGCTGCCCGCGGAGCCCCGGCCGGCCGGGCGGGCTGGACGAAAGGTGGTGGGGAAGCCCGCCGCCCCCTCGGCACACCCGGTGACGCACTGCGCGACAGCGCGGGCGTTGACGGGCGCGCCCGGTGGGACTACGGGTGCGGCCCACATGGCCTGGTTCAACCGCAAGCAGGAGCCCAAGATCACCCGCCCCTCCCAGACGGAGGAGCCCGGTGACCGTCCCAGCCGCATGCAGGGGCTGTGGGCGAAGTGCGAAGAGTGCGACGAGATCATCTACCGCCAGGAGATCGAGAAGAACCTCAACGTCTGCACCAACTGCGGCCACCACATGCCGTGGCCGGTGCGCGCGCGGCTGGAGGCCCTCCTCGACCCCGGCACCTTCGAGGAGTTCGACACCGGCCTCGAGCCGCAGGACCCGCTCGGGTTCAGCGACTCGAAGAAGTACAAGGACCGGCTGCGCACCACCCGCAAGAACCTCGGTGAGCCGGACGCGTTCATCAGCGGGGTGGGGCGCATCGAAGGGCACCCGGTCTCTTTGGGCGCCTTCGTCTTCGAGTTCATGGGCGGGTCCATGGGCTCGGTCGTCGGTGAGAAGGTCACCCGCGTGTTCGAGCGCGCCACCGAGTTGCGCTGCCCGGCCATCGTCTTTTCGGCGTCCGGCGGCGCCCGCATGCAGGAGGGCATCTTCTCGCTGATGCAGATGGCCAAGACCTCCGCCGCCATCAAGCGCTTCCGCCAGGTGGGCAAGCCGTACATCTCGGTGCTCCTGCACCC
>CAZQVZ010000377.1:0-5797 GCA_964596895.1 uncultured Myxococcaceae bacterium
CCCCGAGCAGGTGTTCCTGGCGGTGCTGGAGAGCGCGCGGCAACTGGCGGGCCTGGACTTCGTGGCGGTGACCCTGGCCTCGGAGAAGGACGGGGTGCGGACGCACCGCATCGCCCGGATGGCGGGGGTGACCCAGGCGGGCCGCAGCGCCGAAGGGTACGAGTTCCCGGACAACAACGGGCTCGTCTCCAACGTGGTCCGCTACGGCGCGCCCCTGCCCGGGCGGGACGTGCGCGCCATGGACAAGCAGCTGATCTTCGACGGGGACGTGCAGGTGCGCGGGCTGCAGGCCCTGAAGATCTTCCCGCTCGCCGCGGGGGACCGGATCCTGGGGACCCTGGTGGCCGGCACCCGCAAGAAGGCGGCGCTGGACGGGGAGGTGCTACGGATGCTGGAGGTCATCGCCATCCAGGCGGCGCAGGCGGTCCTGCGCGCGCAGCTCTTCGAGCAGATGGAGAAGATGGCGACGACGGACGGGCTCACCGGCCTGTTCAACCACCGCAGCTTCCAGTCCCGCGCGGACGAGGCGCTGGCCACCGCCCGCCGCTACGGCCGCAAGTGCGCCTTCGTCCTCACCGACATCGACCACTTCAAGAGCGTCAACGACACCTACGGGCACCCCACCGGCGACGCGGTGCTGCGCGGGGTGGCGCGGATCCTGAGGCAGCAGGTCCGGGACACCGACATCGTGGCCCGCTACGGCGGCGAGGAGTTCGCCATCATCATGCCGGAGACGGACGCCGCCGGCGCCCGCGTCATCACCGAACGGATCCGCGAGGCGATCCGGGCGGAGGTCTTCCAGACCGAGATGGGCCCCCTGAAGATCACCATGTCCCTGGGCATCGCCACCGCGCCGGATGAGGGTGAGCACAAGCAGGCGCTCATCGACCTGGCGGACAAGTGCCTGTACTTCGCCAAGGAGCACGGGCGGAACCGGTCCGTCACCGTGGCGGAGATGAAGGGCGCAGCGAAGCTGAAGGCCGTGGGCCAGTAGGCCCCCAGGGCCGCCCCTGGCCACAGCGGGCGTGCGTGCGAGCGGCGGGGAATGTGCCCGCCCTGTGGGTGTCTTAGGGGTCGGGGAGTACCCGAGCCATGGCGGCGCCGGGGTACACTCCCGGTCGTCAGATGGGCATTCGCGGAAAGTTGGCGCTCCTGGTCTCGGGGCTGGTGGCCGTCACCGTCGGTGGCGTGGCCACCGGCGTGACCGAGTTCCAGCGCCGCGAACAGGCGGAGGAGCTGCGCGTGGGCCACGAGGTCATGCTCGAGGCCATGGGCGCCACCGCCGCCAGCTACGTGGCCCAGAACGACATGGCGGGGCTGGACGCGCTGGTGGCCAACCTGGGCTCGCAGGGGCTGGACGCGGACCTGGTGGAATTGGCGGTGGTGTCCCCCACCGGGCACGTGCTCGCGCACTCGGATCCCACGCGCTTCAACGAGCTTCTGGAGGACGACTTCACCAGGCTCGCGCTGCGCAGCGAGGACCCCGTGTCCGTGCGGGACGGCAGCGTGCTCCGGCAGGCGGTGCCGGCGCGAGCGGGGCTGCGGTGGGCCACCGTCACCGCCACCTATTCGCTGGCGCGGCTCGAGCAGGGCATCAGCCGGGCGCGGACCGCCTGGTTCTTCGGCGCGGCGATCCTGGGGCTCTTCATGAGCCTGGTGATGCTGACCGGCCTGTACCACATGGTGGTGCGGCCGGTGCGCACGCTGCAGCGGGTGGCCCGCCAGATGGGAGAAGGCCTGCTGGACGCGCGGGTGCCGCCTCTGGGCTCGGGCGAGCTGGGCGAGCTCGGCGAGACCTTCAACAAGATGGCCGCGGCGCTGCGGACCGAGCGCGAGAACCTCGAGCGCAAGGTGGAGGAGCGCACGAAGGAGCTGCTGACGGCGAACGAGCGGCTGGAGACGCTGGCGGTCACTGACGGGCTCACCGGCGTCTTCAACCACCGCCGCTTCCAGGAGGCGCTGGCGCAGGAGACCTTGCGCTCTGCGCGCAACGCGCGGCCGTTCTCGGTGGTGATGCTGGACGTGGACCACTTCAAGCGGTTCAACGACGCGCATGGCCACCCGGCGGGAGACGCGCTGCTCCGCACGCTGTGCGGGGTGCTCGAGGGCGAGCTGCGCGCCACGGACCTGCTCTCGCGCTACGGCGGGGAGGAGTTCGCCATCATCCTCCCGGACACCACCCGTGAGGTCGCGCTGCAGGTGGCCGAGCGGCTCCGCGAGCGGGCGGCGGCGATCTGCAGGAGCCCGGACGGCGCGCACCCGGTGACCATCAGCCTCGGCGTTGCCACCTTCGCCCAGGACGGCAAGACGCCCCAGGAGATCCTGATGGCCGCGGACCAGGCCCTGTACCAGGCCAAGCGTGGAGGCAGAGACCGCGTCGTCTCCGCGGGACCGGGCCTGGAGCGGACCGCGTGAGGCGCGCGTCCGGCGTGAAGGTGGCGCTCGGGGTCTGCGTGGGCCTGTTCGGCGCCGCGTGGGTGGGGTGCAAGGAGCCTGCGCCCGCGCCGCGGATCCGCGAACAGGAGCCGGGGCCGAAGGCGGACTTCCAGCCGCCTGAAGGCTTCACCGAGCTGACGCTCTCCAGCACGCCCTACCTCGAACCGGAGCTGCTCCTGCGGCAGCACCAGCCGCTGGCGGAGTACCTGTCGGCGCACCTGGGGGTGCCGGTGCGGATCGTCCGCGCGGACAGCTATGACCACCTGGGCGCGCTGATGCGCGAGGGCAAGGTGGACCTGGGCTCTTTCAGCCCGCTCTCCTACGTGCGCGCGCAGAAGCGGGATCCGTCGCTGCTGCCGGTGGTGAACTTCATCTCCGAGGGCTCGGCCACGTCCGCCGGCTACATCGTGGTGCGTGCGGGCGGGGAGGTGGCGCGGCTGGAGGAGCTTCGGGGCAAGCGCTTCGCCTGGGTGGATCGCTCGTCCACGTCCGGGTACCTCTTCCCGCGCGCGCTCTTGCAGGACCGCGGGTTGGATCCCGACACCTTCCTGGGTGAGACCGCGTTCCTCGGCAACCACGAGGCGGCGCTGCTCGCGGTCCACCGGGGCGAATACGACGCCACCGCCACCTACCAGGGCGCGCTGCCCGCCCTGCAGAAGTCGCAGGGCATAGACCCCTTGTCGTTCCGGATCGTCGCCAAGACGCTGCGCGCGCCGAAGGATCTCTTCTGCGCCCGGGGGGACCTGCCCCAGGAGGTGGTCACGCAGGTCCGCCGCGCGCTGTTGGCCCTGAGCGTCCACTCCGAGCAGGGCCGGCGGATCCTGCGGCCCCTGAACGTGAACGGCTTCATCCCTGCCGACGAGCGCCTCTACGACGAGGTCCGCAAGGTGGAAGTGGCGCTGTCGGACGCGCCGTGAAGGTCACCACCAGCGGTCAGCCGGACGACGCGGTGCGCGCCGAGGCCCGCGCCTTCGCGCACAGGCTGGGCGTCCCCTTCCTGGACCGCCGCGCCAAGGCCCCGCTGCACCGCCTCTTCGAGGGGGCGGGCGACGTGTTCCTCGTCTTCGAGCGCGCGCACGTGTCCCTGTGGGACGCGAAGGGGACCTTCCGCTGGAGCCCGGGGATGGCGGCCCTGCGCCTGCTCACCTTCGGGCGCGGGGAGAAGGACAACCTCGTGGAGGCGGCGCAGATCCGGGCAGGGGAGGTGGTGCTCGACTGCACCTTCGGGCTCGGCCAGGACGCGCTGGTCGCCGCGCGCGCGGTGGGGGAAGGGGGCAGGGTGCTGGCGGTCGAAAAGAGCCTGCCCCTGTACGCCATCACCACAGCGGGCCTCTCCCGGCTGGGGCCGTTGCCCGGCGCGTGCCCGGTCGAGCCGCGGTGCGAAGACGCCGCGACGGCGCTTCGGTCCATGGCAGACCGGAGCGTGGACGTGGTCCTGTTCGATCCCATGTTCAGCCGGCCAAAGAAGGCGCAGCCGGCATTCGAGATGCTGCGCCGCCACGCCTGCCACCACCCGCTCACGGCCTCCATGCTGGAGGACGCGCGGCGGGTGGCGAGGCGGGCGGTGGTGGTGAAGGGCACGCGCGACTCGGACGACCTCGCGAAGCTCGGCCTGCGGCCGCTCCCCCAGAGCCGCTACAGCGCGCTGGCCTGGGCCCGGTTGGACTGCGGCTGATGGCCCCCCAGCCCCAGCCGCGCGCCCAGCAGGGCGAGCTGCGCGCGGTTCTCCTGCGCGAGCTTCCGGTACAGCGCGGTGACGTGTGACTTCACCGTGCGCTCGCACACGCCCAGGTGCGCGGCGATCTGCAGGTTGTCCATGCCCGAGGCGATGAACGCCAGCACCTGCCGCTCGCGCGGAGAGAGCTGCTGCGCGCGGGGAAGGAACTCGTCGAAGGGGGAGGAGCCCTGCGCAGGCGCGGCGCGCGCCCCCTTCTGCGTGGCGATGAGCGAGCAGAGCGCGTCCGCCAACTCCTGCGCGACGGCGTGCGCCTCACCCCAGACGTAGGCCACCGCGCCCGCACCGAAGCTGGCGTTGATGAGCCTGGCTGCGCCCGACGCGCTCCACGCCACGTGTGGCGACTGGGGGCTGTGGCGAACCGAGGCCTCCAGACGCAACAGCCCTCTGCCATCCTCTCCCACGCCCACCACCACCGCGTCCGCGGGGATGCCCGGCTCCTCTGAGGGACCATGCGTCAGAAGCCCTGCGGCCTCCAGCGCGGTCTTGAAGTGCGCCAATGCCTCAGGCTCCAGCTCGAGGCGAATGACGTGCCCCGCCCTGTCCAGGGCTCCATTCCAATTCATCGTGACTACCCCCCGGCGGCCGTCAGGTGAAGCCCCTCACCCACGACGCGCCATTGTGTCCAACGCGGAAAAAACCACTGACCCCATCACTCCGGGTTTGCGCGAGATCGAGGTGACCGAATGACGCGGAGCGACGAGCACTGTGGCCGCTTCCCGGTCCGGGGGGAAGATACCCCTTGGGGAAGGCTGGCCAATGGTTCGGAACTACTCGGCTTCTGGGCCCCGGGGCAGGCCTTCGCCGCCCAGCGGGGAGAGCTTTGCGGACAGCGCGCCGGCGCGTTCATGCGGCATGTTGTCCCGGGGCGACCGGAAGTAGTGCACCGGCGAGTAGTGCAGGAGGTTCGAGACGCGGCTCGTGTAGAGGCAGGCGTACTGCTCCACCTGCTCGCCGAACTTCGAGTTCTCGTGGCCCTCCTTGAACATGAGGCCCCAGTACGGGTTGAACCCGGACTCGATGTCCTCTTCGAGGTCCTTGACGATCTGCGAGGCGTCCTTGAACGAGCGGCGCAGCAGGTCCACCTCGGCCTTGAGCCGCTTGCGCTCGTCTTCGAGCGGTGGGCGCAAGGAGGGCTCCGGCTCACGCTCGAGCCGCCGCTCCAGGGCGTTGAGGGCGCTCTTGCGCTGGCCCAACTCATCGTCGAGCCGGGCGAGCACCCACTCCATCTGGGAGAGGCGGGAGATCTCCTCGCGGCGCGCGTCGGTGTAGGCGATCTCGTCTTCGATCTCCTGGACGATCATGCAGGTGCGCCACAGGGACGTCTTCTTCGACTTCACGATGTCGCCGTAGATGTGGTCCCCCACGTAGAGGACCAACTCCCCGCCGATGCCGGCCATCCGCTCGAAGTCCAGAAGGTTCCCGCCCTGGTAGACCTTGCCGCGCTCGAGCGTCTTCGCCTCGCCGACGATGGTCCCCGCCTCGCTGGAGGTGTCCACCTCGAGGAAGGGGCGGGACTCGCTGAAGAACGCCGGCTTGGCGGCCGAGGTGATCACCAGGTCGAAGTAGTTCCGCCACGACGGGTATTCGGGCAGCACCCCGTCCAGCAGGTAGCCCATCACCGCG
>CAZQVZ010000378.1:0-5793 GCA_964596895.1 uncultured Myxococcaceae bacterium
AGCTGGTCCTGCCGCTTGCCGTTGAAGACCTCCAGCACGTTGAAGTCCCAGGAGAACTGGCTGTAGTGGTACGGGCTCACGTCTTCGCCGGGCCGCGCGTTCTGATCGAGCGAGAACGCGGACGACGGCGGCAACGGCTCCATGGCGTAGCTGCCCAGGTTGAAGGCGTTGAAGTAGCCCATGATGGTGTCGCGCGGGTGGTTCACCTGGATGAGCACCTTGTCCGGGCCCAACGACGCCATCCCGCGGATCTGCGCGAAGAGATCTCCGGGCTTCCGGCGGAACCAGTCGAACGCGCCGTGGGTGACCGGCCCCACCTCGTAGCGCAGCGGCCACGCGTTGAAGTGCCCCATCTCCAGCGAGGTCAGCTCCAATCCCACGCTGGTGGCGAGGAAGTCCTGCAGCCCGAGCCGCTCCACCACCGGGCCGAAGTCGGAGACGTAGTTGTGGTCGGTGGCGGCGAGGTAGTCCACGCCTTCGGCCGCGTAGCTGAGCACGCGCTCGTCGAGCCCCATGTTCGAGTCCACCGAGTGCTCCGAGTGCACGTGGAAGTCACCGGACGCCCAGCCCGGCGTGGGCATCACGTGCGGCAGCACCAGGCTCACCTGCGTCTGCTCCCCGGGCCGCAACTCCACCTTGGCGCTCGCGAGGTCGTACTCGATGCCGCGTGACGCAAAGACCGTGTACGTCCCGGGCCGGATGGCCTGCCCGCCGCGGCCGTGGTTCACGAAGAAGTGCGCCTCCAGATAGCGGCGGCTGTCCGGATCTTCTGCGTCCGGCACGAAGTCCGACTGCCGCATCGCTTCGCCCACCCGCAGGTTGTACAGGTGCGTCCAGGGCTTGCCGGCGGTCTCGGGCAGGGGATGCACGCCCTCCACCGAGATCTTCGCGGGCAGTGGCCGCCCGTTCTGGTCGGTCACGCGCACCGCGAGGAGGGCCGGCCGCTCCACCACCACGTCCACGTTCGCGCTGCCGCCCTCCTCCACCTCCACGGGGTCAGGCGTCTCGACGGGCGTCCGCGCGCTGCCCACGGCGATGGCGCGGTAGCGCCCCTTCGGCACCCACGCGGTGTAGCGGCCCCCCTCCCGCGTGCGCGCCGAGCCCTGGTAGAGCCCCTTGTCGTCCTGCAGCACCACGGTCACGTCATCCACGGGGACGCCGGTGCCCGCTTCGGTCACGCGCCCGGAGATGCGCGCCACCGGCTGCTCCTTCAGGTCGTAGAGGACCTTGGTGGCGGACGCGATGTCGCCGTTGCCCACCGCCAGCACCGCCGCGTAGGTGAACGACTTCCCGGGCGGCAGGATCTCCGGCAGCTTCGCCCAATAGGTCCCGAGGAAGGAGCTGTACGCGAGCGGGATCAACATCGAGTCGCGCTTCGCCGTCGGGTAGAAGTTCGGCTTGCCGGCGAGGTAGCTCGGCGCCACCGGCAGGGCCGCCACCGCATAGGAGGTGCCCTGCCCTTCGGTGGCCACCCACTCGGCAACCTCGCCCGGCAGCGCGTTCAGGTCCGCCGGCTGCGCGTAGACCTCGTCCAACCGGAAGCGCATGTCGTAGCCGGCCTTGCCGGGCACGAAGAGCTTCTGGCCTGCGCCGAGCAGCGAGATGAACCCGGTGGGCGTCTGCAGCGGAAACTGCGCCTGCCGGTTGATGATGAACGTGGACGTCGCGTCCGGCGGCGTGTCCCAGCCCTGCGTCAGCGTGAGCTCGGTCGCGGTGTTGGAGTCGATGACGCGCCGCTGGCCCTTGCCGCGCCCCTCCACGATCTCCGCGGAGTAGCCCTTCCACTGATCCGCCCGCCAGCCGCTGTCTGCGGGTCCGGCCAGCGTGGTGGAGCCCGCGGCGGAGACAGCCGCGCGCACGTGCGCCTCGGGGTTCAACACCGTCACCTCGGCGGTGACGTACTGCTTGCCGCGCTCGAGGATGTAGTCCACCTGGTACTGCAGGGCCGCGCCGCCCAGGACCAGCTCACTGATGGAGGTGGCCATGGAGAGGAACTGGTTGCCGCCGCCGGTCACCCGCACCACCGCGCGGTCGCCGCCGCTGCCGTCCTCCAGCACCTCCACCTTCGACGGCTCCATCGCCTCGAGGAAGAAGGCGGGGAACATCTCGGTGAACTGATCATTGCCTTCGGGGCCGGTGGCCGCGTTGCCGCGCGCGTTGCGCACGAGGTCGATGTCGATGAGCGACCCACCAAAGGCGCCGAACCCGCGCGAGTGGCCCACGTCCTGGATGATGAGGTGGACGATGCCGTTGGAGAGCTTGAAGTCCCCCACCTCCCCCAGCGCGCGCCGCCCGCCCACCAGCTGCTCGCGCGACTCCACCTTGTACGCCACTGCCCGCGGCGCCTCCGCCTTCGCGCACGCGAGCGGCAGCGCCACCGCGCCTCCGAGCGCGATCAGCAGCCCATACGCGAGCCTTCGGTTGTGCCTGGTCATGACGCCCTCGTCCGGATGCTTCGGTTGCTAGAAGGTGATCTGCGCGAGGACGTCCACGCTGTTGTTGCCGAACTCCACCGCCGAGTCCTCCAGGCGGTGCGTGTACTGAACGAGGATTCTGGCAGGGAGCTCCGCGGCGCGGTAGCCGACCATCCCTGTGAGCTCCGTCCGCTGGTCGAACGCGCGGGCGTCGGAAGGCTCGTACCAGGCGAAGCGCGCGCCGGCCTCGAGCCCCAGCGACTCCACGAGGTAGCGGACCTGCCCGAGCGCGCCCATCGCCTGCTCGGTCGGCAGGTCGGTGTCGGGGTGGCTGGTGGTCCCCAAAAGGAACATGCCCATCAGGTTGAGGCCGCCCACGTTCAGCGAGACGTCGCCGCCGTAGCCGATGCGGTTCTCTTTGATGGGCACCAGCTCTCCGAAGCTGAGCACGTTGTAGTAGCCGTTCAGGCCCACCGAGACGAGGTCCCGGTAGCCCACCGCCACCCGCGCCACCGGGGTGAGGTCGTTGTTGTCGTTGAAGAGCGCGTTGGGCCCGTTGCCGTTCACCACCGCCACCGCGTATTCGAAGCCGAGATCCCCTCCGAGCCGCTCGGACGAGAGCTGCACGCCCACCTGCCGGTCCAGGGCGAACCCCTCCTGCACCGGGGCCAACGGCGGCAGGGTCCCTTCGCTCAGCACGGAGCGGGTGATGAACGGCAGCGCGTGATCCGGCAGCAGCGTCTCCGCGTTGAACGGCGCCTTGAACTGGCCGCCGCGGACGCGCAGGAACCGGTACGGCGCGTATTCGATGTACGCGTCACGCAGGGCGACGGTGCGGCTGCCCCGCAGCGGGTCCGTAGAGGAGCGGCTCTGCGCTGCCCCGTCCACGGAGACCACGGCCTCGAGCCCCTCCGCCGGCCGCAGCGTCAGGCCGAGCCGCGCGTTGATGAGCTGGAAGCCGTTGTTGTTGCCGATCTGCTGATCGCTCGAGCGCTGCAGGACGTGGAAGTAGCCCGCCTTCACGTAGCCGAAGAGCTCGGGCTGCAGGTCGAAGCCTGCGCCGGTGCGCTCCGCCTCCTCCGACTGCGTGGGCTGCGCGGCGCCGGGTGGGATCTCACGGACGCCCCCGCGCGGACGCTCTTCGGGCGGCGCGGCCTCCTCCTGTGCGAAGGCAGTGGGCGCGGCCAGCAGTGCCGCCACGGCGATGAACAGCGCTCTCATGTGCTTCCCCTCCGGCGGCGCCATGTCGCCGCGTCCGTGCTGCGTTCTTTACCACTGTTCACCTTCCCCCTCCGGGAGAGGCCCTGGGTGAGGGGGAGACGAACCGCCTCCGCGCGATGAGCCCCATCCCGAGCAGCGCTGCCATCAGCAACGAGGGCGTCACGCCGCTCTGCCCGCACCCGCACCCGCTCCGCTCCCCGGCGAAGCGCAGCGCGCGGAGCTCCAACGCTTCCCCGCCGCTCACGTCCAACCGCAGGCCGTCCTCGTCCGACCCCTCCACCTTCGTCGTCTCTCCGCCGCGGACGAGCTCCGCCTCGGCGATGAGCGGCAGGTGCAGCTCGAACGTGCCCTCCCCGTTCACCTTCACGCGCAAGGGCTCGAGCGAGAAGAGCTGCGACTCGCTGGTGAGCTCGATGAAAGGCAGCACCGCGCCGTCTTTGGGGAGGACCTCCAGCGCCAGGCGCCCATCGCCGGGCCGGAAGACGCGGCGGAACCGCCCGGTGCGCGCCTTCGCGATCTCACCTCGCCGAAGCGCGTAGACCTCCGCCTCATACGCCCCGGACGCGAGCACCCCCACCGCCGCTGCCGCCGCGCCATCCCCCCCCGGGCCGGCGGGCGTGCCATCCGGCGCATAGAGGGCGTGGAGGTTCGCCGCGCGAGCGACCATCCGGCCGAGGGCGTCCACCAGCGTCCGCGCCTCCTCTTCGTACCCGTAGCGGGACAGCGCCATCACCGTCAGCGCGGTGTCCGTCACCGAGATGGGGCCGCCCTCCCACGCCGGCACGCCCGCTCCCGTGAAGAACACGGGATCCAGGATGTGCCTTTGCACCACGTCCTGGACCACCGCGGTGTCGCGCACCAGCCCGGCGGACAGCGGCGCCCACAAGGCGGGCGTGCGCAGCTGCGGCCCGAAGTCGCGCGTCTGCTCGCCGCCGCGGCGGACGTAGTCGAAGGATCCGCGCTGCGGTTCGTTCCAGTGGCCTTCGGACGGATCCTGAAGGCGGGCGGAGAGCCCCATCCGGTTGCGCGCCTCCTCCGCGCGCGGATGCCCAAGCGCGCTGCCCAACCGCCACAGCTCCTGCGCCTCGTGCGCGAGCCAGGCGTTGAGATCAATGGCGTTCAACGCCGGCCGGGTGGCGCCGTCCCCTTGCGGCAAGAGCCGCTCCTGGCCCTGCCAGAACGCGTCGAAGCGCGGGGAGGACGGCAGCGGATGTTCGATGGCGCCGTTGAGCTCGTAGCGCAGATCCGCGTCGCGGTCCCGCCGGCGCGCGTACCAGCCGAAGGCGTCCAGCCCGCTGTCCACGAACGCCGAGAGCACGTCGTCCGAAGGCCGCACCTGCGCGTCCTGCAGCGCCCGCAGCGCCAGGCCGAACGGCGCCAGTTGCGTGAAGTATTCGCTCGCGCCCACCTGGCCCAACGGCGGCGAGACGCCTTGCGCGTCCACGCGCGCGAAACGAAGGCCGTGCTCGGGGTGATCCGCCGCCAGCCACTGCCCTCGGCGGTGCGCCTCCAGCGCCGCCAGCGCGCCTGCTCCATCCGCCTCCGCCAGCGCCCACGCCTGCCAGACGCTCGCCTCGGTCCAATGGAGGTTGTCCTGGCCGCGGTGCGCGACGCGGCCGGAGGGCACCTCGTTCGATTCGAGGTGGTCTCGCGCCACGACCGCGAGCTCCCCAAGGCTCCGCTCCGACAGCAGCTTGCTCCGGTGAGAAGGCACCGGACGCGGCAGCGCCTGCGCATCGCCAGCGGCGGCCACGCGTGCGGCGGCCGTGCTGGTGCCAACGCCAAGGAAGAAGCCCACCCATTCGGTCCCGTTCACCGGCGCCGTCCGCGAGATGACCTCCGTGCCTCCTTCAGCGGTGCCCGCGCCGCCCAGAGCAAGTCCCAGCGAGCCGTCGCCGCCGAGGAGAATCGCCGGCATCCCGCTCCCGGTGTCCACCACCGCGCCCGGCACCGAGAGCGTGACCCGGACCTCGTCCGCTTCACCCATGGCCTCTTCGGCAAGCCCGGCAGAGATGGCGAAGGTGTGCGCGCCAAGTGGCTGCACGCTCGCGCCCATCCGGTCCGCGACGCCCACGGCCCATCCGCCGGGATCGCTCGAGAGCAGATCCGGCGTGACGGCGACGGGGGCGCCCTCCTTGAAGAACGCGGCGACCAGCTC
>CAZQVZ010000379.1:0-5782 GCA_964596895.1 uncultured Myxococcaceae bacterium
CGCCCACGCCGCCGCCGCCACCTCCAGACGCCCCCCCCCAGCCCGAACCCGAACCGCCCGCGCCGCCGGCCCAGGTGGAGGCGCCGCCCGCTTCGCCCATGACGCCGGTGCAACGTGGCTGGTTCAGCGCGGTGCTCCGCGCGCAGGGCCAGTACGACGCTGCCCCTGGCTTCGGCGGACACCTCGCGCTGGATGCGGGGCGCGCGCGCGGCCTGGGCGTCTACGCGGACGTCGGCACCCAGGCCCCCATGACCCAGGCGCTTCCGCCTGGGCGCGTCCGGGTCACCCCGGCGTTCGCCACGCTGGGCGGTCGCTGGAGCTTCGACGCCGAGCCGGGCCCGCTGGTCGTCGGCGCGGGCGGAAGGCTCTTCGGGCTGTTCGCGCGCGGCGAAGGGTTTGACCAGGACGCCGGGGCGACGGTGCTCTCACCTGCGGCCTTCGCGTTCGCGGAGTTGCGCTTCCCACTTCGAGCCGGGCTCTTCGTCTCGCCGGCGCTGCAAGCCTGGTCGCGGCTGCGGGAGGAGCGGCTCACCGTGGAGGGGTTGGGGGTTGCGCACAGCATCCGGCCGTGGGGCGTAGGCCTCGCGCTGGGGCTCGGGTGGGGGCCGGAATGAAGCTTCTGGCCGCTCGCGACACTGCGGTCCCCGTGACGGTCGAGGTGGACGTCCAGCGGCTCTACGTGGAGACGGGCGGACAGGTGCGTTCGGCGCTGCGGCGGCTGACGGACGGGCGAGACGTGGAGGACCTGCTGCAGGAGGTGTTCGTGGTGGCGCTGGGGCGGCGACGCGAGCTGGAGCGGGCGCAGTCGGCGCGGGCGTGGCTGCTGGGAGTGGCGGTGAAGGTGGCGGCGGGGCACCGGCGGAAGGCGCGCTTTCGCGGGTGGCTCGGGCTGGACCGGGCGCCGGAGCCTGCATCGCAGGTGACGCCGGAGCGGACGGCGGAGCAGCACGAAGCGGAGCGATGGGTGCACCAGGGCCTTCTGGCGTTGTCACCGCGGAAGCGGGAGGTGTTCGTGTTGTTCGAGCTCGAAGGCCTGACGGGCCAGGAGATCGCCGCCGCGGTGGGCTGCCCGGTGAAGACGGTGTGGACGCGCCTGTTCCACGCGCGGCGGGACTTCGCGGCGGCGCTGCGCGAGCTGGGAGTGGCAGATGAGTGAGCCGCGGCGACTCGTCGAATCCGAGCGCCTGCCCGCGGAGCTGCGCGCTGCGGCGAAGGTCCTGGAGAAGTTGCCGCCGCAGCCGCCCGTGCCCAGACAGGTGGCGGACGCGACGTGGGATGGGGTCCTCGCGCGCACGGTCGTCGGGCGACGTCGCGGGTGGGTATGGGCGGTGCCAGCCCTGGCTGCAGCGGTGGCGGCGATGCTCGCGGTGTGGGTGGCGCAGGAGCCCCCAGGGGGCTTGCCGGGCGCTGTGCGCGCGCAGGACGGCGCGGAGCTGCTGGCTGCGTCCGCCGCGTCCCCGGCGAGGGTCCTCCGCGGGAAGGTGGAAGGGCATCCTTCGGCGCGCGGCGCGGACGAGGCGCTGGTGACGCCGCATGGGCGCGTGGTGTGGCGGGACGCGCGCTTCCTCGTGGACGTGACCGACGAGCGGACGCTGCTGTTCGTGGACGAAGGCAACGTGGTCTGGCGGAGCGTCTTCGGAGAGAGAACGCTGACCGCCGGCGCTGAGCTGCGCGCGCCGCCGGTGGTGGCAGCGCTCCCGCCGTCCAGGAGCTGTCCGGCCACGCCCGTGGAAGCGCGGGTGTCCTGCCTGGAGCGGCTGGCGGAGGGCAGCGGGCTCGGCGCCCAGAACGCGCTGTTCGAGCTGGGCTGGGTGGAGTTGCACCAGCGCGGCGCGCCGAGCCGGGCGCTGACCCAGTGGGAGAGGTACCTGCAGCGCTTCCCCGAAGGCGCGCTCGAGGCGGAGGCGCGGGCGCTGCGGGTCCTCACCTTCGCCGAGCAGGGAGAGGTCGAAGCGGCGCGCGACGAACTGGCGCAGTTCCGCGAGGCGCTGCCGGGCGATCCATTGCTGACACCGCTGTCGTCGCTGCCTTTTTCGCGTGGGCGATGAAGCTCCTGGGCCCCCGCAGCACTTGAGGCGTTCATGAACCTTCGCAACCTGGTGATCGGGGTGGTGCTGTTGAGTGCTGTGGGGTGCTTCCTGCCGCCGAGAGAGACGCCGGTGGGGACGGTCTCCGACGCGGGCCCCGGTGACGGTGGCAACGGCGGCTCGGAGGGCGGCTACCAGTTCGCGGGCTGCGACGTGGAGAACCCGGACCAGGGGTGTCCGGGGCTTGCGACCTTCTACTGCGCGGCGGATTCCATCCGCGCCGCCCACGCCGCCTGCGCCGTGGATGAGGACTGCACGATGCAGCCCGTGGACAACGGGTGCACCGGCGCCTTCGAGTGCTACCAGCCCGCAGTGGCGGCGTCACAGGCGGCCGCGTTCAAGGGCCAATTCGAGTCCGAGGTCGCCACCTACTGTGCGGGCAATGGAGGCTGCATGGATTCGGGCCTGTGTCCCGCCCCTCCCTCCGGCGGCTACGTGGCAGCGTGCGTGCAGGGCACCTGCCAGACCGTCCCCTCGGAGGTCATCCCGCAGCCGGCGCCGCTCACCGAAGCCCAGTGTGAATGGTCGCTGCCTGACGGCTCCGCAGCCTGCGGGAACGAGGGTGGCCCGTGCCTCGTGCTGCACCGCAAGGGCCAGGCACCGACGGCGGTGCTGACCGGCGCGGACTTCGTCGACGACTCCTTCCACTTCATGTCGCTGGTGACGGACGACTACCTGTTCTTCGCGACCTACCGCACCGTGTTCACGCATCCGGGACCGCCTCGCTTCGTGGCGGCACCCGCGCTGGGCGGCGGGATGACGGACCTGCTTGCGTTGCCCGAGCACGCCTCCCTCAACAACATCGAAGGTGCGGCCTGGAACCCCTCCTGGGGTCTGTGGTTCATCTCCGACCTGAACGACGTGACACCACGGCGGAACGTCCACCTGGCGAGCAACGCAGGCGGCGAGCTCACCGGCTCTTCGGTTGCTTACCCTGATGTCGGTGCGCCGGTGTCCAACGCCGTCGCCCGCGGCAGCGGATACCTCGTCGCGCATGCGGATGGCCTCTACGAGTACTACCCGGCCGGCCGCTCGCGGCTGGTCGAGCAGGAGGGCATCCGCGCCATCGCCGCCAATGAAGACGTCGTCGCCTACTCCGTCTGCGCACCGCCGAACTTCATCGACTGCACGGTCCACGGCTACGACCGCACCGCGCTCACGACGTGGGCGTACACGGGCTTCTTTGGTGACGTGTTCTCCCTGGCCATCGTGGGCGACGAGCTCTTCGGTCTGAGCGGCCGCTACCTGTTCCGTGCGCCGCTGTCGGGCAGCGTCGCCGCTGTCCGCTACGAAGGCGGCACCCTCCCCCAGCACTCCGGGACGCTGCTCAGCAGGTCGCTGCGTGCGGACGGCAACAAGCTCTACTTCCAGCAGGTCTGCTACTTCGATGCGGACGCGCCGGGTTACGGCACCATCGAGCTCGACCCGACGCTGGGCACCGCCCGCTGGCTCAACACCGACCCGGACTTCCCGTTCGTGAATAACCTCGGCGTCTACCAGGGCTGGGGCCCTTCGCCGTGGGCGAACGCACACGGCATCTACACGCTCGAGTGAGCTACGGCGCCTGGAGGGTCCGGCGGAACAGCGCGCGCCAGGCGGAGTCGAAGGCACGGTTGGCCCGGCCGCGTCCGCCGTCGGTGCCACCCATCACCAACGAGGCGCCGAGCTGTGGGTGGAAGAACGCGTAGCCACCCGCAGTCGGCCATCCTGGCGGTCCGAGCCCGTGGCCCGCTTCGGGCAGACACAGCCAGGCGTCCTCCGGATGTGCGGTGGGGTGTCCCGCCGCCGTGAGCTGGGCCCAGGCGTCCTCGACGAACGCGCAGCTCGGCCACACGCCGTCGTCTTCGGCCCCCACGAGCAGGATGGCGCCGGCTGCGGCTGCGACGTCGATGGTGGCCGCCGCCTTCTGCGCGGGCGTGGCCGCTGCGAGATCTGCAAGGAAGGTGGGCGTGAAGCGATACGCCACGCCGCCTGAAGGCAGCGTCTCCACCTCGGGCTGCGCGCCAGGCACCGTCGGCACCGCGGCGAGCGGCGCCCCTTGCAGGGACCACGCGGAGCGGGTGCCGTCCCGGGTGTCGCCCCAGCGGTAGGGGCTGGGGACGCTCGCGACCACCGCCTCGAGCCTGTCGTCGAGCGCCGCGAGCTGCAGCGCGAGCTCCCCACCGCGCGAGCCACCGAAGACCGCGAGCCGCGAGGCGTCCACCTCCGGCTGCGCGCCGAGCCAGTCGAGCGCAGCGACGAGCCGCTCCAGCGGGACCTCCACGATGGTGCCCTGCTCGCAGTAGTCCACCGCCAGCGCGTGCACGCCCTGCGTCGTCACCCAGGCCGCGGTGAACTCCGTGGAGCTCAGGCTGCACTCGGAGCCGCCGAGGACCAGCACCGCCGGGCGCTGCGTGGGGCCGGGGTACTTCCAGAACCTGCCGGGCAGCTCGCCCGCCATCACGCTCGTCTGCGTGGTGCCAGACCCCATGGGCAGCCGCTGCAGCGTGGCCAGGGCGACGCCGTCCCGGGTGCGGGCCTCGACGGTGACGTCGAAGGTGGACCCGATGGTGGTGGCAGCGGGCGTCATGCTCCAGAGGAGCCCCTCCGGGTCGGCGCCGGTGTAGTGGCCGTCCAAGGGCGCGTCGGTCGCCGTGTTCACCTCGCCTTCGCTCGAGGCGATGAACACCGCCTCCGCCAGGAGGTTCTGCAGCCTCGCGGTGACCTCCACCGCTTCGTTCGGCCGCGCGCCGGTGACCTGGACGCGGAACGGGAGGCTGTAGAGAAGTGACGTTGCGGGCGCCTCGCCCCCTTCGTCGTCGTGCGCCATGAAGGTAACGGTGAGCGGCGGCGGCGTGCCGGCGTCCACGCCTGCATCTGCATCCGGCGTCTCCCCTGCGTCGCTCGGCGGCACGCCTCCGTCTTCTCCGCCCGGTGCAGGTCCACAGCCGAAGAGCGCGAGGGTCGCCAGCAGACTGGCAGCAAAGAGTCGGCAGTTCATGGGCGCTCCCGCGCAGCAAGGTGTGTGCCCCGCCGCGTTCGGCGCGCACCGTACCGCGGCGCGCAGGTGTCACGTTGCGGTTACCTGCCTTCGGATCCGCTGGCGTCAGGGCCCCGCGCCTTGAATGGTTCGCCCCATGCGCTCGACCTTTCTCCTGCTGACCGCGGCCATTCCTCTATGCGTCTCCTGCAAGAGTTCGACGCCGAAGACGCCCGACTCCGGCGGCGGCGCCTCCGGGCCCACGCGCTTCGAGTCCTCGGAGGTGGCCCGCTTCGACGAACCCTGGGCCATGACCTTCCTCCCCGACGGACGCCTGCTGGTGACGGAGAAGGCAGGGACGCTGAAGGTGATGGGCACCGACGGGGCGACGGGCGCCATCACCGGCGTCCCCGAGGTCGCGTACGGCGGTCAGGGCGGCCTGGGCGACGTGCTCCTGCACCCGGACTTCGGCCAGAACGGGTTCGTCTACCTGAGCTGGGCGGAGGCCGGCGAAGGTGACACGCGCGGCGCCGCGGTGGGCCGGGCGAAGCTGGTGCTCGACGGTGGCGGCGGCCGGTTGGAGGACCTCCAGGTCCTCTGGCGGCAGGAGCCGAAGGTGACCGGCGGAGGGCACTACGCGCACCGGCTCGCCTTCGGTGAGGACGGCAAGCTGTGGATCAGCTCCGGCGACCGGCAGAAGTTCGACCCGGCGCAGGACATGACCTCCAACATGGGC
>CAZQVZ010000380.1:0-5767 GCA_964596895.1 uncultured Myxococcaceae bacterium
GACGTCGAGCTGGGTCTGCTCCACCGCGGCGTTGCCGATGCGCACCGGTGTCGAGGCCTCGTAGCCGGGCAGCCAGGGCAGCTCCAGCTCCGTCAGCCGCCGCTCGCCCGCGCAGCCGTACATGATCTGGATCTGCGACGGCGCGCCCGCCACCGCGCGCAACATCCAGTCCCGCCACGCCAGGGCCTCCCGCCCAAAACCGGAGGCGATGAGCGCCTGCAGGGTCATCGCCGCGTCTCGAAGCCAGCAGTAGCGGTAGTCCCAGTTGCGCGGCCCGCCCAGGGACTCGGGCAAGGACGTGGTGGGCGCGGCCACCATGCCGCCGGTGGGCATGTAGGTCAGCCCCTTCAGCGTCACCAGAGAGCGCCGCACCGCCTCGCTCCAGTCGCCAGGGGCGCAGCACTGGGACATCCACTCCTCCCACCAGCGCTCCGTCTCCGCCAGCGCCTGCAGGGGCGCGACGGGGCGCGGCAGGGGCCTGTGTGACGGCCCCCACGCGAGCACGAACGGCACCCGCTCCCCCTCGCCCACGGAGAAGCGCGCGCGGACCTCGTTCTCCTCTGCGTCGAGCGGGATGCGGGCGTGGAGCGCCAGCGCGTCCGGACCTGCCACGGCGACCAGCGCGTTCGGCCCCAGGGTGCGGATCCACGGGCGGATGCGGCCGTAGGAGAAGCGAGGCCGGAAGAGGAAGCGCATGTCCACGCGGCCGGCAACGCCCTCCACCACGCGCACCAGATCCGGCGTCTTGCCGCGCGGCGGCATGAAGTCCACGAGCCGGACCGCGCCGCCGTCCACCTCCCACGAGGTCTCGAGGATCAGCGTGTCCCCGCGGTAGCGCCGGGTGGTCTCCTTCACCTCACCGACCGGGGAGATCCGCCAGGTGCCGTGGTCGTCGTCTCCCAGCAAGGCGGCGAAGCAGGCGTCCGAGTCGAACCGGGGCAGGCACAGCCAGTCCAAAGACCCGTCCTTCGCCACCAGCGCGGCAGACTGGGTGTCTCCGAGGAGCGCGTAGTCCTCCAGCGGGCGGGACATGAGGCCCGCGAGCTTGGCACAGGGGGAATGCCGCACCAGCGAAGATGGAGAGGCTGTGTAAGATGCCGCGCGTGAGCACGGTCAACCCGATGGCGCGGGAGATCTCCGTCAAGATCGTCTTCTACGGACCCGGGCTGTCCGGGAAGACGACGTCGCTGCGGAAGATCCACGAGTCGGTCAAACCCGCCAACCGCGGCGACATGATGTCGTTGGCCACCGAAGGAGACCGCACGCTCTTCTTCGACTTCCTCCCGGTGAAGGTGGAGCGCGTGGGCGACTGCGCGGTGAGGCTGGCGCTGTACACGGTGCCCGGGCAGGTCTTCTACAACGCCACCCGGAAGCTGGTGCTCCAGGGCGCGGACGGGGTCATCTTCGTCGCGGACTCGCAGGAGCAGGCCATGACCTCCAACCAGGAGTCCTGGCAGAACCTCGAGGAGAACCTGGAGGAGATGGGGCTCTCCCTGAGGTCGTTCCCCCACGTGCTCCAGTACAACAAGCGGGATCTGCCCCAGGCGCTGCCAACCTCGCATCTGAAGGCGTCGCTCAACCGGTACGACGCGCCGGACTTCGAGACCTGCGCCACCAGCGGCCGCGGCATCCTGGACGCCCTGAAGACGATCACCCGGCTGGTGATTCGGGACCTGCGCAACAAGAAGGTGGTGCCGCCCCTGCGCTCCGGCCCCGACGGCGCCACCGGCCCAGGCAGCAGGGGCCACTTCCCCGAGGACGAGTCCGGCGGGCTGGAGGGGCAGATCCAGCAGCACCTGAGCGCAGGGCCGCTCTCCCCTTCTGCTGAACCTGCGCGCGCTGACGGCGAGATGAAGCCGGCGCTGCATCTGGGCCCTGCCGCCGCGCTCGCGCCCGAGGCCCTGGTGGACTGGGCGCGCGCAGCGGACGAAGCCTACGAGCGCGGGGACACCTCCGCGTGCCTGCGCGCCTGCGGCGAGGCGGTGCGGCGCGGGCTCGCCTTCGCGGGTGAAGGGGCGGCGGCGCAGCAGGCGTTCCTGCTCGGAGTGGACGGGCCGGATCTGCTGCGGCTCGAGCAGCTCCTCACCCGCCCGGTGGTGCGCGCCGAAGACGGCGCCTTCGGGCTCTACGTGCTGATGCAGGTCCTCACCCGGCTCTCGCGCGCAGGCCTGCCGCAGAGCCCGCCCTAGGGCCCGCCCCCTCGCATGCGCGTGGTGCTCCTGTTCATCGACGGCGTGGGGATGGGCCGCCGGGATCCGGTCCACAATCCGCTCGCGCGCGCGGAGTACCTGCTCTCGCAGTTCGAAGACGGCAGCGGCACCCGCCTGCCCCACGGCGGTCACCTCCGCCCCCTGGACACCACCTTCGGGGTGCCCGGCCGGCCGCAGAGCGCCTCCAACCAGACCGCCATCCTCACCGGGCTCCCGGCGCCGAAGCTCACCGGCAAGCACGTGTTGGGGTTTCCAGACGCGCCCCTGCGCGCGCTGCTCGCTGCGCACGCGGTGCCGAAGATCCTGGGCGCCCACGGGCTGCAGTCCACGTTCGCCAACGCGTACCCGGCCGGCTACCTGGACGTCCTGGGGCTGCCGCGCAGGGACGCGGTCCGCGCGGACGTGGTCATCCCCGAACGCGCCCGGCGCCGCCTCCGCCCCTCCGCGACGACGCTCTCCATGGCCGCAGGCAAGGTGCCGCTGCGCACCCTGGACGATGCGCGCCGGGACCAGGGGCTCACCCCGGACATCGACGGGCGCCGCGCCCTCGCCCGAGGCCTGGACGCGCCCCGCCGCACGCCCGAGCAGGCCGCCGAGATCCTCTGGCGGGTCGCAGAAGAGGCGGACTTCACGCTCTTCGAGCACTACCTCGCGGACGAAGCCGGGCACGCGCAGGACCACGCGGTGGCAGCTGACGCGCTGCGCACCTTCGACGCTTTTGCGCGGGCGGTGGCTTTGAACAGGCCGCCGGACGCGCACGTCCTGGTCTGCAGCGATCACGGCAACGTGGAAGACCTGAGCCACAGAAGCCACACCCTCAAGCGGGTGCCGGCGCTCTACTTCGGACCGTCCGCGGACGAAGTCCTCCCGCGCCTGCAGGACGTGGCCGACATTGGCCGGGTGGTGCTGGGGCTTCTGGGCGCGCCCCTGCCGGAGGTGCCTTGAGCGCGCGGGCGCTGGCGGGGGTCGTGGTCGCCTTCGCGGTGGGCGCGGCTGGCTGCCGGGGGCACCTGCAGCGCGGGCCCCTGTCCTCCACCGTGGACACCGACGCCGGGAGCTTCACCGTGGAGTTCGTGGAGCGGGACCGCGCGTGGGCGGAGCGCGTTCAGGTGTCCATCTCCCGCGCCACGCCGCAGCTTGGGCAGTGGGGCGGCGTGCGCGAGCCGGTGCGGGTGGTGCTCCTGCCCACGCACGAGGATCTCGAGCGCGCCGTGGGCCGCCGCGGCTACGCCTGGCTCAAGGCCTGGGCGCGCTACGACGACGTGCTCATCCAGTCTCCGCGCACCTGGTCCCTCTTTGGCGCGGCGCAGGCAGACATCGACGAATTGGTCCTGCACGAGCTCACCCACGTGGTCATGTACCAGCAGGCCTCGGACCGGACGAAGTGGCGGCGCCGGTACATCCCCCTGTGGTTCCGCGAGGGCATGTCGTCCTGGACGGCGAAGCAGGCGTACCGCTGGCCCACCCTGGAGGACCTCGCCCGGTTCATGCGGAACAACCCCCTGCAAGATCCGCTCGGCAACCCGGACCCGCTCTACCGGGACCAGAGCGACCTCGTCTACGCCGCCGCCCACCATGGGTTTTCGTTCCTCATCCGCCGCTATGGGCAGGCGCAGCTCCGGGACGTGCTCGCCGCCATGCAGGAGGGGCTCGAGTTCGACGAAGCCTTCACCCGCGTGCTCGGTGTCTCTCCTGAGCGCTTCGAAGAGGACTTCAAGCGCTACGTCCGCTTGCGCGGGTTCCGGGGCGGGCGCGCCCTCCCACTGCCGAAGGGCCCGCCCGTACCGCCGCCGCCCCCAGGCGCGCCAGCGCCGGCCCAGCCGCCGCCGGAGCCGTTTGGGGGCTGACGGGCCCGCCCGCCTACGGCGCGTAGCGCTTGGAGAGGTACGCCTCGAGCAGGTTCAGCGCCGCCTCGTCCAGCGCGTCGTCGTACACGAGCACCTCGGCGATCTCCGCCGGCCCGGTCTTGGCAGGGTCCGCGTCATCCGGGAGCCCGTCGTGCCGCAGCCCCAACTGGATGCCGCCCAGCCCCGCGTTGCCCAGGCTGTTGTAGTTCGTGGCCGCCGGCTCCTGGTTGTTGAAGAGCTGCCGCGAGTCGAGCCCATTGAAGATGTGCACCGAACGCAGGATGGAGCCGACGGTGAGGTTCTTCTGCGCCGGCTGGGCGAACCCGGTGGCGATCATCTGGATGGTCCAGTTCAACCCGCCCAGGTCCGCGGACTTCAGGCGGTGCCGTGAGGCCGCCACCGACGTGTCGAAGAAGGTGGTGACCTTATCGATCACGCGGGAGACGAGCACCACGGTGTTCGGCTGCTCGTAGACCTGCGCGAACGGCGGGGCGGTGAGGCGGTCATCCCGGCCGTCGAAGACCACCGTCGGCAGGCCCTTGATCACCTCGGTCTTGAACACCGGCTGGAAGGTCCCGGACATCTGCTGGAGGTGGTGGCCGTGGCCGCTGAGGTCCTTCCACTCGTTCACCGGGTCGCCGTCCTCGGGCAACACCCCTCCCTGCCCCAGGAGCAGGTCCGCCGAGTACCAGGCGATGAGCCCTGCCGTCGGCGGGCCGTCATGCACGGTGACCGCGGCGCTGGTGGACAGCGTGGGCTCGGCCACGCTGGTCGCGGTCACTTGATACGTGCCTGCCACGGTGGGGGCGGTGAAGGCGCCCTGCGCGCTGATGCTGCCGCCTGCGGCCTTGGGCGTGTAGTCCCAGAGGACCTCGGTGTTGGTGACGCCCTCCACCTGCGCGGAGAAGATCTTCTGCGTCCCCACCAACATGGCCCAGGAGGAGGGCTGCACGGTGACGGTCACCACGGGCACCTCGCCCCCGTCCGTTCCGCCGTCGCCGGTGCCGGCATCGCCCTGGCCCCCGTCGCTCGTGCCGCCGTCCGGGAGGTCTTCACCCGCGTCGGTGCCTCCATCCCCGTCCCACTCGTCCGGAGGGGTGCTGGTGCAGGTGTCCACGCGGCACCACTGCCCCGCCTGACACGGGTGCAATTCGTCACACGCCCGGTCCGAAGGCGTCACGAGGTCCACGGCACAGGCGCCGAGCGCGCCCAGGGTGAGCAACAAGGGGACTGCGGCGAATCTCATGGAACGTCTCTCCCAAAGGCCTGCTCCAAAGCGTCGAACGCGGGCTTGCGCTGGTAGTTCGTGTCGAACGGCAGCGGCATCTCCTGCGGCGTCAGCCAGGTGAACTTGTCGGTGATGCCCCAGGTGGTCAGCCCGGTGCAGCCCAGCAGCGCGCTGCAGGCGTTGGCCACGCCCCGGTACACGTCCGCCTGCAACTGCAGCCGCTGCGCCGTCGTCAGCTCCGGCAGGGACGAGGTCCGCACGTCCATCTCGGAGATGTGGGTGACGAACCCCGCGGCGTGGAAGCGGGTGAGGTTCTGCGTGAGCTGCGCCTCGCTGGGGTAGTAGTTGAAGGAGACGTGGCCCTGGAAGCCGACGCCGTGGATGGGCACGCCCGCGTCGCGCAGGGCGGTCAGGGTCTCGAGGATCTTCGAGGACTTCACGTTGACGCGCTCGGCGTCGTAGTCGTTGTAGAAGAGCCGCGC